>JADFOW010000089.1 GCA_022562615.1 Nitrososphaerota archaeon
CTCTCCAGTACAAATTTGGCTCAATTTTGAGGATTCCTACGCACAGAGAGTCATTTTTTGATGTAGGAACTGCAGTTCATGCAGTAGCAGAACATCTAACTAAATTACAAATTGATGGAATCAGTCCTACTAAAAAAAATGCTATGGACATTTTAGTTAAAGAATGGATTTCAAGCACATTTGAATCAAAAACACAAGAAAAACAAGCACGTAATAAAGCTGAAAAAATGATTGAGACTTTTCTTAAATGGAATAAAGAAAATAAAAATAAACCCATTGCAGTTGAAAAAAGATTCAAAATAGAAATTGGAGGAGTACAATTTTCTGGAAAAATTGATAGAATAGAGAAAACTCCTGATGGTAATTATGAAGTAGTTGATTTTAAAACTGGTGGAGTTTATGAGAATAAAACTTCTATTAAAAAAGACATTCAAATGAATTTGTATGCATTAGGAATTGAAAAACTCTATGGAAAATTACCAACAAAGGCATCACTTTTTTACCTAAGAGAGGATAAAATAATTCCGTATGATGTAGAAAAATCTCAAGTAAATCTTGTAAAAGATTCCATTGAGGATAATGTTAAAGCAATTTTAAATGAAGAGTTTGATGCAACACCAGGCTATCAAGTTTGTAATTGGTGTTCATTTAATAATATTTGCGATGAAAAAGATGTTGAGGAATAATTTAATAGCATTTCTTATATCCTAAACCTCCCTTTATTTCGTGTTATGCAATCCTGAATTATCTGGTCTCTCATAGTTTTTTTGGAGTTGTGATAACATCCAATAGAGAAAACCGCGATATTGTCCCAGTTACATAGTCCATATCGTTTTGATCGATAGACAATAAGTTCCTGTTGTTTATAGTCAAGTCGTTCAAAGATTGCTTCAAGTTCAGATTTTTTCTTGTTCAAGTCATGTTTTCCTATCTGTTGGTTTGGTTTTTGTGGTGTTCCAAATAATTTAAAAATATCAATATCGCCATTGTAAAGAAATCCATTATCATGAAGAAAAAACCTAGGTGTCCATCCAACTATTTCAGAAACATTTACTATCTCATCAATACTCCAAATTTTTGATTTGAGCTCATACACAGCAAGGGGAGAGTCATGATACTTGTGGTTTAGTATATAATCTTCCATGTCATTACTTTGAATTTCATCTTTTGTGTAGATGAAATGACATCTAGGTTTTTGACAGCCAAGAGAAACCGTATGCTGCAATGCAAATAGTCTTTCACTCATACAAAAATAATGATTTAGTATTACTTAATATCTTCTAACATTAAATTAAGTATTACTTAACTTTTAAACCTAAATCAGACAGAAGATATCTCCTTAGATTTCCTAATAGATGATACTCTCTGACACAACTTGATTGCTAGTTTAAGGAAATTATCATCAACTCCTAGTCTTGTAAACAATCTTCTCAAAAAATAGACACGAACAAATGAAACTATTGCATAAGTTAGAGTAATGAAAATATTTGCCATAAATGGATCCTCATTTAACCATCCTAACGACAAAGGAAGTACCAATATTCCAATCCCATATCCTATTGGGTAGGAACCAAATGAATTTACAAAAGCTTCAGACAAACTTTTTTTTCTAGTATCTGCCATTTTGTTTAACTCTCCTCATTTTCCATTCTAGTATTCCAAACCATTCAACTTCTTCAAAGAATAGTCTTATCAAGTTTGAAATTGTTTTGTTATCAGAATATGTACCCCAACAATAGCCATCCCAGTTAACTCCACTATCAATTGGAACATCAGCATACCATTTGTTTTTCTCTTTACGAATAAATTGTACATTTTCATTTGTTCTATGATTTACAAATCCAATGTGATTAAATTTATTCCAATCCATATTTTCCATTTCTGACATTGCCTTTAGAAAATCAATTGGAACATGCTTTGGATGTCCTATAATTTCAGAACCATTTTGTTTGTAATATGTTATTTCTTGAAATTTTGTATCAGTGATTTCTTTTTGTTCTTGAAAATAATCCTCCTTTATGTTTCCAATAATTTTTAACTTGTCATTAATTTTATTCATTTCTAATTTCTCCTAATATCCTGACTCCGTGTAGGGATAATCCTCATCATAGAGTAATTCCCATTCTTCATCATCGACTCTTTTTCCCCATCTGTTCTTACAATCACTGCATTCCCATGTTGGATCATTACTACTCATAGTACATCCACCTGGTGTAATCTCTTTTTTTGCTACGGCATCAAGATACCATTCCATGTCACCAGGATATCCCCAAAAAATTATGCAAGTATTTTTACTTCCACAAGAAGGACAGTCTGGACTTTTCTTTTTCAATCCTTGTTCCTCCAATTAGGATCTGTATCTTCCCCATGACTTCTAACATAGAAATCACATCTGTCAAACTCTGCTTGTTCTACTTCTAGATGATAAAGCCATTTGTTGTATTCTTTCTGGCTTTTTGCTTTAGCAATTTTTTCTTTATAGTATTCGACTTTACATCTTTGGTATTCTCTTTTGTCCTTAAAGTAAAAGAGATTTCCTTGGTCCCATCCGTACAGGTCCTTAGCTTTTTGCCAAATTTTTCTCCAATTCATTTTGAATCCTCCTGCTCAGATGTTGTGTCAAAATCTTCTCTTGGGGATAGATTCTGGTCTGTCCACCTATGTAAGGTATCATCTGCCCATCCAGAAATTCCCCACATTATTTTTATCAATATTATGATAAACCCAAGTGAAAACAATCCAATTCCAATCAATAGCTGGTCTGTTGCAAAGATAGTCAAAATTCCTACAACAATCAAAATAATTGAAATTATTCCTATGTTAGAATTTTTTTGTTGCTTCATTATTTTGACTCCTCTAATACATTATCAGAAAATGAATTAATTTTCCATTCTGGATGTCTTTTAATTAGTTCAGGATGCTTTTTCAAGACTTCTGGATGTTGCCTCATAAGTTCTAACTCAACTCTTGGCTTTACATCATCAGGCATCATATCTAATGTTACAAAACCTTGTCTTAGCATGTATTCAAGACTACCAACTGATAGCATCTTATCGCCACAGTTAGGTACGAATGTATTCTCTATATTACGTTCTTTTGGATCGCCTTTCATGGAATTAAAATCTGGAGGTTCCAATTAATTTTCATCCTCCCTCAACCCGTATTTCTTTTCCATTTCTCTTGTCCACTCCGGATCTGTTTGTCGCATATACCAATAACAGATTATACCTATCAGCTCGTCAAGACTCAATCTATTGATCCTCCATTATCTTTCGAGTTGTTAGTTTGTTTGATCCTGTTAAGTTCCTCTTGAACTATTTCAGCAATATCAGGTGGTAACTTGTTTATTTGCATAAATCCATGTCTGAGGCAATGAATTATTCCATTGATTGAAAAATATTCATTTCTCATATTTGGAGCAAAATCATTTTTGATGTTTTTCTCTTCTGGATCTCTATAAGACATAATAATTCTAATTTTTCCTCCTAATTTTTTCTTGAAGTCTCTCAATCTCTTGATCTAAAAATGGAAGATATTCTTCACATACCTTCCAATCTCTGTGCTTATCACGAACTGCAATTTCGTATTCCTCTTTTTCTCCTAACAGCTCGGCAAGTCTACGTTTGTCTCCAATGTAACTATCAAAACTCCAAAAGCCCATTATTGAGCCCCTCCATTTTCTTTTTTGACTTGAGCATAGGGTCTACTTCTTCTGTGCAATTCATCAAAAACTAACTTTTTAACATCCTTTGGTAATTTTTCCTGTTTTGCAAATCCCCATCTCAATGATTCAATGAGATCATTAATTGAAAGAACCTTTCTTTCACATAAAGGCAAAAATGTATTTGAAATGTTCCTAAGATCTGGGTCTTGCATGAATTTCTTTCCCAAGCCCATTATTGAGCCCCTCCATTTTCTTTTTTGACTTGAGTTTTTAGAATGAATTCTATTTCAGCATCTACTCTCTTGAGTACATCAGCAGGAACATCTTTTCTCTTTATGAACTCTCTGTCAATCAAGAATATTACTTCTGGAATGCAATAGGTTTTGTTTTCAATTAAATCCGAGCCAAAAGTATTCGGGATGTCTCTTTTTGTGTCCCTGTAATAATACATTATCGAGTACCTCCATTTAATTTCTTAAATTCTTTAATGACAAATTTTTTTGCTTTCTGAACATGCTCGCAATCCGGATTAATCCTTAAAGCTTTGTTAATACAAGAAAAGGCTTCATCAAATCTTTCTAGTTTAGCAAGAATGTGACTTTTTTGTGCTAATGTAATTGGATTATCAAATGGTTGTTTAGAATAATGTTGTTGTATTCCAGCCTCAATAGCCTTATCTATCAAAATTAACGCTTCATTAAATTTT
>JADFOW010000090.1 GCA_022562615.1 Nitrososphaerota archaeon
CATTACCAGTAATGGAAGGAAAATCAGTCATTTACCAAAAATACGGTAATCTTAGCGCATTTCCAATATGTCTTAAAACTACAGACAAAAAGAAAATTATTGAAACTATAGAATTAATTGAACCTGTTTTTGGAGCCATAAATCTTGAGGATATTGAATTTCCCAAAGTTTTGGAAATAGCAAAAAAGTTAGAAAAACAACTAGAAATTCCGGTATTTCATGATGATGGGCAGGGAACAGCAATTGTGGTCTTGGCGGGACTTCTTAATGCCCTAAAAATTGTAAAAAAGGACTTGCATGAAGTAAAAATTGTACTCGTAGGAGTAGGTTCTGCAGGGTTTTTCATTGCAAAGTTGTTAAATTTTGCAGGATGTAAAAATCTAATCTTGCTTGATTCAAAAGGAGTAATCTACAAAGGAAGAAAAACAAACATGACCAAATACAAAACCAAATTAGCGAAATTAACAAATCCACAAGAAAGAGGTCAATTGCCTGATGTTATAAAAAATGCAGATGTCTTTATTGGCGTTTCAGGAATTAAAAATTTGTTAAAACCAAAAATGATCAAAACCATGAATTCCAATCCAATTGTTTTTGCCCTTACAAATCCTGACCCTGAAATTAATCCAACAGATGCTAAAAAAGCAGGAGCTAAAATTGCAGCAACTGGTAGCTTTTTGTATAAAAATACGATAAACAATGCAATAGTTTTCCCATATTTGATGCGTGCGATACTTAATTTAAAAATTCAAAAAATCACTATGGACATTCTTTTTGTCACATCACTGGCCATTGCAAAAACAGTATCAAATCAAAAATTGTCTCCAAGTAACATAATTCCTTTAATTGATGACAAAAATTTACAAAAAAATATTACAGACTCTTTAAAAAACTTGAGAAGCTAGTTGTGGATAATTCGTTTTAATTAACAAATGATTTGAAGGAGGCTGAGAGTTGGAGTTTTAGTTAAATGCGAGTTTAGCTAAGTTAGTGTTATCGTACACAATTATTTGAATTCAAGATACTTTGTTAACTTTATTTTTGGCCGGGTAAATTACAATACTCATCATTTAACAATACAGTGTTTCTCGAATTATCTACCTCTACTGCAATTATCACAGGAGTATCAACTGATTTAGAGGCCTCAATAAGAGTTGGTTGAAATTCAGCAGTTGAATTTACCTTATACCCTTTTGCACCAAAACTTTCAGCAAGCATTACAAAATCAGGATTGTTAAATTCAGTAAATCCAGACTTTCCAAATTCCATTTTTTGTTTTAAAGAAATTAGGCCAAATTCGTTATCGACCCAGACGATGATTATTATAGGTAATTTCAGACGTACAGCCGTTTCTAGCTCCTGGATATTCATCAAAAAAGATCCGTCTCCACACATTGCAACAATCTTTTTTTCGGGAAACACCAATTGAGCAGCTATTGCGCCAGGAATAGAAAACCCCATAGAACAAAATCCATTAGGAATGATACACGTATTTGGCTCAAAAGTGTCGTAAATTTTGGCGATCCATAATTTATGAACCCCTACATCTGAGATAACAACATCATTTTCGCCTAATACCTTTCTTACATCTGTAACAAGTTTTTCTGGCTTTATAGGGAATGATGAATCATTTGTAAAGTCTTGAATATTCTGAACAATTTCTTTTCTAATTTTCTTAAATAATTCAGGTATGTCATGGTGAGGAAAACAGGTAATACAAGGATCTTTTTGCTTTTCTTTTTCTAATTCCGATAAAATAGAATCAACGGTTAATTCAATGTCTGCTGCAATTTCGACTGTTGGCGGATAAAAAGTATCAGTTTCAGCAGGTGTAAAATCAATATGAATAATTTTTTTATCTAATGCACTGTTCCAAAACTTGGGACTATATTCTACTAGGTCATACCCAAGGGCAATAACCAAATCAGATTCTTTCATTGCAAGTAACACATGGTCTGCCTCTTTGATTCCAATTGTTTTCAAATGTCTTTCAGAGTTATCGGAAATCACTCCTTTTCCCATGAATGTGTTTACTGAACACATTCCAGTTAATTCTGAAAATTTTCGTACATAGAACGTTGCGTTTTGCCGAATACATCCATTGCCAATTAGAATCAAGGGTTTTTTTGCATCTAGAATTAATTTTACTGCTTTTTTTATCAAAAACATATTTGGTAAAGAACGCAAGACTTCTGTACTTGGGATGGGGATTATTTCTGAGTCCATCTTTGCGACATCTTGAGGAAGTTCGATATGTGTTGCTCCTGCTTTTTCTTCTAAAGAAATTTTAAATGACCGCCTTACTACTTCTGGAATACTATCAGCATTGCGGACAGACCAATTCCATTTTGTAATAGGTTTGAACATTGTAATTACATCCATGTTTTGGTGAGATTCTTTGTGAAGCGAGTTTGTATCAGTTTGACCTGTAATTGCCAACACTGGGGATCTATCCATATTGGCATTTGCGATTCCTGTTGTTAGATTTGTGGCCCCTGGTCCCAAGGTTGCAAGGCATACGCCAACCTTGTCAGTTAATCTTCCGTACACATCTGCCATAAAAGCTGCCGATTGTTCATGTCTAGTTAAGATAAATTTAATTCTGGATTGTAGTAAAGACATCACCATGTCTGCATTTTCTTCACCAGGCAAACCAAAAATATAATCAACATTTTCTGATTCAAGGCATCTTACAAACAAGTCTGAGGCTTTCATTTAAACGTCATTTGCATTACCCAATATAGTAATTTATCCTATTTTATTCTAAATAAAAGAAACATACAATTAAGGAAATATCTAAACTTCCATGAAATCCAATGACAAATGTTACAGTAAAAGGTACAATAAATGTACCAGCAGATTTTATCTGGA
The DNA here is from genome assembly GCA_022562615.1 of Nitrososphaerota archaeon. GTDB lineage: Archaea > Thermoproteota > Nitrososphaeria > Nitrososphaerales > Nitrosopumilaceae > Nitrosomaritimum. The sequence continues at coordinate 2,872 of JADFOW010000090.1, forward strand.
AAACTCTTAGCTCATTTAGAGATGTGGAAAAATATATTCCACTAATCAAAACCTCAACAGTTGAAGGCTCAGGCGTTGGTGCAAAGAGAACTTGTATAATACTAAATCAAAGCGGGAAAGAGGAAAAAATCAAAGAGGAATTAAAAAGTTTTGATAATGATTCTAAAACATTTAGTTATTCCATAACTAGTTCTCCATTGCCACTGGTGAATTATCTTAGTACAGTTAAGGTAAAAGACCTTGGAAATGAAAAGTGTGAGGTAGAATGGTCAAGCACATTTGAACCAAAAGGAATGGCTGAAGAAGAGGTTGCCAAGATGATGAATGATATTTATGTTACTGCCATAGATGGATTAAAGAAATTACATAGCGGTTAACAGTTCGTATCAAATGTTAATTAAATTCTAAATTCTTTTTGTTTTTCTATTTTGTAACTTTATTTATCAACATGAACATGGGAGTCATCTCCTGTAACTTGATCATAATCGTGATAATGAGAGCCCTCTGCATGTCCTTTAGCACGTAATGCAAAACAAACAACTGCTAAGGAAATAGCAACGCCTATTGCTGCACCATATGCTGCCATACCTGCTTCTGCCATGTAAATTGATACTTTTGGAATTTATTTAAAGAATTTTCAGTTCCTTCCCAAAAAAATAATTCATGATCTTACTATAAGTTATGAAAAATGAATGTTTAAGATCAGTTCAATTGGGATACTATTTGGGAATTTTTTTTAATACTAAATTCATATTTTATTGAATTATGGCAAAAAGAATTACTATAATGCTCGATGATGATTTAGACAAAAAGATAAGATTACTTCAGGCAAAAGCAATTCAAAGTACAGCTAGTTCAGTAAGCTTTTCAAGCGTAATTAACGAGATAATACGAAATAGTTTCAAAAAATAATTCAATTTTTAAAATCACTTGTTTGAACTATGATTTTCTATAGGTTTGAATCTACCAAGACCCGCACCTATTTTTAATAAAATAGCTTGGTTTTACGCACTTATTTTTTTAGGCGATCCGTTTTGTATATGAAGAAAAATCCTTATGATTAGATTTTCAAAGTTCAGTTTTGGGTGTAATTCATTATCTTCTAAATCAAATTAATTTAGAATGATTGTTGGTTAAAGTGTTATCACAACTATTACTGAAAAGTCTGAATTATAAAAATCTCGAAAGTGCACCTACACAGATGCGAATCCATTTGAAAACGTGTAGACAAATCTGAGATACAATTGTGTTTTTAACAAGATTAAATCTAAAATTAACACCTAGACAAAGATTAGTCTAGAGGGATTATCCTTCCTGAAGGCTCTACGCTGGGATTTTCATGTGAAATTGAAGTTAGAACCATTGACATGTCAAGTGTATTGTGGCCCATTGTAATTAGCTTTTTGATTTTAGAATATTTTCATTTTAAAATGGAAAATGAAGTGTTAACGAGTTTATCGGCTGTCAGTAAAAAGGCATTTC
>JADFOW010000005.1 GCA_022562615.1 Nitrososphaerota archaeon
AACGTGGTTGGGCTAAAACATAATCCTACTATAGATTATGAAAATGATCCGAGTCTATATGGATTCGTTCTTAGTCAGTAAAAAATAGGAAGTCATTTCTCCTGGTGATTTACCTGTCTAACTAATTTCCATTCTTCCAAATTGTTGGAATATTTTCTATTTGCTCAATAACCTCAAAGGCCCTTTGAATCCTTCCATTACGTATAGACACGTAGAAATCGTATCCCAAGATCCTGGATTCTAAATTCAGTTCCCTTTCCCTTGTCAAAACCTTTCCTTCTTTTTTACTTCGTTCTCCCACGCACAAAAATCCCGCAATAACCAGCGTTATGATCATACTCTGAAAAGTTTGGAATTGTTTAAGATTATGATTTTTAAAAAAGATAAGTAAGATATTACAAATAAAAAGTGAATTGGGCAAAAGAGTAATAATTTTTTCATCAATATTATTTTCAGTAATTTTTCTTTTTTCGATTAATTTTGGTGAGGCATCTGCACAAGGGGATGAGAATAAAGCATTCGAGGGGTTGGAGGGCATTGATCAAGCATATCGAGAAAATTGTGTAATAGCTACTGCATCATATGGCTCCCCAATGGCAAAAGAAGTTCAGATGTTGCGTGAAATTAGGGATAATCAATTGCTTCAAACACAATCAGGGTCTGCATTTATGAGCGGGTTTAACACAGTTTACTATTCATTTGCACCAACTATAGCCCAGTGGGAGCAGGAAAACCCTGCCTTCAAAGAAATTGTAAAGACCACAATTACTCCTCTAATTACAAGCCTTTCTCTTTTGAATCATGTAAGTATGGATTCAGAAGCTGAGGTTTTGGGCTATGGAATAAGTTTGATTTTATTCAATTTTGGAATGTATTTTGCAATACCTGCAACAGTTGTATGGCAGATCAAAAAACGAATCTAATCTTTTTTTAAATTCTCATCCTTCCCAAAAAATAATTTCGAAACAGATAAAAGTTCACCTAAAATACTTTGAAAAAATGGCGGAGATAGACAATCTAGAGAAGGTACAAAAGATGGTCTTAAAGGCAATAAATCTATATGATGAAATAGGAACAAAATCTTTTGAACAGTTCGATACAAGTCCAAAATTCCACGATGGCGCGCTTTATGTTTACGTGATAAGAGCAGATGATGCGCGAATGATGGTGCATGTGGATAAGTCTCTAATTGGAAAAAATGTCCATGACCTAATCGATGTTGATGGAATTAACCTTGGAGAGTTATTCATTAAGGGAGCGACAGAAAGCGGCGCATGGGTATCTTACAAATTCAAACACCCAGTAAACCAAGAAATTCTTCCAAAAAAAGCATGGGTTATAAAACATGATGGTTTTGTCTTTGGAAGTGGGACTTACCTTCAAGAAAATTGATGATACAATAATCCAAAAAAAGAATAAAACCTTTCTTCTCTTCTTTTTTCAATGCTCATCCTTCCCAAAAAATAATTCATAATCCTATACAAGATTAAAGATATTCAAACTAAATTAATCTCAATTAGAATCTGCATATTCCTTAACCTTTTTAGCAAAATCTGTCAAATCATTAAAGACCAATTTGACTCCAGATAGTTCACATTGTTTTTTCAGGTCATCGTCACCTGTTAATATCACTAGGTTCTCCTCATTTGCAAATATTGCTACTGTTGAATCATCTGAGCCTTTTGGAGGGCAGTTTTCATCTCCAATTTTTCTATACTTTATATCAAAAACATCAAGATATCTTCCAAGACCTAACACATTTTCATCTAATAGAAACTCGATGTCTGACAACTGAGTATTTTTGAGGCCTTTTGAATTAAAATCTAACTATAATTTTTTGAAAAATAATTTGAAGGTGTATAAGGAACCAACTCTTGAAGAGAAAAAATGTCGAGAAAGGGTAATTGGACTGAAAAAGATGAAGCTACCATTAAGGCAATCACGGTAAACATGATAAATCAAAAACAAATGTTTAGAGATCTTGGGGAAACCAGTGAATTACATGATTCATTTGATGTTCAAAATTCCAGAGAATACGTCCTAGGTCTTTTCACAGGAATAGTAATCAATCTTTTTGCAAACTATTGGGTAGGCGAACACGAAGCAGGCTTGTTGCCTGAAGATTTGAATTATCTTTATCATAAAATTGCCTTATTTCATGACATGATTGTTGAAGGATTATTTGAATAACTCTTTATTTTATCTCAGAAAATTCGATGATTATTGAAACAATTTTTGTGCTTGGACCCATTATCCTACGTGCCATGCTACTGAATATTGATTCATTAGAAAAATATATGTCAATTAAGTAACAAGTTTATGTCTGAAAAAATAACTCCTGACGATCGTGAACGTGTTACTCTATTACGACTAATTACAAACTCAAAGCAGGAATTCAATAAACTTTCACTAGCACAATTGAAAAGATTAGAAAACCTAGTTGAAAAAAAAGATTATAGCCACAATAAAAAAGCACATAAATCCAAATTAAAACTTTTGAGAAAAATTAACGTAAGACTTTACGAGTTAGAGGAAGGAAGATCTATTCTTTAGATTTAAGATTTCAATTAGATACAAATAGTAAAAAGAATATGTTGTAGCGTGACCAAAAACCAACTTGCAAATGAGACTAGTCCCTACTTACTTCAACATGCAGATAATCCTGTTCATTGGTTTGCATGGAATAATGATGCACTAAAGAGAGCACGGGATGAAAACAAACCAATTTTTCTTAGTATTGGTTATAGTGCGTGCCATTGGTGTCATGTGATGGCTCACGAGTCATTTGAAAATGACGATGTTGCCAAATTTATGAATGAAAATTTTGTAAACATTAAGGTAGATAGAGAAGAGCGACCTGATATTGATGATATTTACCAAAAAGTTTGCCAAATATCTACCGGACAAGGAGGTTGGCCTCTGAGCATTTTTCTAACACCGCATCAAAAACCATTCTATGTAGGAACATATTTTCCTGTTTTGGATTCTTATGGTCGTCCTGGATTTGGAAGTATCATTCGACAGTTATCACAAGCATGGAAAGAAAAACCAAAAGATATTGAAAAAACGGCAAACAATTTCCTAGAGGCACTACAAAAAACAGAGAAAATCAAAGTTCCAACAAAATTAGAAAGACCCTTGCTAGATGAAGCAGCTATGAACTTATTTCAAATGGGTGATTTCTCTTATGGTGGATTTGGTGGGGCCCCAAAATTTCCAAATGCTGCCAATATTTCTTTTTTGTTTAGGTATGCAAAACTTTCAGGACTCTCAAAATTCAACGAATTGGCCCTAAAAACCCTAAACAAAATGGCAAAGGGAGGGATTTTTGATCAAATCGGTGGAGGATTTCATAGGTATTCTACCGATGTAAAATGGCTGGTGCCACATTTTGAGAAGATGCTTTATGATAACGCATTGATTCCAGTAAATTATTCTGAGGCTTATCAGATAACAAAGGATCCCTTTTACCTTGACATTCTCAGAAAAACCCTAGATTTTGTTTCCCGTGAAATGACTTCTTCTGAAGGAGGATTCCTTTCAGCATATGATGCTGATTCTGAAGGTGAGGAAGGAAAATTTTATGTTTGGAGTAAAAATGAAATTAAAAATATTCTCGGAGATGATGCAGAATTATTCTGCCTATATTATGATGTAACTGATGGGGGAAACTGGGAAGGAGAAAATATTTTATGTAATAATATTAACATCTCCACCGTAGCATTTAATTTTGGAACAACAGAGGACAAAGTTAAAGAAATTATATCTTCTTGTTCTAAAAAACTACTAGATGTTCGTTCTAAACGTGTTTCTCCAGGTTTAGATGACAAAATTCTCACATCTTGGAATGCTTTAATGGTTACAGCCTTTGCCAAAGGGTATCGTGTTACTGGGGATGTAAATTATCTTAATGCTGCAAAAAACTGTATTACATTTATTGAAAAAAATCTTTTTGTTGATGGTAAATTGTTGAGAACTTATAAAAATGGCACCGCAAAAATCGATGGATATCTAGAAGATTATTCATATTTTGTAAATGCCTTGCTTGATGTTTTTGAGATTTATCCTGATTCAAAATATCTAAACCTTGCATCACAATTAGGACATCATCTAGTTGATCACTTTTGGGACGAAGAACACGACTCCTTTTTTATGACTTCTGACACTCATGAAACCCTAATCATTAGGCCAAAGAGCAACTATGATTTGTCTTTACCCTCGGGAAATTCAGTTTCATGTTTTATAATGCTTAGATTGTTTCATCTTACTCAAGAACACAAATTCTTGGAAATTTCTACAAAAATTATGGAATCTCAGGCACAAATGGCTGCCGAAAATCCATTTGGATTTGGATTTTTGCTAAACACCATTTACATGTATTTACAAAAACCTCTTGAGATTACAATCCTAAACGACGCTAACAAAGAAATTACCGATTTTTTGACAAAATCATTTCTACCAGAGTCTATTTTGGTTTCAATAAACAATTCAAATCAATTGGAGGCCTTGTCTAATTATCCATTTTTTGCTGGAAAAAATTTTGATTTTAATACAACTAATGTTTTTGTTTGCAAAGATTTTACTTGTTCATTACCTCTTCAAACAGTCGAGGATATAAAAAAAGTATTATAACAATTCTAAAATTCATTAAACTTTTCTCAAATCAATATTTAATACATCACCAACTTGAGGTCTTCCAATATGTTCGTATCTCTTTTTTGGCATGGACATTGTAATTTGAGTTTGTTGATAGCTTTTCATCCTTATTGTAGGTTGAGCTTGAAGAATTGCCTCTAATAGAGGCATAACCTGCTCCTTTGTTTCAGAGTCTAGTTTTTTGGAAACATTTTCAATAATCATCTGCTTTTGAGAGATAGGTTCGGTTGTTACATTTTCAATTAATGTCATTTGTATCATTAAACCATTATCCACAATTTGTGATATTTTGAATTCATTTGTATCTGACAATAAATTGATAGACTATCCTTGTGATTTATCTTTACCGTAGGGCAAAAAATAATGAAACAAATGCTATAGCTACACATCCTGATACCCCTAACCCAAAAATGATTTTGCTTCCGTCTATCTTCACAGCATTTGTAATTCTCAATTCAAATTAAATTGTATCCATGGTTTCCCAATTTTTTTAGTCATCTAACCATTCATTTTCAAGTGTTTTGGTACAAAATTGATTCTTCTGTATGTCTAAAACTAGGCAAATTTCTTTCAAAGATCCGCAAAAGCAACCATGCCCCTAAAACTGTGAATTTTCATGTGGATATTCCCCAAAATGTTATTTAGACTTGAGCTCAGTTTTTGATTCGGTATTTCTTTCTTTTTCAAGGGTGAGTTTGGGGGGATCAATTAATGATTTTTTGATTAATGCGGCACGTTTTTTTAGAATCTGATTAAATTCATTCATGTCCTCTAATCCTGGTGTTTGTTGTTGATTTTGATATGCTTGCAAGAATCCAGAGTAAACGCAGCCCACAATTATTCCAAACGCGGTATCTGAGACCGATTCAATTTCAGGAAAGTAATTTTCTGCGATTTGCTTGTATGATTGAGATTCACTAATGTAATAATCGATTAAACCTTCTATGAATTCCCTGTTCTCTTTTGAGATTGTCATTATTTTACTTCCTTTTTTGTTTATTTAACTATCACAAGTAAATTGTTATTTATTCATGAACTATTGTTTTGTTGTTGTGGAAATTAGATTTAGACGAAGAATATTTTAGAATTTTTGATTCAAAAAAACTAATTGCGGGATATTTTGATCCTGACTATGGAGACCTTTATCCAAAGGAAAACTCGGAAGAAATTATTTCTCAAATGTTGAAAAATCATGATAAAATAACGGGGGGATTTATTATGGTACCAATGGTAAAATTTGGATTGTTTGATTCTGATTTAAAAACTGACCTTGATAAAGTAGAGACTCAAGTCAATTCGGTTCTGGATAGATTGAAAAGATGGAGGAAATTTCTTTCAAAAACTAATATCAAAATTCATTACGTAAGAATATCTCATACAGATCAAGATATGCTTACTATTACATTTCCATTCAAATTTTCCAAAGCGACTCCATTGGATAAAAAAGAAATGATTGTAGAAATGGCTCCTACCTTGGATTTGTTGCAGAAATTAAATTTGTTATAATCCTGTTAGAACATCTAGTGATTATAATGTATGTTGAAACTGAACCTGCAAGTAAAAACAATGATCCAAATGGGAATTCCGGAACTGCAGCATATTCTTCTGATTCTGCAACTATAGTATAATCAGTTATTTTTGGAATTTGATTCTTGTCTAACACAGATACTACAAAAAACATGTTATCTTTTGAACCCAAATAGTCTGGTTCTGGATAGATTCTAGACACAGCTGCAACATTTCCATCTCTATCATATAGAGTGACAACTACAGCTACAGTGTTTGCAGTGCTATCTCCGTTGTTTTCTACAATTCCAGAAATTATTAGATTGTTGTGACTATCCATTGATAGTTCCGAATATGTAATGTCGATTACCTGACCCTTTGGTTTGCTTATCGAGTAATACACCTCTAATGAGTATGATTTAATTTGTTCCGGTTTAATTTGGGTAAAAATAAAATCAAATGGTCCTTTCATTTCTGGCATTATTGTATTGACTAGAGTTCTGGTTTCTTTGGTTAAAACAACATTGTTGTGTTCATCATATAGAGTTACAAACACCTCAACTTGGGTTAGGGGTGATTTTAGGTTATTTTGAATTTCCCCTATTACATGAAATGTTCCATCATCTCCAATGTAATGCTGATCATTTTGTATAGTTACTTCTGCAAATGCTACTGGGATTACAATTGATAATACAAATAATGTTATGAAATATTTTTTCACATTTTTTTTGATATCTGATCTTTAAAGAAGTTTATGGTATTGAGATGTTTGTTCTTTTATTATGTGACTTATAATTGAGATATGATTTATTCACAAATCAACCTTGTTTATGCTGAAAATATTTGAAATTAAAAAATTAAATACTTCTCAGAAAATTATTCTCAATATGTTACAACAAAAGCAAATAGATGGTGCTCTCACTTTTGATTCTTTACAATGGTTACCTATACCTGTAAATGATCCAAAAGGCTTGGCGCACTTGGTTGGCAAACTAGAAAAGTATTCTAAGGGTAAAAGAATACTTAGTATATCTGATAATTCTGAACTTGAGTTCAAAGATTCAACGAGAGAACCATGCGTAATTGTTTTCAAAAGAGGCTCACTTGTAGCATATGAAAATGGATCTCTGTTTTATAAGGATGAGGATGTCTTATCTATCAATCCAAATATTTGAAAACGATCTCAGAATTATATTTTTTAATCAATGTTTTATTACCTTTTTACATAAACAAAAGGTCATACAAAAAATACTGATAAGGAAATTATGGCTTCAAACCTGTTTTAGCTGAATAGTATTCTACTAGTCCTGTCATTTCATATTCTAGAGCTTGCTGATACTGTGAATCTGATCTAACCTTGAAGGATTCATCACCTGTCCTCATCCACTCTATGTACTGCTTATCGCTGTCTAATTGCGTCTGAGAAGACAACTTTAACAAATCTACTGCCGACTGAAAGGTCTTTGGTGGTACTAATTTATCATATTGAGAAATAATTTCTTCAAACTTCTCGACGTGTTTTTCATAGTATTGGAACAACTCATCTTTGGTTATGGATCCCTCTTCCCACTGTGCTTTTTCTGAATAAAATTGATTCTGTAATTCTTTAACGTCTGTTTGAATTTTTTCTAGTTCATTTCCAAATATGAATCCTTTTTGCCTTGTTTGCTCTGCAGAATAGTTATAGCTTACAATCCCTGTGATTATCACTACCACAATTACTAAAATAATAATATTTTGTTTCTTTTTCTTTTTCAAAACTAATCGGTAATAAATAAAGATTAACGTGATATTAAATTACTTTTTGAAGCCAACACAGGCACAAAATTTTAAGAAATGTTGCTTTCCTTTGATACTTTACTGTAATCAAAAGTTGACAAAATAAAATTCCAAAGAATATTCTTTTTTACTTTCCAAAAAGTAATTCAGTCCAGCAAGGGGAACGGTAGTTTTGGTTCAATCTCTATATTTTTCAAAAAATAATTTGTAAAGAACCGATGTTTCGTCAACTCTCTTTATACTTTTAATTCATCAAGAATTTTTGAAATATTGGTTCTTCGAGAATGGTTCTACATTAGTTTTTCATTTAATTCCATTCGATGATAAAAATTAACGACAAGGGTATGGGAGGGAAACTCAAGATATCGGAAGTCCAAGCCTTGTCCCAGTTTCCCTTTTGTCTTACCTGTATGCTTGGTGGATGACAGGCCCTTGTCGAGTTTTGGCACCTAAATTAAAATTTAAGTCATCCTAAATCAATTTCTAAAATTTGTTAAAAATAATTGCAAAAATTTAACATCTGTTCAACATATTCTCACCATACTTTTTGTTTAAGACCTACTTATTTCACATATGAAGAAAAGCGATGACAAGGTTAAACAAATCAAAGATTCTTTGGATGAGGATTGGAAACGTTTAGAAAAATGGCGGATTGGTAGAGCAAATTTTCCCTAAAATCATTTGTTAAAGAAACAGTATGAATTACAAATTAATTTAGTAAAGAAAATTCTCTTTGAATAGAATATAGATAGTCAAGGTTAATTTCTTCGGATATTTCAAACCACACTTTACCGTCATTTTTTATTTCATAAATTCTGAAGAGCATCTTTTGATCCCGAGTCAGGAAAACAATGTTTTTTTTATTTGGAATCCCATTTAGTTCTAAAATTGTACCTATTTTCCTTCTTTTTTGCAACAAATCTTTCACTATAAAGGGAGGCAGGGTTTTTCTATCAAATTTAATGACTGCTCTAATTAATGGCAATCCTCCTGCTGACACGGTAATTTTTCTTTCAAACTCAGTTCCAGGTTTTGGGGTATTTTGCTCTATTAAATCAAGATAAATTTTACAATTCAAATTTTCTACAAGAACTGTCACAACTTCACCTAAAGAGGCATTTAGAATTTTTTTTAAAAGATCATTATGTGGTTTAAATTGTGTTATGGACATTGACACTCTCATCTTAGATGATATTTTAAATTGTCAATAGTAGATTTTACAATTTCAGCAATTCTTTCGTACATATCAAGAGTCGAACCCTCTACAAAAAGATCTTTTTGGAATTTCCACTTTGATTCTATTACAATTTTGGAATTCGTTGAATATGCCTTTTTTTCTTTTGGAGGGGAGTATCGTGAAACTAGGATTACTCGTTCTTTTAACAAACATTCGGTCATTAATTTTTTAAGCAATTGATCAGAATATAATGTATCAGCAACATTATCTCTAATTAATCCTGGAGGTAAAGTTGTAAGTTTTTGGTATCCGCTCCAAAAAAAACTCTCTACCTTGGACCGAAGCAAGCCTTTCTTAATGGTTGAAATGGTTCCAATATCAAAAGGACCTAACTTTATGTAATCTGGGAAGGAAATAAAAAATCTCATTTTCCACCAAGAATGAAGGTGGACCCCCATTCCTACAGAACCTCCCATCGCAAAATCACATTTAACAAATTTTTGTTTTTTTACAATGTTGATATAATTAATTGGGGAATCAAATAGTTTTAGGGAACCTACACTACCAACACCATCCGTAGTTCCAAGGAAGTCTGCATTCAAGTAATCCTGTTCAAAATCTAACTTTTCACCTACTATGGATGACAATAGTCCGTACTCCTCTAGATGCTTTTGTATCTTCCCTAAAATTGGATTTGTTGTAATTAACATAGTCATTAGTATTACTAAATCTTAGATGAATATAAGATATATTGAAAAAAAAGGTTAAATCTGTATAGATAATTCATCTATTCTTAAATATCCGTATGACTACATAAAATATATGAATTTTGATGAAAAAGATGAAAAAATTCTAAAACATCTGCTAGTTGATGCCAGACAATCTGCAAGACATTTAGCTAACCAACTAAATGTTTCTACAGTTACCATGATTTCAAGAATCAAAAAATTAGAAGAAAAAAAAATTATTGAGGGATATTCAGTTAGACTAAATCATGAAGCTTTAGGATATGATATAACTGCAATAATTGAAGTAACAACAACAAAGGGAAAAATGATAGAAATAGAAGAGCAAATTGCAAAAATTGAAAATGTTTGTGCAGTTTATGATATTACCGGTAATGCTGATACTTTAGTGATAGGAAAATTTAAGGATAGAAAATCACTAAGTAAATTTGTAAAAAAAATATTGAGCATTCCAAATGTAGAAAATACCATTACACACTTGGTATTAAACACTGTAAAAGAGGATAATCGATTTATCTAAAAAAAGCATTATTATAAAGTATTAGAATATGTCAATTGTTCTTGCAAATAGTTGTAATGTACTCTTAAAAAAACCATGAATTTTTTATAATCTTTTTTATCCATTTCTGTACTGTTTACAAGAACCATCAAATATTTTAGATCGGATCTTAATTCACCTATGGATTTTTTCACTAATTCTTTTTTATGGGGTTGGTAAAATTTTAACATTACGTTTTCAATCTGTAAAATATCGTTTTCCAGATTTTCAATATTTTGAATTGGATTTTCTGTCGTATACTTTACCTTCCTCAAGCCTTTGGAAATTCACATACACAATCTGGATTACCACAGTAAGGACATTTACAATGGCAATGAGGAAGAGTATTTTTGCATTCTGGACAATTAGGATACTTACTTTCTTTCATGTGTAACTCAAAATCTTGTGCCATTTTCCTATCTCTAATATTGACCTTCTATCCAACCTCCGCAAAAATTACAAATAATCATATCATCTTTATTTAGATAACTAGGGGAGTCTGGAGGGCATTTGCATTTTTGAATATCCATAGTTACAGTTACGCACGATAATATTATAGTGAAATTTCTTAAAACTTTAAGTTTATTCAATAATTTTTTTTTTAATGTATGAATTTTTAGTTTCTTCATAATACTCCATAAATTATATTATGAATAATATTGACTTAGAGTGGATAGAGAGCAAAAAAGAAGAGAAGAAAAAGAAAAGTTTGCCGAAAAAGTAGCCAAAGGCGAAGTAATGGCTTTCACATAACTTGTAAAATCGTTATTTTCTAAAACCTTGATTTTCTACTACATTTAATGTAATTGTAGATTTGATATTCTTTATTTTACGAAATTTATTGCTAACTACATCAGAAATTTCATTATAGGTTGGAGCAACAATGGTACATAGGATTTCAAAAGAACCAATTAAAATATCTGCTTCCACTACTTCAGGAATCTCTTTTAGTTTGTTTAACACTGCAATTTCATCTGAAGAACGACAGTGAATAATTACAAAAGCTTGTGCCATGTGTTTTTCCAAAACTTCTTTCTCTACTTCATTAATTTTAGAAATTCCACCAGTTTCATTTACTAATAAGGTCAAAGTTGAACGAATTTTAGGAATTTTTCGAATCTTTTTGGAAATATCTTGTTCTATTTTTTGTAGATTATCTGAATGAAGTTTGATTAAAATGTCATAAGCACCAAATGTTCCATGTGCTTCCTTTATGCTATCTATTCTATTGAGGTTTGTAATAATAGAGTCCTCAGAACCTGACTCACTTGAGATCAAAACATAGGCTTTATTCATAATTTACCCCTTCTATAGATGTCTGTGTCAAAGTTGCGCGAATCAAAGCAATATTTCGAATCTTCCAAGTTATCTCTTTTCTTAATGAATCAGCTTCATTAGTTGATATCTCTACTATAATGTCATTTGCACCAAATGTTCCATGTGCTTCCTTTTTAGACTTTAATTCTCTAAATTCATGTAGAATTTTCTCTTCTTTTCCTAAATCACAGTTTATCAGTACATCTACTTTTTTCATTTTACCACCAAAAATTTTTCATTCAATTTTCCTACATATTACCGAGGTAATACTGTATTTTAGTTAAATAGAAAAAAACTTTAAAGAAATAAACTATTTTCCTAACAAATTAAATAAATTTTAATATTTTTTGTTTACTCTTTATTGTTCTTTCTTTCCTTGATAATTGAGGCCCATGATTTAATTAATTCTTTATTCATACCAGCAAAGGCATCAGAATTTTCATTGAATGCCTGAATATTTTTTGATAAAGCCTCAAGGGATTTTATCATCAATTGATTTTGAAAATTCCATACCTTGTTGGTCTGCTCAGTAAAGTCGGAAACAATTTGAAGTGACTCGTCAGGTAATTTGACATCGGAATTTGTTTTACGTGTAAGATATTTTTGAAGCAATATAGCAGATATTGCATTCTTTTTTCTCGATTCTATTATTTCTAGTTGAAGATCAGACACTGATTGGAGATAGCTCGCAGTATTGACACTTACATTTTTAAAATACTTGTCAATGCTTTGCTGAAATACCTCAAATGTTTTATTTTCGGTTAAAATTTTAGAGTCTTCCTGAGATTCTATTTTTCCTTTTGATTGTTTTGGAGCATTCATGGTTTGATCTTCTCTTGTAATAGGAAATACTTTGATTTAAAGTAATTTGGAGTTTTTATATTAATGGGGTTTAAATTTTTTTAAAAATTAAAATCATTTTAAACATTTGTTTTATGTTTACTTCAATCTAAAATATTGAAAAACTCACATTATTTCATTACTGCAAAAGACTATTGTGTAATGCAAAGAAAGGTTCAATGATTTTAGGCCTAAATCCAACATTAAATATTCTTTTTTTCTTCCAATCAATCCGTCTCCTTACCTATAGTCAAAATAGAATCAGAACCTTTCTTCCATTTTTGAACTAAAATGCCAAGCACAGCACCAAATGCTAAATGAGCTATCAATGTTATTACAAAAATATTGTAACCATACATGTGTTCTACACCAAATGGACCTTTCATAATTATCAAATATGGTGCCACCATCATAACCATCTCAATTATTACTGCCCAGATAATTCCATACCACCATTTTCCTTTTCCGATTAACAAAGCATAGATAATTCCGAATGTAGCCCCGTTCCAAAAGTGCCAAAGACCTCCTGCAATAAATGCATCAAGGGGGGCATGGTAAAGATTCATTGCAACTCCTGATTGCATTACTGTTTGTTTTACTTCAGATAACATGGTAATTTTTTCAGTAAGAAACAATCCCGGTACTGAAATCATGCTATCCATTGGTAACCATTTTGCAAACATGTAGCCTGGAATACGTATCACTTCAAGGGCTAGTGATGCAATGGCACCCGCTGCCATTCCCTTGAACAATCTGTTTGTCAATCTAGGAAATTTTGAGCGTGACAGTATTCCTATTGCAAATATTATGATAACTGATGGAATTATTGCAATGTCTCTGAAAGTGGCATAGGGGATTATTCCTAATGGTGGAAGTAGAAGTAAACTAGCTGACGCACCACTGAGTATTATTGTTAATATTGTTAACCATAATTCAAATTTATTTTTCTGAACTTGCAATGCATTACTACTAAATTCAAAGTATTTAATATCCAATGTTCGTAGTCTAGAAGTGACTTTGAACAATCATAGTAATACAGTTTGTGTGTGCCGGTGAAATCAAAAAAAAAAGATGTTAAACGCTGGAGATAATTCTATCATAAATAATATTTACTAATTTTTGAATATATTTTCTACTGGATCATCTTGATTGGAATTTTCAATTCTCATCCCAGAAAATAATTTCTTCAATTTTACTATAGGTTATTTGTGTAAACGAGTTAAACTAATTTTATTTTAGCAGTATATTTCTCTGTAAACCATAATGGTTTGAAATCTTGAAGGCTTTGATTCAACTGAATGTATTCTAAATTTTAGTAATTCTTTGACTTCAATCTCCATGAATTTCAGTACACTAACAACTACTTCTTTTTTCAACTCGGAAGGTCTTTCATTTTTTAAATTACGAAGAAATTGCATTCCGGTGTAATCTGGCATGAACATGTCAAGTAGGATTAAATCATAATCATTTTTGACTGCAAGCTCTAGTCACTTTTTTCCAGAATTGACACTTCTAACAGAGTAATTGTCTACAGTAAACATGTCTGAATATAATTCACATATTTATGTGGAATCATCCATATGGAGTAACTTCACACTGTAATTGACCACTAAAATGATTAGAACAAACCTGTGTTCATTTTAAACAAAATATCTTGTATTCTGGGTATAAATCAGGCATGACAAACCACCAGGATTTCGAGCAGGACCTGACTTCCCAGAATCTACCTTATCTGAATGATAAATTTAAGGTCATGTAGATTTTATTTGAACACAGAAATATGAAAACTGATTTTTAATTATGACAAATTATAGAAGAAATAAAACAGACCTTATTTTAAACGGAGATAGTTTTTTTGAATATTATATGAAAATAAGGATTTTGTAGATTTCTATGATTCTAAAGCCTTTTTTAAATTTCCTTTCAGAACATTTACTCTGTTTTTATGTTTAATCGGTGATTTTTTCTAATTTTACAAAGGGAAAAGGTCATGCCAAATCTTTTGACCTGTCTGTATCCCCAAAAGTGGAATGCTCCCGTCGGGATTTGAACCCGAGATCACTGCCTTGAGAGGGCAGTATGCTTAGCCGGACTACACCACAGGAGCTTGAAGAAAACGAGATGTTTTCATAATTTAAAGGAAATGCTTTCACATTGAATTCTTTGGTAAAAATTATCGAGTTTGATCCTTTATACAAAATTCAGATTGTAGAATTATCATGAACTATGAAGACCTAATCAATGAAAAGTCTTGGTCTGATTATCCGGTGGGCTTGGGTGGATGTAGAACTAGTGATACTTTTTTTGATTCATGTGATTACGATATTACTGTTTTTGATGACAAATCTCAGAATGATGAGATTATTCAATTTCAAAATAAATTTGTAAAAATTTATCATGGTTCGTTGTCCGAATCTCAATCAAAGAAACTTATTCAATATGATAACATGCGGATTATCCATGATGAGTCTTGGGATCTACGCATGCTTCTCTCAAAGGTTAAAGAAAAACGATTAACCCTCTACAAAGACCATGCAAAAAACTCACTTATTGAATCGCTTTTTTGTTGTGAAAAAACTAAACAAGGAATTAAAGAATCAAGTGTTTTTGCACCATGTTGGCAAAAATGCGCATCATTTTTTTTGGCAGACGGTATTTTGGCACTAAACCAATGCAAGTCCAGCCCAACACACATGCTTGATTCATTGAGAAGATTGAAAAAAAATTCGGTCAACGAAAAAATATCCGTTGTAAATGAAACAGTTGGTATTGAAAGGTCAATCCCTTCTTTGTTAGTGCGGATGCTAAAGTCAACAATCGGCTTCTCTGACCTCGTTGAGAAAAATAATCACTCTTTGCTGATCCAACAAAAACACGACTATTTTGTTAAGAATTCAATGCTATCTGACTGTTATTTTTATTTGGGATATATCAACAAGGAAAACTTTGTAAAACTCAAGGATTCCATTGAAAAACAACCTGATCTTATCCATATTTTGAAAATATCCTTTGACATAGATGCTGACCCCAATCTAATAGAACGACAGGCAGATCTAATCCACAAGTCCTCAAATGAAATTTTAGATAACATTTCTAGGCGATAGTTCTTTGGGTCTGGGCTAAACTTATAAAATGAGCGAATTGTCTGTCTAGATATGGTAGATCAAGCATGTGGATGCGAAGCCGATAGCGGCGATCCAGATTATTCGTGCGATTGTGCAATGCAAGGACATTGCATATGTAGCGCAGATTGCAAGTGTACTACAGACGTTTGTAAAGAAGCTGTTGGACCAATGTCTAAACAGTAACTTTCAATTTTATTTTTTATTATTAACCTTAATCGTCCTCGCTCTCAAAACCCCATGACTTTACCAGTTCTCGTTGGAATTTGTCGGCTTGTTTTTCTCCAAGGGCAAAACCACAATTCTTGTGTGTTGGAACGGTTTTCATTCCGTCTAGCTTAAACTCTACTTCAAACATATGGACTTTGGAGCATTCACACATTTCTAGAATCTAATTAAGTTTTCCTCTATATTTGCTTATTTGAATAACCTTTAACTAGCTAATTTCGTCATTATTTTCTGTGATTCGGCATGTTATAGTTTTTGTATTTCTGACAATTGTCTTTGGTCTTGGTTTTTCAAACCTTGCGTTTGGTCAGGGCACTATGTCATCAGGTGGTGTAGATGTTGAGGGTACGTGGTATCTAGGAGAAGGTCTCAAAGTGGGAGATTATTTTGAGTATGCTTTGTGTGAATTAGATCTTAATGACTGTGCACCTATTACATTGAAATTTTGGATAGCCGGAGAAGTAACAAATGTCAGTGAACAATTATGGGATACAAAAGTTGTAGTTGTGGATGGCAATAAAATTATCAAAGGCTCAATGGGCCTTGGTAAAGTTTCCCCCGAACCGGTTCTATTTGATGATGATCTTTTTGAATACGCTATTGCATTCAAATCTTCTTTGTCTTGGTTAGGTGCTTTTGCTACTTCACAGGAAGGTGATCTTATTCATGGGCCAAAAGCGTTCAGTTCTCCCGCATGGGGGAAAATCGGAGCAATTGGCGGTGCTCAATTAATTCCAATATATACAGAAACAATAGTTACTCCTCTCGGAGTTGATGATACAGTTGTTGTTGGTTGGTATAGTGGTGATGTTAACAAAATCTGGATTTTAGATGATTTTCCTTTTCCACTTAAAGCATTAACTTATGCATGGGTTACCACAGGTATTGCTCCAATTCAGGTACAATACACCTTGTTAGATTACCAAGAAAATGTGACGGAGGATCCTTTCAAAGATGTTGTAGAGACAATTACAAAAGAAGAGATGTTGGGATGCCCTACAGTGTATTATGAGTATGTCAGCAAGTCAGTTGCTACAGACACATTCTCCATGGGGGTTCAGTATAATTATTCTCCTCGATATCCTATGGAAGGCTGTGATATTGACTGGAAAATAAACTTCAAGAAAAAGTTTGATCCCAAAAATTTTGTAGATCAAGTTCATTATGATATTTGGGTTCAGGCTGAGGATGGCTCCATAGTGCGCTCATTTGCAGAAGAGCAAGGACGAACTGAACTGTATAACGGATTTGGCCAGGTTCACCTTCTTCTTCCAGTAAAAGAAAAACCAGGAATTGTCAAATATCTCATATGGGTTCATGGGACAGGACCAGAATATCAAACACCTGATCCAGAAGATGCGGGATTTGTGACAGTCGAAATTGAAATCGTAGAGAATCCTCTCCTTAAAGAATTAAATGATGATGTTGTTCCACCCGCTGCAATTCCAGAGTGGATCAAGAACACTGCTGGATGGTGGGCAGAGGGGGCCATTGGAGATTCAGATTTTGTTCAAGGATTACAATTCCTAATCAAAGAAGGCATTATGAAAATTACTTCCTAGAGGTATCTTTCATTACATGAACATTCCAATTAATTAAATTGGGCGATTTCATAGAAGTTTTGATTTAAAATGGTGGGCTTGGTAATTTATCCAAAACGTCATCTTCGAAAATTAATCCACGAGGGAGAATACATTGAGGCAATTAAATATGCAAAAAGCCTAGAGCTAAAATTTGAAAACGATTCTGATTTCTGGTTTATGTTTGGAAGCATCTACCATATTCTTGAGGATGCAAAAATAGCAATTAAGTACTTTGAAAAATCCTTGGAACTAAAGAACGATGATGTTGAAGTTTTGACAATGAAAACAAACGCACATCTTTTCTTGAAGCAAAAAGACGAAGCTATAGAGTGCTGTAAAAGGATAATCCAGTTAGAGCCTGATAATTATGAGGCCCACGGGCTATTAGAAAAACTAGAAAATGTCTAGACTCAATTATTTCTCTTTACTTTTCATTTCATATACGTTTTCAAGTAGCCAATCACAAAATTTTGTAACCTTCTCATCAAATTCAGTCCAAATATGAACTGAATGAGGAAGAATGTCTATCTTCCAATCTTTGGTAAATACTCGTACGCCTTCTTTACCTTCATACATGTAAGCATCTTCAATTTGAACGTCTTCTAAAATTTCTTTTGCCTTTTCCTTTATGATATTCCTATCAATTGGGAATCTCTTTTTTTTTTGGTCAATAATTAAGCTAAGGTCGCGTTTACCATACATATCATACTCGTCAATTCTTCCTGCTTTTGGAAAATTGACTACTAGATTGATACTGTATTTCGTACCTACTTTTTTTCCAATTTCAACTATTTTCGTATATCCCATCGCCGGATTTTTCTTTAAAAGAAAGCGAATTAATGCCAAATCCCTTTTCAACTGTTGCTGCAGATCTAAAACTATATCAGAAAACATCATGATTTTACCAAGTCGAATCCTATTATAATCATTAATTTTCAGCAGGATTGGTTTTTTTAGAAGTTTGATTTAGAGTCAACAATGGCATTACCGATGGATTATGATGGCTTACGTGTTGATGAAGCATCCCTGAGAACTGATAATGTAAATGATTACAAAGTAACTTGCATTGATTTTATTAAAGACATATCAAATGACTATTTTGCCTGGGTGGATTATTACAAACTTCCTGAAGAGGAGGACAAACGAAGACGTGCAGGAATTAAAGCTACAATAGAGAGAACAAATGAATGGATTGCAAAAGTGGCACAGACCATAAAGGCAGTTGACGTTGTAATGAATGATGGCATTCAAAAAATGGCAGAATGCACTGCAGGAAAACCATTTCAAATTGGTATTTTTGTAAATGGCAAATCAAGCTATACATTGGCAAAGCCTGAAGTTATCGATGTCAATATAAAAGCAACAGGCAGGAAAGGAAGAAAAACAAAGCTTGGATTTCATTTTAAAAGTGACCGATTTAGAATTGAATCTACATGTGAGGCATTCATTGATGAAGTAAATTTGCCTGACCATGAATTTGAATTAATGGACATTCATCTAAAACTTCATGCAGAAAACGCAAAACAAAGAGATGTCATTTCATTTACTGTAACTGTATGTGAAATAGAAAATGATGTGGAACTTGACCGCAGGGGTCTAACTACAGTTGTTCATCTAGTGTAATTTCAATGGCCACCCTTTTTTCATTAGCTTTTTTCTCACCTGGGAATTTTAGCTGAGATATTTTCTTATTTAATACCTCATCCGTTACAGTTTTTGCGATACCTGAATATTCGGAATCATGATATCTGATTACTACAGTTGAGTTTGATATGATGTTTTTGAACCAATCACTATTTGGTTTGTGTCTTGAAAAGTAGATTTTATCGTTGAATTTTACTCCCCTGAGTATTACTGAATGAGGTTGCCCTGAAACCCTTCCTCTTGTAACTAAAACTGCACGAAATAGACTCTCCTCAATGGTCACGCAGCAAATGTACTTGTCAAGGAATTTAACCCCATTGATAGAAATTTCTAATATTTGGTATGATAAGCAAATCTTAACACACTAGAGCATGTCAGTAAAACTAGAAGGAACACCTGCAAATATGGTGACAGCCAGTTCTTTTGCTGGAAAAAAAGTCATAGACAGGGAAGGAATAGAATATGGCAAAGTAAAACACATTCACATTAACCAAAATACCTTATGTGTTTGTGGAGTTACTATTCATCAGGGCTTTCGTAGGGATTATTTTCTATCAGAAGATTACATTGACAAGTTTAGTGAAAAAACATTACTTCTTAGCAGACCTCCAGTCAGAATAGGCATACAAGTAATTGACACTGATAGACGTAAAATAGGTAAGGTAAAACGTATCCATCGAAATCCTGACACAAATGAAATAGAATCAATTGAAATTGCCCATGGACTATCACATTCTAAAATTCTATCAAAGTCTGAAATTTGGGGAGTAGGAGAGAAGGTAATTCTTGACATGACCAAAGATCAATTCAAGAAACTCGAATAATTTTATTATTTTTATGTTTCTGTAGTCATTCTTTTCATTAACCAAGCCCATTCGGGTCTTTCTTCGTCGTCGTCATTTTGATCCATTTAAAATTTCTAGTTTTGATTCATGATAAGAATTGTCGCAATAATTGTTTTTTACAAAAAAGGTTCTTTTAGGAATTTTTCTTGACAGAATTATTGGATAAAAAATTATAAAAAAAGGAGATCAAACCGGATCAAATATCGGGCAATAGTGAGAAGGGCTTGATTCCTTAGTTGTTATATTTCTTTTTTACATATAAAGAACACGTAGAATTTATCAGTACAATCTGCGTGTGGTCAATCTAGAGAAAATAAATTCATGGCATTAGATATTTTTCACCATAAATCCAATACCATGTTGTGCTAGGTAGATAGTTCTTGCAAAATTTCTATTTAACGCCGATGGACGATTTATCAGCAAAGTCAAAATTTTACTTCAATGATTTGTTGTTATTTTGATTGATTGACTTTTTTAATTCTTCATAATGTTTTATAGATTTTAACAACTCTTCTTTAGATATCATTCCCTCTGAAATTATTTTCTGGTATAATTCGGGATAGATGAACTCTCGTTCAGAATATTCTATTATTTTGCTATAGTTTCCTTGAAAATAGTGGAGAATTTCACCCGAACCAAGCGTTGATTTTACTGGAAAGCCATAGGCGTATGCCAAAACATCGTGCCTAAGTCCCTTTGTTTTAAAGTCATTTAATGGTAGGTGGGTTTGAAGAAAGTCAATAACTTCAGGCTTGTTTATTATCCACTGGTGCAGCCATTTTTCTTCTTCAATTTTGTGATGCTTCATTCTGTTGTATATAAAAAACAAATCAAACCGCAAAATGTTGTGTCCTATTATTTTTAATCTGTCAGTCCCAAATCCTCGTTGCAAATCTACTAGAAGGTCATAGAATTTTTTTAACATCTCTTTTTCTCCCATCTCCCATTCTTTTAATCGAAAAACGTGACCGTTGTTAATTTTGTAGGTGATGAGGATCACCTTACCCTCAAATGGAGTTAAACCACCTCTATCAAATCTCCAAAAGAGATCTCTGTCTTTTGAATTTCTATCTAATTTTCCTGAATCTATTTTCTCTTTAGTTTGAAAATATTCCTCTTTTGTGAACAAAGGAGCAGTCTCAATATCTAAAAAAAGATCTGGCATTGATTTGATGCACTTCACATAGAAGATTAATTTTTCGAAATAAAAAAAATTGAGTTTTGATTAGCTTGGAGTTACCGTGAAACCGCCAACTAAAGCTCCTCTGGAAGAATCAGGGTTTGTTATAGTTAAATCCCAAGAAGTAAGACGTGGAGGACCGCCATTTTTAGTTGTAATTGTAGCAGTTATACTATTGCCCTCTAAGGAAACTTCAACATTAGAAACAGTTGGTGTTGGGCCACTTCCATTGGTTAATGTAACTGAGGCTCCTAGTGAGAATCCACTTCCTGAAATTGTAACAGAAACTGATGAACTCTTAGAGGTGGAATTGGGAGTGATATCCTCTATGGAAACTTCTGCTGAGACATCATTAACAGTAACAATGGTTGATGAAATATCAGATACAATTCCGTCACTTACGACTAAAGAGACTGTAAAGTCTCCAGTTGAAGTATATGAGTGAGTGGTGATAACACCTGATCCTGTTAACGTGTCACCAAAGTCCCACGAATAATTTAGGGTTTGATCATTGATTTCCGTCTCATCTTGATTATCAGGATCATATGATGCAGAGCCATCAAATGTTATTGCGTTGTTTACAGTTCCGGTGTATGGGCCACCTGCATCAACTATTGGCGTATCATTGACTTCTGTAATTGTAGCCAAAGAAGTTGCAGTATCGCTACCTCCTTTACCATCACTCACTGTTAGCGTAACTGTGAAAGTATCTCCCCAACCATATGCATGAGTGGGAGATTGACCTGAACCTGTTGAATCATCACCAAAATCCCAAGAGAACGTCAAAGAATCGTTATCTGGATCTGAGGAACCTATTCCATCAAATGAAATGGCCGAGTCTTCGATTCCGCTGTAAGGTCCATCTAAAACTGCTATTGGAGGACTGTTTGTTGTACTGCCCAATCCTTGTGGTTTAATCTCGATCCCAATTACATGCCAATCACGGAGCTGAGAAAATGTTCCATCAAATGACTCTGTAGATATTGGTACATTTGGTTTTTGGACTACTGATAATCCAACATCATTGAATTTTGTAACCCAGTGAAAAATTTCTACAAATCCTGGACCTGGTGTATGTTGATATCCATTTTGTTCTTGAGATGCACCTATTACTCCAAACAACATTGAATTTTGGTTTTCAATATTCATTTGGATATTATAATTATTAGTAACATTTCCATCTGAACATGAACCATTTTCTCCATAATAATTACCAGAAAATATTGTACCAAATGGATCTTGTGGATTTATTCCAGATATCCTACTAGCGGAAACCACCATTGATTTTGCACCAGAGGCAAGTTGAGCAGTGATAACTCCATCTGATGTTGTTTCATTCCCTATTGCATACCATACTTCAGTTTGTGATCCTCCCATTGATCCGCACTGAGAACGGAGTGGCATCCAACCTAAATTCATGCCTGTAACTGATTCTACATCGATATTGGGATTTACCGATATTGATGTAATGTAAAGATTGTTTGAGATTCCTAAAATTGAATCACTTGTTGTTACACTAGTTACAATTTTTCTATCCAAAAACCCAGAAGATGTTTCTTCAATAACACTTGGAGTTGTATTTACTTGGATTGTGACGTTTACAATATTGCTAGTAAAATTTCCATCAAAAGCGCTATAGCTAAAGGAATCTATACCAAGGAAATCAGAATTTGGGATATACCAGAACGAACCATTTGGATTAAGCGTTAAGTCACCATTACTTGTAGTAGAATCAAGTATTGCTGTCATGGTATCTCCATCGGGTTCAATATCATTTAACAAAACTCCTGGTGAAGGTATGTTCAAAGTATTTAGCACATTAACAGAATAACTGTCAGGATTAGCTAGAGGTGGTCCTGAAGGGGGTGGTGGAACATCTAGAACTTCATAAATCGCATTTAACAAAGATGTATCATCATATGTATCCTGGCCCAAATTCCAAATCATTACTCCAGCATAATTGCTGTTTAAAACAAACTGGCTTTTTTGTTTAACTAAGTCAATTCCATTGAAAAAATAACCATTACAATAATTATCTGATGGTGAAAGATTGCAAGTAGCTACAATGTCTTCATATTTCATGGCCTTTGCTTGATCATTTCTTCCATAAAACGGAATCCCCAGTGCAAGTTTCTCTTCTGGAATTCCTTCAGCAACATATCTTTCTAATGCTGCCACCGCATCATCAAAATTTGAGTGCTCCCCGTGTCTCCAATTCATATCATATGCCATAAGATTCACCCAATCAACATCATCTGCTGAATCTGGGTAAAGATCTAACCTTTCGGCATTTACTGCAACTGTCACAAGTTTATCAGGCAGTGCAGTTTTCAAGACATCTAACAATATTGCCTGATTATTTTTTTTAGTTTCAGTATCAATTGGCTCCCAATCAATATCCACACCATCAAGTTCATAATAATCTAAGAACTGTACAATATTGTTAACAAAATTCTCTCTTGCAACCTCGTCAGCAGCCATAGGAGAAAATCCATTAGATACCCCCCAACCACCAACTGCAATCAACACCTTTACTCCTGCAGCAGTTGCATTATTACGAATGTTATAGAGATCTTCTTCTACTACTGCACTTGTATCAAGTGTTCCATCTGCGTTTGGCCAAATGTGAAAATAAATGATATGAGTTAGTTTAGTATAATTAATAGCAGATACATCTGCAGATTCCCATTCCGGAAAGTATCCGATTATTTTTTTAGAATGCACTGCTTCTGCTGTTTGAACAGTCATTGGTGCAAACTGAAATCCAACTGTACCAGTTAAAATCAAAATTCCAAATATTATCGGTACTGTTTTTCTTACACTATTCACTTGATCATCTCTATCGCCAAAATTCCAATATGAAAAATTCCTATTAAACCCGATCTATTGTAATATTCATTTTTTACACAAGTCCTGCCGGAAGCATTTTAGTATGCCTATTTCCAAAATGTGGCAATCAATTTTTTTTGAAAAAATCTTCCTAATTAAAATATACAAAAAATTAAAAAATTTTTAAATTTTAATTATGGATTGTTTTTTTACATCCAGTACATGTGGGAACTCCTGTTTCCAATGTTATTTCTACATTTGATGAGTGACACACTTGACAAAGACCTTTCATGCAAAAAAAGATTCTGTAGGCCCTTAAATTGTTTATGAGGATCGGCTGCATTCAACGATTAGCAATTTATAATTGAGATTAACGATCAAAGTGTTGTATTCAATTGAAACAAGGTCTCTTTCAAAATCCTTTGGAGATCTAAAGGCAGTCGATGATATTTCATTTAATGTTGAGAAGGGTGAAATTTTTGGATTCCTTGGACCTAACGGTGCTGGAAAAACCACAACAATTATGATTCTAACTACACTGCTTAAACCCACATCAGGTCAGGGGTTAGTTTCGGGTTTTGATGTAAGGATTCACCCAAAACAAGTTCGACAAAGCATTGGGTATGTTCAACAAGAAACAACAGTAGACGAGTATCTTACAGGTCGAGAGAATCTCTTACTTCAGGCTAGACTAAATCACATTCCAAAAGATAAAATCGAAAACAGGATCGATGAGATTTTAGAATTAATTGAATTATCTGAAAAGCAAAACCAAACAGTAGTAACCTATTCTGGTGGTATGAGAAAACGGCTGGATATTGCAGGCGGTCTCCTGCATAGGCCTAAAGTCTTGTTTTTAGATGAACCGACAGTTGGTCTTGATATTCAAACGAGAAGGAAAATTTGGGAATATATTAAAAAAATCCGCAAAGAGTTTGAGATTACGATTTTTTTAACTACTCACTATATGGAAGAAGCAGACCAACTCTGTGATAGAATTGGAATAATTGACGGTGGAAAGATTCAGGTAATTGATTCTCCTCAAAACTTGAAAAGTGCAATGGGAAAGGAGGTAATCTCCCTAACGATTGAAAATGGAGACGCTGAAAAAGTGTTCCTTTCGGAATTAGGAAAAATTGAATTAATCAACAAGATAAATCAGGATAAAAACAAGATTACATTATTTGCATCAAAGGGAACTGAAGTCATTCCAAAAATTTTTCAGATATCATCTAATTTGAAAGTAAAAATAAATTCCATCTCTCTGACCCAACCAACACTTGATGATGTTTTTATTTCATACACTGGTCATGAAATACGAGATGACGAGGGTGGATTTAATCGCAAACTAGAACATGCAAAGATGAAGAGGTTACGCGCATGAGCTTGTTGCTCTACGATACTTATACTATTTTTTGGCGTGAACTCAAACGATATAAAAAATCAAGAAGTGGTATTTTAATTAGATTCATTCAACCTGCAATTTGGATTATCGTCGTTGGAAATACTTTCTCTGGAACTCAACCATTGATTCAATCAGTCGGATTTGATGGCGAGTACATTGAGTTTATGACACCTGGTATCATTATACTAACTGCAATATTTACTAGCATATTTGGTGGAGTTAATACTCTTTGGGATAGGCGGTATGGATTTATGAACAAAGCCTTAACATCTCCAATATCTCGCCCTTCTATCGCACTTGGAAAAATGTTCGCAATCTCCTTGGTTGCTGCCCTTCAAGCTAGTTTGATTTTAGGAATAGCTTTGGCAATAGGTGTGAGGTTTCCAGACCCTCTGATGATTGCACCTATTATGGGAATTGTAATTTTGTTTTCATTGGGATTTTCTGGAATATCTGTAGCGGTGGCAGCTACTGCAAAATCTCAGGAGACATTCTGGGGAATGATTAATTTTCTTGGCTTGCCTTTGTTTATGCTCAGCCCTGCTCTATTTCCCTTGGAATTGCTTCCTGATTGGCTTGCATTTGCTGCAAGACTAAACCCTGTTACATACGCGGTTTTACTAATAAGAGAAATGATGACTGGAGTTTCTGAGGGAGGGATTCCGATAATTCTGAGCATTGTGGTGATCTCTATCTTTGTTTTGATTATGGTGGGTATTGCAAGCTATGTCTTTACTCGTGAAGTAAACAAACCATTTTGATTTATTTCAATTATGGCATTTTTCATAATTATCTTTTGATCTTTTAATTTGATTCTAGATTATGGAAATCATGGAAGTTCATTGATCTAAGAAACTGGAATAAAAATTTTATTGATTCAAATAAAACTTAGGTTTTTTTTAGACTTTGTTTTTTTTCAAACACATTGATCGCACACTAAAATTATTGTTTATGTAAATTCTTGAAATTTGTTGAAACCAATTTTCTAAAGTTGCTATATAGACACATAGGTAGTATATACAACATAAATAACTAATATTTTATTTGGGATTCATTATGGGACAATGGTTTTCTTGGATAAAATCCAATGAGAAACAACTTTTAGCGATTCTTGACAACCTTGCAAAAAAGGCAGTTGAGACATCTGAAGAACTAGTACTGGTACTATCTGATCTTAAAAATGAGGATTATTCAAAAAAAATTCGTTCACTTGAGAAAGAGGGAGATGTCCTTACCCGTGAAATTTTTTTTGAATTAAACAAGACATTCATCACTCCCCTAGACCGTGAAGATATGCAAAGAATAGCCTCAAAAACCGACGATGTCATTGATTTCATTGATGGAATTGCAGCTAGGTTATCCAGTTACAAAATTACCACAGCTCCTCCATATTCGTTAGAAATAGCAAATGAACTTGTAAAGGCTACAAAGGAAGTTGAATACATGATATCAAAGTTACAACACATCAAAAATCCTCAAGATATGATACGTCATTGCCGAAATACCAGTGACATTGAGCATAAAGTAGATGATCTATACCGAGATGCAATAAGCGAACTCTTTACTTCTAAGGACGCAATACATATCATTAAACTCAAAGATATCTATGAAACAATGGAAACTGCATCAGACAGATGTGTGGATGTTGCCGACGTCATTGAAGACATAGTTCTGAAATATACCTAGAGTGGAATTATGATTGAAGTCGCAATTGCTGCAATAATTATAGCATTAATCTTTGATTTTGTAAATGGATTTAATGACTCTGCAAATTCGGTTGCGACAGTAATTGGGACACGTGTGCTTAAACCTCTTCAAGCAGTCATGCTATCTGCTGTTGCAAATTTTATTGGCCCGTTTATTTTTGGTGTAGCAGTAGCAACAACAATTGCGAAAGGGATTGTCAGTCCTGACGACATTACAGTTTACATGATTATTGGAGGTTTAGTAGGTGCAATAGTCTGGAGTACTTTGTGCACATACTTCGGATTACCTATTTCTAACAGCCATTCTTTAGTTGGTGGAATAATGGGGGCAGGCATCATGGGATTAGGTTTTGAAAAACTTGTTTTTGACGGTTTATCAAAAGTATTTACTGGAATAGTCATTGCTCCAGTAGGTGGAATCATTATCGGCTTTCTGTTAACGGGGCTAATAATCGCGATTTTTGCGAATCGCCGACCTGGAAAAGTAAACAAGACTTTTGGTAGATTACAAATAATTTCTTCAGCTTGGTTTGCTTTAACTCATGGTGCAAATGATGGTCAAAAAACTATGGGAATAATTGTTCTAATTTTGTTTTCAGCTGGATTAATTCAAGAATTAGAAATGCCGATTTGGGTAATCTTTGCGGCCGCAACTGCAATGAGCTTGGGTACCTTCTTTGGAGGATACAAAGTCATAAAGACGCTCGGGGTTAGAATTACCAAACTTAAACCATATCAGGGATTTGCAGCTGAAACTGGTGGCGGATTGATGTTGGCCATTTTTGCCACACTCGGAATTCCTGCAAGTACCACTCATGTCATTACTGGCACAATCATGGGAGCCGGATCTGTAAGAAGGCGGCGTGCAGTAAGATGGAATGTAGGAAAACAGATTGTATTTGCATGGATAATCACCATTCCTGGTAGCGCTGCTTTGGGAATTGCCTTTACATACCTGATTGGGCTGTTTACATAATCAAGTGAGGATTTGGTTTTTATTTTACCCAAAAAGTTTTTGAATCAATCAAATGGCAATCTTGGAGCTTATTCAATCAAATCTGTAAACATGAGATGTATAGAACAAGAGTCATGTACTTCATTGTTTGTAAAAGATATGCTGGAAAGTAGCATTGCTGATCCTAAAGGAAAAACAATTGATGAGGTGAGAAAGATTCAAGACCAAATAGGATCAAAAATCTTGACATTGATAAAAAAACTTGAAGATGATTTATGACATATTCAAATCCACAAATCTTTACAGTTGAACTGATTGGAACATTTATTCTTGTAATCTTTGCAACGGGGTCTATAGTTTATGATATGCAGATTGGTGGAGCATATGGAATTTGGTTTGTAGCAGTTACTCCATTTATTGCATTAATTATTGGCGTGTATTCTTTTAAAAAAATTTCACTTGCGCATTTCAACCCCGCAGTTACAATTGGATATTATATCACAGGTCATATTACTAAAATTCAGATAGCTTGGTATTTGACAGCAGAAATCATTGGTGCAATACTTGGCTCTTTATTTGTAATGACTTTTATTGGAACAGAGGCAAATCTTGGAGCAAATGTTCCAAACTATGACTATTCAATTTTTTTGATATTTCCTGTAGAAGTACTAGCATCAGGATTATTGATGGCAGTAATCTTTACTGTAGTTTATACCAAAGGCCTCAAGGGGTTTAGTGGAATTGCAATTGGTGGAATAGTGGGCCTTGACATTTTCTTTTTAGCTGTAATCTCTGGTGCAGCAATGAATCCCGCACGCGCACTGGCACCTGCTTTGTTATCTGGTTCGATTAATGATTTATGGCTTTATTGTACAGCCCCATATGTTGGTACAACACTTGTGGCATTTTTGTTTAGAGGCAAATTTGCAAAGCAGCGAAAGTCAGGAAATTCCTGATATTACGAATAATAATGGCCCAAATACACAATCAATTGTTGACTAGTTCTAAGAAATTATTTACTAATGCAAAAAAGGTAATTCCATCTGGTGTCAACAGCCCAGTAAGGTATTTTGAACCATATCCGTTCTTCACAAAAAAATCCGACGGGGCATACATTTGGGATGAAGATGGAAATCGTTACATAGACTATTGTATCGGGTATGGTTCTTTACTTTTAGGACATGGAAGAAAAGAAATTCTCAAAGCTGTAACAGATCAATTAAAACACGGGACATTGTACTGTACTCCAACTTCTGCTGAAATTGAATTATCAAAATTAATTTGTACAAACTTTCCCTCCATTGAAAAGGTTCGACTGGTTAACACTGGCGGTGAGGCAACCATGACTGCAATAAGATTAGCGCGTGGTTTTACAAAAAAGAAAAAGATCATAAAATTTGAAGGATGTTATCATGGGGCCCATGACACTGTTTTAGTTAAAGCAGGTTCGGGTTCTGCGCATAATGGAATATCAGTTTCTGACGGTGTGATAGATGAAGTATCAAGAAATACCTTGGTAGTGCAATACAATAATTTTGAAGATTTGGAAAGCACAATTAGAAAAAACAAAGACGTAGCAGGTGTTATTGTCGAACCCATCTTAGCAAACATGGGCTTAATTTTACCTAAAAAAAATTTTCTACATGACTTGAGAAAAATTACAAAACAACATGATATTCCACTAATTTTTGATGAAGTTGTAACTGGCTTTAGAGTTTCTTCTGGTGGCGCGCAGCAATACTTTGGAATTAAAGCCGACATTACTACACTTGGAAAAGCCTTGGGAAACGGATTTACTATTGCTGCAGTTGGAGGCAAGAAGGATATTATGGACTTGCTTTCCCCAGGAGGTAAAGTTTATCAGGCATCTACCTTTGCTGGAAATCCAATATCAGTCTCAGCTGCGATAAGTTCTGTTAACACAATAAACAAAATCAAAAACAAACTTTATTCTAAACTTGAGCGTTATAATGCAAGATTTGTCCACGCATTAGATGATATTGCAACGGACCTCAAGATTCCGCATCAGATAAATTTTATCTCTTCAATGTTTCAGATATTTTTTACAAATAAACCTGTAACAGATTATGCCACATCAAAAAAGGCTAACTCCAAAAAATTCCAAAAAATGTTTAAAACATTACTGAAAAATGGAATATTTATTGCACCTTCTCAATTTGAAGTTATTTTTCTATCTAATGCCCACACACAAACTGATCTAAATCAAACTCTTGATGTTTATCAAAAGGCTCTCAAGTCGGTGAAAAATTGAAGTATGTAGTTGGAGCAAGAGGAAGTCAACTATCTCTTGCACAAACAAACGGCATAATATCTGAGCTAAAAAAAATCAATCCTGATTTAGAATTTGAAATTAAAACAATAAAGACTAAAGGTGATATTGATGATAGACCTTTATTCACTATTGACCAAAAAGGAATATTTGAAAAAGAAATTGATAGAGCAGTAGCGGAAAAAAAGATAGACTTTGCAGTTCATAGTCTTAAAGATGTCCCCTCTACATTAGATGAAAACTTAGTTTTGGCTTGTATTCCAAAAAGAGAAAAAGCAAACGATATTTTTATCTCCTCGGATGGCACCACCTTGGATACAATAAAACCGGGAGCTATAATTGGTACTAGTTCTTTACGGCGTGCTGTACAGGTAAAAAGAAAACGCTCTGATGTGATTGTTAAACCAATACGGGGAAATATTGAAACTCGAATTAGAAAAGTGTCTGGAAGTGATTACGATGCAGTTGTTCTCGCCCAAGCTGGAATTACGAGACTAGGGCTTGATGTAAAGTACTCTACTCTGTCTATTGATGATTTTTCTCCATCTCCTGGTCAGGGTGCACTCGCCCTTGTTGCAAGGGCAGATGATTTTGATACCCTTTCTATGCTAAAAAAAATTGAAGATGCCAATTCTAGGTTGGAAATTGAGGCAGAACGTGCTTTATCTGATTATGTCGATTCTGGATGCAGATTTCCCATTGGTGCATATGCCCAATCAACTGTAGGGGAGATGAGTCTTAGTGTGTCGGCATTTTCAGTTGATGGAAAAAAATCAATTCTTGTAAAAAAATCAGGACCCAAAAATGATCCTGTTTCATTAGGTCAAAGAGTAGGAGAAGAACTTCGTGAGAAAGGAGTAAATCATCTTGCATTAAATTGGAGAGAGAAAGTAGAGGAATGGAATAAAAAATGACAGGAAAAGTCTATCTTGTCGGTGCAGGTCCGGGTGACAGTAAATTAATTACATTAAAGGCAGTGGAATTATTACAAAAAGCTGACGTGGTAC
Source organism: Nitrososphaerota archaeon (assembly GCA_022562615.1). Lineage (GTDB taxonomy): Archaea > Thermoproteota > Nitrososphaeria > Nitrososphaerales > Nitrosopumilaceae > Nitrosomaritimum. Next base: position 31,354 of record JADFOW010000005.1, read on the forward strand.
TTTATGATAGGTTGGTAAGCAAAAAAATAATTTCCTTAATTCCAAAATCTGCAAAAAAAATCTACGTTGGACGAGCAGTAGGAGATGATACAACTCATCAAAATATGACAAATGACTTGATGTTGAAACATGCAAAATCTGAAAAAAATGTTGTTAGGTTAAAAGGTGGTGATCCAATTATTTTTGGACGTGGTGGAGAAGAAGCAGAATTTCTAAAGGAACACAAAGTGAAATATGAAATTGTTCCCGGAATTACTTCTGGAATTGGTTCAGCTACATATGCTGGAATCCCACTTACTCATAGAAACTATTCTTCTTCGGTAGTTTTTGTTACAGGTCATGAAGACCCAGAAAAGAAAAAAGAAGCTGTAAAATGGAAAAGGCTTGCAAAATCAGTTGACACTATTGTAATTATGATGGGATTATCCAGAATTGATATTATTTGCAAGCAGCTAATTGCTGGAGGGATTGATAAAAACACCCCTGTTGCTGTAATACAAAACGGAACTACTCCACAACAAAAAATGGTTAAAGGAAATGTGTCAAATATAGCAAAATATGTTAAGGCTGCAAAAATTACACCACCTACCAATATTATAATAGGCAAGGTAGTGGATTTGTCAGATACTTTAGGATGGAGAAAAAATGCTTGAAGGAAAGATAATTGCTATCACCAGATCCAAAGAAGACTCTTCAGAATTTATTGAGATGGCTACAAAAAATAACGTAAGACCTCTTCCATTACCTACAATTGAACTGGTAAGTAAGGGTGAAAAAATAGTTGACGAATTTTTAGATTCGCTAAAACAATATGATCCTGATTATTCAGTATTTATGAGCTCAAAAGCTGTAAGACTCCTTTTTGATACTGCAAGACAAGTTTCAAAATTTGAAAAATTACAATTAGCAGTGGCAAACACAATAGTGATAGCCGTAGGCCCTAAAACTAAAGATGCACTGGAAAAAGAAGGAATCAAAGTTGCACATATGCCAAATACCTTCTCTTCAGTTGGTGTAGGGGAATTATTTACAAAATTACATGCAGTTGGGAAAAAAATAATTGTGCCCCGAAGCGGAGCCTCCACTCCATTTTTGAAAGAACTATTAAACAAAATAGGAATTGATGTAAAAGAAATTCTTCTATATGATGTATGTGCGTTTAGGGACACGACCCAATGGAATGAATTTAGAGAACTTTTTGCTCAAAATAAAATTGACGGAATTGTATTTACAAGTGCATCATCAGTTAGAGCCTTTTTTGAGATAATGTCCAAGGATCATGAGAAAAATTCATTATTGGAAAATTTGCAAAAATCTTCAATTGTGGCTATAGGACCATTTACTGCTGATGAGCTAAAAAATTTCAATGTGAAAAACACTGTAGCTGAAGTGCATACGGTTCTTGGATCCTTTGACAAAATCAAAGAAACATTATTGCAATAGCCTTGCAACAATCTTTTAAGCCACACTTTTGTACTGATTACAATGCATTCTAAAAAGAAAATAATGCTAGATTCATTTTTGATACTGTTTACAATCTCTATAATTGTTGTTGCAAGTCCTGCATTTGCAGATCATGCAACTGTGAGTGTTAGCGCTCCACAAGGGACTTCGGTTCCAGGATGTGAGGTGACAAACGAATGTTTTGTTCCATATGAGGTAACAATCGATGTTGGCGGCGAGGTAACATGGTCCAACGATGACACGGCAGCTCACACCGTTACTGCTGGAAGCGCAGCACAGGGACCCTCTGGTGAATTTGACAGTAGCTTGTTTATGGCAGGAACAACTTTCTCACACAAATTTGAATCAGAAGGTGAATTTACTTACTTTTGTATGGTTCACCCATGGATGGCAGGAGTAGTAACTGTTCAAGCAACTGAAGGAACAGAAATCGCACCAGGAACAATTATTGTTGGTGCTCCTCCGGAAGATGAAACAACAGTTTCTGGAATCTCTGAAGATGGCAAAGTACGTGCAGAAATTATAGTAAGTAATCCGGTAGCCAATGAAGAAATGTCACTTGAAATAAAATTTAGAGATTCAAGTGGTGGGGCTGTAATAAAAGATGCAAACTATGATCTTTTGGTTTCACAAAATGGTCAAGAGATTCTTTCAATTTTGGGGGCATATGAAGATGAAGGAACTGGTATCCATTCAACTATACCTTTAGATTCAGTTGATCCAGTGGACATCAAAGTAACTATACTTGGTTTTGGACTACCAGGTGACGAAGAAAATTGGAGTGGACCACGAGGAGAAATTTTGATGTTTAATGTGATTCCTGAATTTGGAGTAATTGCAACAGTTGTAATGTTTGTTGCAATAGGAGCTGTTGTGTTGATGTCTTCCAAATACACTAGAGCCATACCAAAACTATAACCTCTTTTTTTATTTTCTTCCGAATCTTTGGCTTCCTAACAAATAATTCAAAACTAAGTTAGATTAGCTTCATGCGCTAGTTTAGCTCTGCCTATTTAGCTGAACCTATTTTTCCGCATCTATTTATAATATAACGGGGTTATGTTCAACATGGCAATTGAAAATCTTGATATGGATCATTCAAAATATGATTTTAAAGATTCAACTGACATGTATGTACATCTCAGCAAAAAAGGACTCTCAAAGGATACTGTAATCGCAATCAGTAAAATGAAGGATGAGCCACAATGGATGCTTGACTTTAGACTAAGATCCTATGAGATATTTATGAAAAAACCCATGCCTACTTGGGGCGGAAATCTCAGTGCAATTGATTTCCAAAATATCTACTATTATGCAAAAGCAACTGAGAAGGTTGAAAAAAATTGGGACGATGTTCCTGCAGAAGTAAAAAGTACTTTTGACAAGCTAGGAATTCCAGAAGCTGAAAAGAAATTCCTTGCAGGTGTTGGGGCACAATACGAGTCAGAAGTTGTTTATCATAGCTTAAGAGAAGATTTAGCAAAACAAGGAGTCTTGTTTTTAGATACTGATTCAGCTCTAAAAGAACAACCAGAGATTTTTAAGAAATACTTTGCTAAAATTATTCCTCCAGAAGACAACAAATTCGCAGCACTAAACAGTGCAGTATGGAGTGGCGGCTCATTCATCTATATCCCACCTGGCGTAAAAGTTGACATGCCTCTACAAGCATACTTTAGAATCAATGCAGAAAACATTGGTCAATTTGAAAGAACATTGATCATTGTAGATGAAGGTGCAGAAGTGCATTACATTGAGGGATGTACCGCTCCTGTCTATTCTTCAGAATCACTACACGTTGCTGTTGTAGAACTAGTTGCACACAAAGATGCAAAACTAAGATACACGACAATCCAAAACTGGAGTAACGATGTTTACAATCTTGTAACAAAACGTGCTTATGCATATGAAGGTGCAACAGTAGAATGGATTGATGGCAACATTGGAAGCAGACTCACAATGAAGTATCCTGGCATATATCTGCTGGGTGAGCGTGCATATGGTGAAACACTATCAGTTGCATTTGCAGGAAAAGACCAACATCAAGATACAGGAGCTAAAATGATCCACCTTGCACCAAACACTACCTCAAAAGTTACTTCAAAATCTGTAAGCAGACTTAATGGAAAATCAACATACAGAGGATTGCTAAGCGTTGCAAAGGGTGCTACCAATGTAAAAGCAACTGTAAGATGTGATGCCTTGCTATTAGATGACACATCAAAGACTGAGACTTATCCATACATGGAAATCAACCAAGAAGACGCCACCATCACTCACGAGGCGACTGTAGGAAAAATTGGTGATGATCAAATCTTTTACCTTATGAGTAGAGGATTTTCCGAAGACGAATCCCTTTCATTAATTGTAAATGGATTCATGGAACCATTTACAAAAGAGTTACCAATGGAGTACGCAGTAGAATTAAACCGACTCATCAAAATAGAGATGGATAATTCAGTCGGTTAGACTAAAATGTTTAGTCATGTCTCAAACCCTTTCGACTATTAGTATTAGCCACATTGATGAAATTTCTTCATCTAAAAATGAGCCAGATTGGCTAAAAGAATACAGGAAAAATTCTCTATCTGTTTATGAGAGCCTTCCAATTGAGACATCCCCACTTTACAACAAATACACTGATGCCAAAAAAATGGACCCACAACAAGTATCCCTGTCATTATCAACAACTGATGCAATCCCAAGTTTTCTGCAAAAACGATTAGGAGAATTAGAAAAGGAAACCTGTGTTATACAAATTGGAACTCATATTCACAAAATCAATATCTCTGATGAACTAAAATCAAAGGGACTTATAATCTCATCAATTGAGGATGCAATAAAAAATAATCCTGATCTAGTAAAAAAATCACTCGAATCCTCCGACTCTAAAAACGATAAATTTACAGCACTAAACAATGCAGCCTTTAATTCGGGAATTTTTATTCATATTCCAAAAAATCTCATACTAGACAAACCAATTCACATCCTAACTTGTTTGTCTGATGATGGCATATCTATAATATCCAGAAACATTGTATATGCAGATGAGAGTTGCGAGGGAACAATTGTTCAAGAACTCTACTCAACAAAATCAGAAAAACAGCAAGCATATCTTGAATTATTTAACACAAATGTCGCGTCCAATGCTCAACTCGATGTGACAACCTTGCAAATGATGAACCAAAGCACAGTTAACTTTTGTACTAGAAGAACAGACCTGGGACAAGATGCCAAAGTAAACTGGTATTCTGGATTGTTTGGTGCTATTTTGTCTAGGTACCAAATAGAATACAATCTTAATGGTTCAGGTGCTTCTGCCAATGACTCTGAAGTAATCTTTGGAAACAATGAACAATCATTTGACATTCAAATAAACATAAATCATGAGGCCCCCGCAACTGAGGGAAGAGTCGTTGAAAAGTCTATCCTTAGAAATAAATCCAAATCGCTGTTCAAAGGAATGATTAGAATTAAGGAGAATGCAAAAAAATCAAACTCATTTTTGTCAGGACGGTCGATTCTATTGGACAAGGATGCAAAATCAGATTCAATTCCGGGTTTAGAGATTCTTACAAATGATGTCAAGGCCACTCACTCTGCAACTGTAGCTCAGATTGACGAGGAACAACTCTTCTATCTTGAAACAAGATGTTTAAGCCATGATGAGGCAGAAAAAACAATTATTGAAGGATTCTTGGAACCATTATCAAGAAAAATGTCTTTCCAAGTAAGAGCATGGATTGCATACCTAATTGAATCAAAATGGAATGACAAAGAATTAACAATAAACACTGATGAAGAACTTGCAAAATTTGTTGAAATTGAAGAAACTCGATACAACGAAGATGCGGAGATTGAGCAGCACTACAAATACAGGTGATTAAGTTGTCTCAGTGGATTAAAGCTTGTAGTTTAGACCAAGTGAAAGATGGACAGCTGTTTGGATTTCATACTGATGATAAAAAAATTCTTTTGGCAAACCTAAAGGGAAATATTTACGCAACTGATATGATATGTACACATGCAGAGGCCGACTTGTCAACTGGATTTCTTAGCGAAGAAGGAGTTCGATGTCCCTTGCATCTTTCTGTGTTTAATTTAAAAGATGGAAAACCGCAAAATCTTCCTGCTGAAAATCCACTAAAGACGTACAATGTTAAAATAGAACAAAACAAGATTTACGTGGAGGTTTAGATAATGCAAAGCTCACAAACATCTTTTGAAAATATTAGAAAAGACTTTCCAATTTTAAAGAGGACTGTTAGAGAAAATAAGGATCTTGTTTATTTGGACAATGCATCTACCACACAAAAACCGAACCAAGTAATAGATGCAATAACCGATTTTTATCGAAATCATAATGCTAACATTCACAGAGCAGTTTATGCATTAGCAGAAGAGGCGACTGAACTATACGAACAAACACGAGATAAGGTTGCAGATTTAATCAATATTAAAAACAGGAAAGAAATTATTTTTGTTAGAGGAACAACCGAGGCAATTAACCTAGTTGCATATGCATGGGGAAGAGATCATTTGAAGGAAAGCGACATCATCGTTACTACTGAGTATGAGCATCATAGTAATATTGTTCCCTGGCAATTATTGACCAAAGAAAAAGGCGCAAAATTAGAGTACATTGGCATGGATGACGATGGTGAATTAATTTTAGATGACCTTGACAAATATCTTGCCACAGGTAAGGTTAAACTGGTTACCTTCAGTCTGGTGTCAAATGTTTTGGGAACAATTTCTGATGCTGAGAAAATAATATCCAAATGTAAGGCTGCAGGAGTATTGACCTTGATTGATGGTGCCCAAGCAGTACCTCACATGAGGGTAGATGTTGAAAAATTAGGCTGTGACTTTTTTGCATTTTCCGGACATAAAATGCTAGGTCCCACTGGCATTGGAATTTTGTGGGTTAGAACATCAGTTTTAGAGACTATGAATCCATTTCAAGGCGGCGGTGACATGATAAGAGAAGTTCACAAATACGAAACAACTTGGAATGATTTGCCATACAAGTTTGAAGCCGGAACACCAAGCATTGCCGATGTTGTTGGATTTGGTGCCGCAATCGACTATCTTTTAAAAATTGGAATGGATAACATTAGACAACACGAAATTGAATTGACCTCCTATGCTCTGGAGAAACTATCTAGTGTTAAGGGACTACACATCTATGGAACAAGGGATATCTCAAAACGTGGTGGAGTAATTTCATTTAATTTTGCAGATGTCCATCCACATGATGTAGCCCAAATAGTAGATGGAGAAGGAATAGCAATAAGATCCGGACACCATTGCGCTCAAGTGCTTATGGAAAGACTAAACGTTGCTGCTACATCCAGAGTAAGCTTTTACATTTACAACACAAAAGAAGAGATTGATAAATTAATCAACTCATTAAACAAGGTAGCGAGGATTTTCAAACTTTGAGCAACGCTGACATTTATCATGAGATGATTATTGACTATTCAAGAAATCCAATCAATTATGGAAAAATCGAAGACCATGATGTTACTTTTCATGACTCTAACCCATTATGTGGGGACAGCATCGATATTGACATGAAATTTAATGATAACAAAGTATCGGATATTAAATTTCATGGCAAAGGCTGCGCTATTTGCATGGCTTGCTCGTCAGTATTGACAGAAATTGTAAAGGGCAAAGAAATCGATGAGGTCAGAAACATCTCAAAAAATGATATTCTAAGTGAACTGGGCCTTGAACATCTACAAGCGGTACGAATAAAATGTGCATTACTCTCACTCAAAGTTCTAAAATCTGCTCTTTACTCTTATCTTGGAAAGCATCTGAAAGATTCTCAAGATGTAGATACGTTAAAAGAAGAGGCAGCAAACCTATACTAGTAAATGAGTACATTTACTCCATCTACTCCAATTCAACTACAAATTAGAAAAATTATTTTTGAAAAATACAATAATGTTGATACTAAATTTACCAACGATGAAATCTTTGAAACAATAAAGCTGGGAGGAGATTTTGATTCTTCTTGGTTAATTGATGATTTAGAACCCTACATCAATGAGATTTGTGATTCCGGTCTTGCAAGAAACATTGCACAAAACTTTACAACAATCTGGCTTAAGCTCTTTGATTCTGTTAAAAAACGTCATTGTAATTCTTGTAACAACGAAATCTATCTGAGTGAATCTGAAAAACAAATATGCCCTAATCCTTCCTGTAAGGAAACACTTTAACTTCTATGTCTTATTGCAGCCTCTTCCAATGCTTTGATCATTGGAAGCCTTTCACCGGTAAGATAAAGAACTAGTGCACCACCTGCTGTGCTGACATGATTTATCTTATCTGTTAATCCTAGGCTCTTTAGAACTGAATTCAAATGTCCTCCACTAACTATTGTGGTTGCCATTGAATTTGCCACCGTCTCTAGCAATCCTTTTGTTCCAAAGCTAAAGTTTTCTTTTTCAAAAAATCCTGCGGGACCACTGATGAAAACAGTTCCGGCACCTGCAATTAATTTTGAATAGAAATCTAATGTCTTCGGACCTAAATCATAAATTTTATCTCCCTTGGAAATTTCTCTTACGTCCATCTCCACTCTTTCTCCATCCTTGTCAATGGCAATATCTACTGGTGTGGAAAAAACATCTGGATACTCTCCTATTAGAAAATGAGCCTTTGCTACTACCTCTTCTTCTCTTTCTATGCCTAGCGGAAACTTGATTCGTGCCTGGGCACGCATGAATACATTTCCAATTACTCCTGTAAGTAAGACGTGGTCTGCACGTCCGTTTTGAATCAACAGTTGGATTGCCTCAAGTCTATCTTGCACCTTTGAGCCTCCTAAGACAATAACATGTGGTGCCTTGGCAACTGTCATTATTTCATCAAGATTTCTAACCTCCCTTTCGGTAAGACGTCCTGCACATGAGGGCAAAATTTGTGGAAATCCCACAATTGACGGATGTGATCTGTGAGCGCTTGGAAATGAATCTAAAACACAAAGATCAAAGAGTTTGGCTAGTCTACTTACCATGATGGTTTTTGAGGCAGCTTCGGGTGAGAATTCATAATTTTCTTCAGCACACAAACGTAGATTATCTAAAAGTAACACTTCACCATTTTTCAAATTTTTAATTTCATTTTGTGCAGCAATTCCAATTACATCTTCAATATACTTTACTTTTTTATTCAATAGTTTTTCTAAAACTTTGGCGTGCTTGTCCATTCTTGTATAGTCTTTGTTTCCAACTCTTCCTTGGTGGGACGCAACCACTACTTTAGATTCCTTTAATGATTGAATTGTTTCAATTACTTCTTCAATTCTTTTGGTCCCAGTAATTTCCAAGGTTTCGGAATCTATTGGACAATTCATATCTACTCTTAAAAAAACGGTCTTATCTTTAAGATCAAAATCATCTAGTGTGAGGACCTTCACGATCCCTCTATTATCCACTTGGTTAAATTCTTTGAGCCGATCAGATTTCTGAAATCTCCATAGGAACCAGATGATTTATTTCAAACTTTTTTTAACTAGGAAAAATTAAAAATGATGTCTATGTGGTTTAACTAATTGCAAAATTGGATTTTTGATTTTAGGTCTCGTTCATTTGTTCTTTTAGTAATTTTATTTTTGATTGTTCTTGGCTTGGTGTATTTTGAAATTTCTGAAGGTTTTGACCAAAGTGTAATCTCTTTTGTTGCAGAGAATGTTGGAAATCCAGTTTTAGATATCATAATGCAATCAATAACTGAAAGTGGGGATACCTTTTACATGCTAGGATTTGGAGTCATTATTCTTCTGATAAAAAAAACCAGAAGAATTGGCATTACCCTGATGATTCTTATGCTTCTCTCCACATTGCTTACAGGTTACATAAAATGTGGCGTGGACCGAGATAGGCCTTCTTTTGATTATGAAGGAGTGCCGTTTCCAGTAGAAATTAGTCGTGATACCTTTGCTATGTTCTGTGAAGGCGGATTGGACGCATCATTCCCATCAGGCCATGCTGCAAGATCTGTTATTTTTGGAATTGTCTTGGCATATGTCTTATCTGATAGATTCCCTAGAGGATGTTATTTGTTATTTGCCTATCCGATTTTGGTGTCACTTAGTCGAATCTATGTTTTACAGCATTTCCCAATGGATGTAATTGGAGGAGCGATTTTGGGAATTTTGTTGACTGGAGTCCTTGCACACATGACCAAACTGTACAATATTTTTGATAAATCAAAAACCTAGATCTTCAAGAACCTTATTGCTTATCAAAACCATGGCATAGTGCTCACTGTCATAATGATATGTCCAATACTTTATGTCACAAACTTCTTTTTTTTTCCTTAATCCATAGTTGACACCAGTTGTAATTGAAAATCCAATCCTTTTTGCAAGTTTTGTTTTTTTTGGCATCAAAACTTTGAATCCTTCTTTTCTATTGCTAAATCCAAGATCTACCATATCGTTTACTGCATCTGATGCATCCTTTTCGTCTTTTAGATCATATGTTTTAAAAATTGGCAAATCCTTTGGATGAAAATCCATATCTTTAAACAAATTCGTTTACTAATATTTTTTTTAAATATGAATTATTGCGATCAAAGTATGTTAATTTTCTTTACACCCAAGTCAAATCCTGATCATATTAACAACTTAATCGAGCCTAGTTTTGAATTAATTCATTGGCCTCACTTGAAAAATTAGTCCTACAATTAAGACAAAGAAAACAAGACGTTTCAAAGGTTAGATTAAAAGTAGAAAAACAACTCAAAGAATCAAGATCGATTGAGAGAAGATCCTCCTCTGGGTTAGTTTCTTTGGATAAAAAAATTGAATCAGAAAAAGAAGATTCTTCAGGTGTTTCTGATATTTTAACTCAAAAAACCGCTCAGCTGGAAAGCATCCAAAGATTAGTTACAACAGCAGAAGAGCGCCTAGAAAAGGAAAAAGAAATTCTAACAGATACCGAACAAGAGATAGAATTTGCTGAAAATCCTGAAGAAAAAGATTCTGCTGAGGCTAAAATTAACTCCATCAAAGCACATATTGAGGAATTAAAATTTGAAATTAAATCTAGACAAAAAACTGCTAAAAAAATTGCTGAGCAAGTTGTAAAAAATAGTGAAATAAAATTAAAAATCACTTCCAAGCTTAAAAAACAATCTCAATCAAAACCATCACTCCAGAAAACTATGACTTCAAGTCATAAGGCTGCAGAAAAACTTGAAAAGGAATTAGACAAACGCATTAAAGCTGAGGAAACTGCAGTAAAATCTCTAGGTAAAGTTGTAGTAAAACTCCAAGAATTACAAGCAAAAAAGAAAAAATCTGTAAGGAAGATCAAAACTGCAAGAAAGGCACCAAAAAGAAAAGCACCAAGAAAACCAGCTAGAAAAACAGCAGCAAGAAAGGCACCAAAAAGAAAAGCAGCAAGAAAACCAGCTAGAAAAACAGCAGCAAGAAAGGTACCAAAAAGAAAAGC
>JADFOW010000028.1 GCA_022562615.1 Nitrososphaerota archaeon
TTTACCCGTAGATGTGTATGTTCCAGGCTGTCCACCTAGACCTGAAACTCTTATTCAAGGCTGTCTTTTACTGCAAGAAAAAATCAAGAGGATGAAGGCTAGGAAGTTTGTATAATGGGTTCAGATTATTTTTTGGGAAGATTTACGTCTAAAATTGAGAGCGTAAAACTAATTTGACAAATCCCAAAGGGGGAAAATTTTCTAGATAAACTAAAGTGAGTCAAAATTTTAATCAAACGAGTGGAACAAAAACATACCCCTTTTGACTTTTGATTTCTACAATTCCTTCTGGTGTTTTTCTTAATAATATCAATGATTGAATATCTTCTCCAACAGGAGCTATCAATAAACCCCCTAAAGATAGTTGATCCAATAATGCCTGAGGGACTTCCCTACATGCTGCAGTAATCATTATCCTATCAAAAGGAGATTCTGTGGGAAGACCCAAGCGTCCATCACCAAGAATTATTTTTACATTTTTTATTCCTAATTTTTCTAAATTTTTTTTTGCAAAACTTGCAAGTTTGGAATGTCGTTCAACTGTGAAAATTTTACCGTTACCTACAATTTTTGCAAGAATTGCACTCTGCCAACCAGAACCACTTCCAATTTCCAGAACTTTTTGCCCCTCCTTTAGATCTAACCACTCTGTCATTCTTGATACTACTGATGGTTGGGAGATCGTTTGTTTTTCCATAAGGTGAATTGGTTCATTTTCATATGCTCTATTTTTCAGGGAATCGGGTACAAAATTATCGCGTGGAACTTTTCTAATAGCCGATTCTACTCTGCTGTCAGTAAGAAAACCAGTGTTTTTCATAATATCAATTAGTGCATCAAGGTCCAATAGAGATGTTATTCAATAATCTTTATTATATTACATTAAAATTTTCATTCATGATAATGTTTTGAACAAGAGATTTTGCTCTTATTTCAGTTAGGTAAGATGAACCAATCTTTAGTTTTTTCTGTTGAATTTGAGTTTACTATTACTGCAAAAACCAAAGGGTTCTAGGCAAGAAATTGTCAATTAGTATAAAAAACACGTGCTACCCAACATCCACAAAGGGGTTCTAATTTGAATGATGAAGTAAGAAAGGAAATCAGAAAGTTCGCTTTACAAAATGCATTTGAACATGAAGGAAAAACGCAGGATAAAATTGTGCTATCAAAAATTCTTGGGAGTAAACCTGAATTTCGTACTAAAGTAAATGAGATTATTGGGGAAATTTCTGAAGTTGTTTTTTCAGTTAATCAAATTTCATTAGAGGAACAAAAAAAGGAAATTGAAGAAAATTTTCCAGACATACTAAAACCTAAAAAGAAAAAAGAGGAAAGAGAGGGTTTGCCTCCATTAGAAGGAGCTATAGAGGGTAAAGTAGTAACTAGATTCCCACCAGAGCCAAACGGATACCCTCACATAGGACATGCAAAAGCAGCGATAATCAATGTAGAATATGCAAAGATGTATGGAGGAAAATGTATTTTGAGAATGGATGATACAAATCCTGAAGCTGAACGGATGGAATATCATGCAGCTATTAAAGTTGGGTTGGATTGGTTAGGTGTCAAATTTGATATTATAAAAAATACTTCAGATGATATGGAATTATTTTATGAAAAGGGAATTGAATTAATAAATTCTGGAAAGGCATATGTTTGTACATGTAAGAGAGACACCGTTAGCAAGAACCGAAAAGAACGCAAATCATGCAAATGTAGTTTTAGAGACATTAAACAAAATAATCAAGGATGGGAAAAAATGTTTGAAAAATTTAAGCCAGGACAAGCAATTGTTCGTTTTCGTGGAGATATGAAATCAGATAATGCGGTAATGAGAGATCCAGTGTTGTTTAGAATTATAGATGAGAAACATTACACATTAGGAGAAAAATATAGAGTATGGCCAAGTTACGATTTTGCAGTAGCTATTGAAGACAGTAACGATGGGGTTACCCATGCTTTTCGTTCAAAAGAATTTGAGCTACGAAAAGACCTGATTAATGCAATTTTAGATGCATTAGCCATGAGAAAACCATATCAGGGTTTCTTTTCTAGGCTCGAATTCAAAGGAATGCCCATTTCAAAAAGAATTCTAAAGTCATTGATAGAACAGGGCAAGGTTTCATGGTATGATGACCCAAGATTGCCGACTCTTGAGGCACTTAGAAGAAGAGGAATAAAGGCAGAAGCAATTAAGAAATTTATATTGTCATTGGGACTAACAAAAGCAAATACTTTAGCCCCATTTGACGCCTTGGAATCCTTTAATCGTAAATTTGTAGATGGCGATAGCATTAGACTATTTATGGTACACAAACCAAAAAAACTGCGAATACAGAATCTTCCCTTTTCATTTGTAGAAATTCCAAATCATCCTACAAAAGATATGGGAAAAAGGAAAATCGAGATTGATGAAAATATTTTAATTTCTGAAGATGATGCTAAAAATATCAAAGAACATACCAAGATAAGATTAATGGGATTAGGAAATGTTACAATAACCAAAGTAAATGAAGAATTAGAAGGGGACTTTGTAGAAGGCGTAGAAACTAAAAACATTCAAAAAATTCATTGGGTTCCCCAAAAAAATTCACATAAAATTAAACTTCTCATCCCGCATCAGTTGTTTATAGAAGAGGAATTTAATGAAAATAGTCTTGAAGAATTAGAGGTTTATACCGAACCACATTATCTAAAATTAAAAGAGGGAGAAGAAATTCAATTTGTTAGATTTGGGTATTGTAGAAAAGACTCCCAAAACCAAGCAATATTTACTCATAAATAAGTGACCTAATAATGAAGATTGCAAGATTATCATATGGAAATAATGATACCTATGGATTTGTGAATGGAGATAAGGTTTCTACTAGAGATGAAATCACTTACCAAACTGGAGTTCCTATTCCACAAGGTATCAAAGATTTTCTTTTTGAGGGTTGGTATGATGAAATTAAAGATAAGATTAAAGATCTTCCATATAATGAAACAATTTCAAATTTCAAATTACTGGCTCCAATCCCAAACCCTAGCAAGATAATCTGTCTTGCCTTTAATTACGCTGATCACGCTGAAGAACAAGGTCTTTCGGCACCTGATGACCCAGTCATTATTCTAAAGCCCAGAACCGCCCTAACTGGTACAGAATCAGATATTGAATGTCCAGATTTTGTGACCCGGTTAGATTACGAAGTAGAATTGGCCCTAATAATTGGCAAGACTTGTAAAAATATTAGCCAAGAGCAAGCTACAGAAGCAATATTTGGTTATATGATTTTCAATGATGTTTCAGCAAGAGATATTCAGTTCAAAGATAAACAATTCACCAGGGGAAAGGGCTTTGATTCGTTTGCTCCGTGCGGACCATGGATCACAACAACAGATGAGATCAAGGATCCTCAAAATCTAAAACTAACTACCAAAATCAATGGTGAGATTAGACAAGATTCATCTACAGAAAAGATGTTCATAAAAATTCCCGAAATAGTTTCTAAAATAAGCAGAGTAATGACCCTCGAGAAAGGAGATATTATTTCTACTGGAACCCCTGCGGGTGTAATTTTAAACAAACCAAATGCAGTATATCTTGAAAATGGTGATAAAGTAGAGATGCAAATTGAAAACCTAGGGGTTTTGAGAAATACGATAAAGATTGTTAAGAGTCAAGATAGAAGTTTTTGCATCAAATGAAACAAAATTTTATGTTCTAATTTTCTAAATTTTGGTAAAGATTCTTTTGTTAATATTTGAATCCGCCCATAATTTTTCTCTAATCCATAATTTTGCAAAAAGAAGAGAATATTCATAGTGTTACTTTTGGAACCAGCAAATAAAGTCACAATCAAAGTTTTTTCAAAATGTTCTGAATCTTCCAATATTGCTATTGCTCGTTGGCCTTTCTTTGAAGAGTAGACAATAAAATTTTTTGAGTCCAAAGAGAATAAGATCTCCTTGTCTAAAGGTAGCCATCTCCATGATTTTACATAATGGGAAAATTCGTTTTCTTGGATTATATTTCCAAAAGAAATTTTATTGTGGGTATTTTTTTGAGGTAAAAGAGAATAAAAATGCCAAGTTTGATGTATTTTGTAATCAAGATTTTGCGCCATTAAAAGAGATATCATATTTTGTACATCTATTAACATAAATGAAATAGGAATCTGTTTTTGGATTGCCAGTGATTCTACTTTTTTAATCAATTTTGAGGCTAATCCTTGTCTTCTATAATCTGGATTAATACGAATGCCTTCAACCCACACCTGATTTACCGAAAAAACTGCATGACAAATACCAATTGGAATATTTTTTTCTATAACAAATAAATTTCCTTCAGAAAGCCAATAGTCCCAGACATCTTTGATATAGTCTCCCCATGAAAAAGTATTTTTACAAAATTTTAGAATATGTAATTTATCAGAAGGTTTAGCTTCCCTGATCATACTATACGAAAAAATATTAAGCATAAAAAGTTAGAAATAATAAATGGGGAAAATTATCGCTGGTAAGGTTTCTGACATACCTCCTGGAAAAATGATCAAAATTACAGTAGATGGAAAAGATGTAATGGTTGCAAATATTGAGGGAGATTTTTGTGCAATGGATGACACCTGCACACATTCTGGATCAAGTCTTTCTGAAGGTACATTAGAAGGATGTATAGTTACATGCGGATGGCATAAAGCAGAATTTAATTGTAAAACAGGAAAATTAGCTAAATTTCCAGCTAAAATTAATGATTTGGCATCATACAATGTTACTGTAGAATCTGATAACATATTTGTAGAGATGTAACTATATACCTCGAATTTCCCAGAAAAGGTGTAAAAAATGGTAAATGATAAAGAGAATAAAGAATCAATGAAAGAAGCAATTGATACGCTTAATCAAATAGTTGCTAGTTCATCCACACCTAAAACAATCAAAAAATCAATTTCGGATTTAATTAAAAATTTAACTGAAGAAGAATTAGCATTATCTGTAAGAGCAGCAAATACAATTGGTTTGCTTGATGATGTTACTCAAGACCCAAATATGCCTTCTTATGTTAGGACTCAATTATGGCAGGCAGTATCAAAACTTGAAAGTATAAGAGAATAAATTCCCAATTATCTTACTTCTAATATTGAAAATTGAAGAATTTCTAGAATCTCTTCCACAGAATATTGTTAGTGGTGATGACGTACAATTACCAGATAAATCATTTAGAGAAATTTTTAATTTTGTAGTTTTAGGAAAAGATGATGTTTTTTATCATCTTGGATGTGGAGATGGAAAAGGAGTTGAAATAGCTGTTAGAGAATTCAATGTAAAAAAGGGAGTTGGAATTGATAAAAATATAGAAAAAATAAATGAGGCCAAAAATATTCCTGGAGAATTTATTTGTGAAGATATAAAAAATTCAAAAATTTTTGATGCTACTGTAATTTTATTTTGGTTTACAGATGAGGAAATAATAAAACATATGATAAGAAAGTTTGAGAAATTAAAACCAGGAACTAAGATAGTAACAATTTGGGGACCCTTGCCTGAATGTCTTCCTGAAAATGTGAATTTCCCATACATTATCAATACTGTGCCTTTCAGCAAGGCCAAGACATTACAAGAGCAAGTATTAGCAGTTTTTGGAGTAAAATGCGTAGATTTTGTTACCGCATGGGAATTTGCTGAAAGATATACAAAGGCAATTGGAGATCCCCGCGTGAAAAACGACAGATTTTTAACAATTATTCAAACATTGATAATTTGGATTAATGCGAAGAACCTTGGAGTGGCATGTAGAGAGGAAATCCCAGAATCTATCAAGACCTATATCAATATCATGAAAATGCATTTTGATATTGATTTTGAGCACCTATTGAATGAATAATCATTAATCCTTTTATTTTGTGTAAACTCAAAATAAACATGAACAATAAAATAAACATTAATGTTTCTACTGTAAATTATGATAAAACAAGCAAAGCAATATTCCATAAACTATCGCTCCTAGAAGAAATGGTTCATGGTAAAGAGGACTTTGTAATGACAGACTCTGAATTCGCCTTTGGTTGGCATTTTTTTGTGCTAAGCGTCAATAGATCACTTGTAGAAAAATTAGTAGAACAGATGGGTCCAGATTTTAATAAGCTTAAGGGAAAGGGAATGGAAAAAAAGTTTCTTACTTGGATTACCAACAATATGGAAAGTAAAGAACATCGATTCAAACTAGCAATTAAGGAAGAGATGGAATCAAGCAAGTACGGTATTTTTTGATTTTTAAGATTCTACTCCCCGTATTGATCATGTTCTTTACAAAGACATCCTGGATCTCTAATTTTAGTAGAAACACATGAGCATTCTTTACAGCATCCGTACTTCATATCCAAATATTACTTTCATATCTGTATGATATAATCAATTTGTTGTTCATTTTAAACAAAAATAGGTTTGGTGTTTTGATTCACGTCTAAATTTTTTTAAGAAAAAAATTTTGGCAGGCCCTCGAGGGGAATCGAACCCCTGTCCGGGGATCCACAATCCCCTATACTAGCCACTGTACGACGAAGGCCATGACAATGAAAAATTCTTCATCCCGTAATAATCTTTAATTTTAATGATGGTGAAAATTAGGCTGTAGATTTATTATTAACCAAAGAAAATTCTAGTTATGAGACTTTGGTGGATAGGTATGATAATAGCAATTGGGCTAACCTATGTTGGTGCAATCTATCTTATGCCATGGAAATAGTTTAATTTAGTAGAAATATTTTTGCAAATTTTAACGATCGCTTTAAATTTGTTGTATTAGGGAACTTTTCAACTTGAAGAAAGGTTTTATCGCTAATCGATTACGTTCAGGAAAGAAATCCATAGAGATTCCTATAGAGAGAAAAATCGAAACAGTTGAAGGTAAGAGATTCACATGGACTGATTTGCAGAATCCGGATAGAGCTAACGTAGAAGATCTAGCAAGGAAATATCAGTTCAATGCATTAAACATAGAGGATTGTATGACCAAATTTGAGCTTCCAAAATTAGATAGTTATGATAACCATTTTTTCGTAATCCTTCACTTTCCTCCAATTTCACCAAAAGTCGGAATGTCAAAAATTAGTCAGCTTTCAATATTTTTAGGAAAAAATTTTCTAGTAACGGTTCATCAAGGGGACCTTAAGCCTTTGGTAGATTTGGTAGATTTGTGTAAAACAAGTTCTGACGAACAAAGAATAGAAAAACTGCTTGGAAAATCACCGGGATTATTGCTTCATGAGATAATAGATTTACTAGTAGACGATCTTTTACATACCTCAAGACGAATTATTGCCAATTTAGACGAAATGGAAGAGGGAGTTTTTGATGAAACAAAATCTGTTGCTAGAAGCATTGCTCTCCTCAGAAGAGAAATTAACAAGTTGAGAAGAATAGCGAATCCATTAAAACGATTTGTGTTAGAAATCGCACCCAATGTTAAACGATTATCAGATGAAGGAGAAGATCTTGAATTATTCTTTGATGATGTAATTGATCATATTGACAAGGTAATTGAAACCTTAGAAGAATCAAGAGAAACCATGGAAATCTACAAAGATACAGATTTTGTGTTAAGCACTGAAAAAACAAACAAGGTACTTGCAGTATTGACGATAATTTTCACATTGGCTATTCCAGCAACTGTGATTGGTACCTTCTATGGAATGAACATCAATTTGCCAGGAGGCGTCGAGGCTGAATGGATGGTTTTAGGTCCTTATACTTCATTCATAATTTTGATTATAGCATCTGCGATACCTGTTATTTTGATGTTTTCATACTTCAGGAAACTGGGTTGGATTGGTGGCTAGAATTACCAATCCTTAAGCATGTTGACTATTATCTTCGTTAGCGAAAGTTAAAGTTATTTCAATGGATTGAATTATCTTCGAAAACGAGCTTAAATAAATATTAGAGAGTTGGAATGAAATTGTGGCAAAAATCAGAGTTAGAACAGGTAGAGGCACTGGAACCATCGAAGTAGATGATAAAGGGAAAAATTGGTCTGGGGACGCATATAGAAAAGCGCAAGCAGAAAAGAAAAAGAAAGCTGCAAATAAAATGATCCACACAGGAAGAGGAACCGGCTCTAGGAGGCTAGGCGACATACCCGAACCAGCAGAAAGACCTTCAACAAAAGGTATGACAAGAATTACAGGAAGAGGTACTGGTTCTAGAAAAAGCAGGGGTACTAGCTAGTAATAATTTTTAATTTTATTTTTTTGATAATAGAAAATCCATTTTGTACAGGATTATTCATAATTTAATTTTACTTGCTAAACCTTGATATCAGGATTTTTTGATTTGAGTTTTTCCCAATCTGCTAAGAAATTTTTGAGACCTATATCGGTAAGAGGATGTTTTAGCATTTTATCTAAAACTGCAGGTGGCAAAGTAACAACATCTGCGCCAATCTTTGCTGCCTCAATTACATGTAAAGGATGTCTTATACTTGCAACAAGAATTTGTGTTCCAAAATTGTAATTTGAAAAAATGGTTTTAATTTCTTTGATTAAATACATTCCATCCTGTCCAATATCATCTAATCTACCAATAAATGGGCTAACATATTTTGCTCCTGCTTTTGCAGCAAGTAATGCTTGATTTGATGAAAAAATCAAGGTTACGTTTACTGGAATTTCTTCGGCAGTAAGAGCTTTGCAGGCTTTTAATCCATCTGGAGTCATTGGAACTTTAACTACAACATTATCACCATAATTACGCAAATTTCTACCTTCATCCATCATTCCAGAATATTCGGTGCTTAAAACTTCTAAACTAACATCACCATTGATAATTTTTGTAATCTCTTCCATAGAATCATTAGGATTAGCTCCTTCCTTTGACAATAAGGATGGATTAGTTGTAATGCCATCCAACAATCCCATGTCATTGTATTTTCGAATAGATTCTAGGTTTGCAGTATCAAGAAATATTTTCATATTTTTTTACTCCTTATCTCTTTGACTTGTTTTACCATATTAAAAGATGTTATCCCGTGCTTTTCCAAAAGTAGTGGAACTTCATTATCACGGGCAGATTCGCCAAACATGTCTTGAGCACCTATCCGTTTTATTGGGACAGGATGTCTCTCTGAAACAGATTCTGCAACAGCTGAGCCCATACCACCAAAAATATTGTGCTCCTCAGAGGTTACAATACAGCCAGTCTCCCGAGCAGCTTTTTCTAAAAGATCACCATCTATTGGCTTTATAGAAAACAAGTCTAGAACTCTGCAGGAGATTCCTTCTTGTTGAAGTGTCTCAGCGGCCTCAAGAGCCATTCTTACTGTAATGCCACATGCTGCAATGGTACAATCAGAGCCATCTCTAAGGGTAATGCCTTTACCAATTTGAAATTCTTGAGATTCAGAATGAATTATTGGTGTTTTTGATCTTGCCATTCTCATATAGAATGGTCCATATTCATTTGCCATCAATCTGATTAGTTTTGAAACAGCAATAGTATCAGCGGGTATGAATACACGAAAATTTGGAATGGCTCGCATTATTGCAATATCCTCAATTTGTTGATGTGAACCACCATCAGGACCAACAGTTAGACCTCCATGTGATACTACTAATTTTACATTAAGGCCTTTTTTTCCGGGTGGAGAAGGATATGCAATACCGTTTCTAATTTGGTCAACTGCTCTACCCGGCAAAAATATTGCATAAGTACTAGCAAATGATACTTTGCCAGAAGCTGCCAATCCTGCAGATATTGAAACCAAATTTGCTTCAGCTATTCCAACATTAAAGAATCGATTTGGAAATTCTTTTCCAAATACAGAGGTTTTAAGAGAGTCCGTAGTATCAGCTCCCAAAACTACTACCTTTGGATTTTCTCTACCAATTTCTATCAGAGTTTTTGCATACTCTGTTCTCATATCACTCATTTCTGGTGGTTTCAAATGAAGCCTTCCTCCTGTGCTATTTTTGTAATCTGTTCTTTCTTTTTGCCAACAACATGCAAACCAATCCACTTGTGGACAAGATCAGATCCGCCCAATTGATGAGCTTTTTTAATCAAAGTCTTTCTTCTTGTTTTTAATACTTGATTTCTAAATTCTCTTATTGCTTCTCGTACATCGGGTTGTCCAATAATTGCACTGCCTCCAACAAATGCTCTTGCGCCATCTTCAAAGCAAGATCCAATATTCTCTAGGTTAATG
This sequence comes from Nitrososphaerota archaeon, assembly GCA_022562615.1. GTDB lineage: Archaea > Thermoproteota > Nitrososphaeria > Nitrososphaerales > Nitrosopumilaceae > Nitrosomaritimum. The sequence goes on from JADFOW010000028.1 coordinate 10,184, forward strand.
CCGCCATCAGCTTCAATATATCCAGTGAATTTATGATCCTTTAAAATGGATTTTAATTTATTCATTTTTTCATGTGTTTCTGTAATGTATTTCTGACCTGATTTCCCAGGAAATACGGACATTACAATTAGCTGGTCTAGGGTGGGTAGGAATTTGTAAGACCATTCAGGAAGATCAGTATCTGGATTTATTGCAAGTCCTACACTAACCTGGCTTTGTTTTAACAAATCATTAATTTCACCAAAACTTGATTCGTCACAAACTTCAGCGTGAACGGTAATAATATCACTTCCTGCTTCAACATAGTCCTTTACATGTTTTACAGGTTCGGAAATCATCAGGTGAGAATCAAAGGGAATAACAGTTAAAGATCTTAATTCTTTGATTTTATTATAATCAAAAGTTTTTGCTGGAACAAATTGCCCGTCCATTACATCAAGATGAATATAGTCAGCTCTACCATGGACACACCGTTTTACTTCATTTTCTAAATTTGTCATATCACCTGCAATTATTGATGGGGCAATCATAAATTGTGAGTCAAGTTCTAAATTTATCAAGGGGACCATTTCAGGATTAGGGGCTTTTCCATGCCATTCTGGATTATCCTCCATATGTTCAATTGATTTTCCTTTAATGGTCCTAGAAATAATAATTGTAGGAATTCCCTTTGCTGCAATTGCTTTAGTAATAGCTAAATCGATTTGTTCAATTCTATGACCATCGATTTCAATTACATTCCAACCAAAAGACCTCCATTTGTCACCAGTTTTCCATCTCGAGGCATCTTTCCACATTTCTGAAATGTTATCATCTCTTAATTCTTCATCAAGTGGCATTACTTTTTCAGTGTAAGAATCTTGTTGGATAAAATTTCTATCTAAAAATGCCGTTAAATTATCTAATTTGTATTTAGAGGCAGTCATTGCAGCTTCCCAAATTTGACCTTCATTGGATTCTCCGTCACCAATTATTGTGTAAATATGATGATCTTTGTTGTCCATTTTTGCCGCAAGGGCCACTCCAATAGAATAAGATAAGCCGGTTCCCAAGGAACCTCCACAGAATTCGACTCCAGGGCATTTCAAATCAGGATGACCTTGGAGTCTGCTTCCAAATTTCCTCAGGGTTTCAAGTTCAGATTCAGGAATATAACCAGCTACTGCCATATTTGAAAACAATCCCGGTGATGCATGTCCTTTTGAGAGGACTAGACGATCTCGGTCTTCCCATGAAGGATTACTAGGGTCAAATTTCAAAAATTTGTAAAATAGACAACCCATGATTTCAGCCATAGAAAAAGAGCCTCCGGGATGACCTGAGCCTGCTATGCTAGTAGATTTTATGACCAGTCTTCTCGCTCGTAGAATATTCTTCTTTATATGATAATAATTTAGACCCATTAGTGACTCATCTTCTTTGGAAATTTAATAAAAATCTACTTCTGTAAAATTTTAATCTGATCAAGGATAGAGTATATCGTGGACATTAAAGAAAATACCCCCATTGTAGTATATGATGATCAATGTTATCTTTGTACAAAATTTGCAAAAATAGTTAATTTCCTGGCAAGAGGAAATCTCACCATCATAGGCCACTATTCAAATCAAGGAGAAGAAATTAGAAATCAAATTTTGGACGAGTCTGCACTAGATATGTTTTGGTTAATTGATGAAAAAACCGCACATGGTGGTAGAGCTGCATTGTTACCCTTAATTCAGGCCCTCATTACATCAAAGAAAAAAACATCAAACAAAATGAAATTTAATAGCAACTGCGAACAAGAATGTAAAACTGTAAAATCTGTTTTTATAAGATCTGCAAGCTTGTTATCAAATAGTAAAACAATAGAGTTAAAGTAAATCTAAATAATCCCTGAAAACTTAGTTTTTCGTAATGAAGATAAAAATAGACAATTCTAATTCATCTAGAAAAAAAACAGAAATGCTATGTTGTTTTGTTTTAGAAGATTCCGATAAAATACTTGGGTTAAATAAAATTAGTTCAGAGATTACTGCCTCAATTAAACAATCATTGAAAGACATTAACGGAGAGATGGGCAAAATTACAATAGTACCTACCAATAATAAAATGGCAGCAAAAAGAATCCTACTTGCAGGAATTGGAAAAAAAGAAAAAATAACAAACGATACAATAAGATTTGTTTCAGGAAAAATCGCTCAAAAAGCCAGAGAACTAAAACTAAAGGAATTTTCCATAATTACCCCTCCAAGTTACGTAACCGAGCCTATTTCAGCCACTTCTCAAATAACAGAAGGCTGTAAAATGGCTTTATACAAATTTGAGAAATTCAAATCAAAAAAAGAAGGCTCATCTCCGGATCTGTCCATTCTTGTTTCAAAATCAAATAGAATTTCCAAAGCAATAAAAAACTCAGAAATTATTTCAGATGCAGTTATTTTTACAAAAAGTATTGCCAACTTACCACCAAATGAATGCTCACCTACAACCTTGGCAACTTTTGCAAAAAGTATTGCAAAAAAGAACAAATTGAAATGCGTTGTGTTCTCAAAAAATGAACTAAAGAAAAAAGGTTTTGGTGGAATTATAGCAGTTGGGAAAGGTAGCAAAAATGAACCTAAACTGATAGTTCTAGAACATTATGGTGGACATAGGAATGAAAAACCAATTGTATTAGTTGGTAAAGCTGTGACTTTTGATACCGGTGGAATTTCCTTAAAACCTGGTGAAAAAATGGATGAAATGAAATTTGACAAGTGTGGTGGATGTACAGTTTTAGGAATTATGAAAGCTGTATCAGAATTAAGATTACCTGTAAATGTTGTTGGAATAATTCCATCGGTTGAAAACATGCTAGGTAGTGAATCATATAGGCCAGGAGACATCATAAAATTATACAAAGGAAAAACTGCTGAAATACTAAACACTGATGCAGAAGGAAGATTGATTTTGGCAGATGCACTGGCCTATGGAGAAAAACAATATTCTCCAAAGGCAATAATTGATTTTGCTACATTAACAGGTGCATGTATTATTGCACTGGGTACCAACGTAGCTGCAATAATTTCAAACAATGAAAGATTAAAACAAAAAATCAACGAATCTTCAAAGAGAACGACTGAAGAAGTGTGGGAGCTTCCTCTAAATGAGGACTATATGGACATGATAAAATCTGAAGTTGCAGATATGAAAAATATTGGAATTGGAAGAGCAGCAGGTACAATTACAGCTGCGGCATTTTTGAGAAATGCGATTGAAGAAACTCCTTGGGTTCACATAGATATTGCAGGAGTTGCATGGACACAAGCAGCAACAAAATCTAAACCATATAATCCAAAAGGAGCTACTGGTTTTGGTGTAAGGTTAATTTTAGATTATCTTCAAAAAATTTAGATTAATAGCCTCTGCTGTTTCTGTCAGGTTTGTCAATGTTTGGATTTCTAAAGCCATGTTTTTCCATCATGTGATTTAAAAATATAATATCATCTGAAAATTCTTGTCCGCAAACACTGCAGTTAGGCATTTGAATGAAGGTGAAAAATTCAATATTAATAGATTGATTAAATTAAAAAATGCCAGCACTGTTGCTTCCCAAGAGCTCTCGCACCTTAGTAGCACAACAGCGACATTAGGTTTGACTTCCAAGTTCGGAATGGGATTGGGTCGCACCCTAACGCTATGGCCGGCTTAAATTACCTAGTCAAATTCTTATCTATTAAGGTAACGCCGGATTTTCGAGGGCTCGATAGAGGTATAAATCAAGGATTTACCGAATTACGACATGACTCACAGAGTTGCGGTGTTGGATAAGGATCTCTGCCAACCAAAAAAATGTGGATTAGAGTGCATAAAGTACTGTCCAGTAAACAAGTCTGGAGCTGATTGTATTGTTCTAAGCGAAGAATCAAAAAAAGCGCAAATTGATGAGGATATCTGCAATGGTTGTGGCATATGTGTCAAGGTATGTCCATTTGATGCAATCACTATTGTAAATTTGGCAAGTGAATTAGCAACAGATAAAATTCATCAATATGGACCAAATTCCTTTAGACTTTTCAGATTACCAACTCCAAAGAAAGGGGAAGTTGTTGGCTTACTTGGAAGAAACGGTATAGGTAAAAGTACCGTAGTAAATATTCTCTCAGGTAGCCTCAAACCAAATTTGGGACGATATGAAAATCCTCCTGAATGGGATGAGATTCTAAAATATTATAGTGGAACAGAATTAAAATCACATTTTGAAAAAATCAAAGAAAAACAAATTCGTGCATCAATCAAGCCTCAGCAGATTCAACACCTTGCACAAGCATTTGAGGGAACAGGGAAGGAATTATTGGAAAAATATGATGAAAGAGGAATTTCAAGACAACTTGTCAAAGAACTAGGATTGGAAAATTCCATAGAAAAAAATCTCAAAGAACTTAGTGGAGGGGAATTACAAAGATTTGCCATAGCAGCTGTTGCATCAAAAGATACTGATTTTTACTTTTTTGATGAACCATCATCATACAACGATGTATTTCAGAGAACAAGTGTTGCAAGAGTAATTCAGAGTTTGGCCAAGCTTGGAAAAAGCGTAATGGTTGTAGAACATGATTTAACAGTACTTGATTTTTTAAGTGATCTTATTGAAGTGCTTTATGGAGAACCTACAGCATATGGAATTGTTTCCAATGTACTTTCTACCAAAGTTGGAATAAATGTATTTCTTGATGGATACCTTCCAACTGAAAATGTTAGATTTAGGGATAAAAAATTCTCTTTTGATGTATCTTCATCTCCCACTGAAGAATT
>JADFOW010000091.1 GCA_022562615.1 Nitrososphaerota archaeon
CACCAGCATAAACTGAAACGTGCTGAATGCTCCAAAACAATTCTGGCTCCCCCCGAAGATGAGATATTGCATCCCATATTCCTCCAGTCAAAATTACTACAGAGCCAATAACTGCCAGAACTGAGGTGATTGAAACGAGATTATTTGGTTTTACTAGCAAATAAATTGATAATTTTTGGATTGGACTCATTTCTTATATCTTTCATACTGTGGTATTTGAAATATTGTAATTTTGTAAATTAGAATCATTTCACATTCTAGATTATTTTTACTCAGAATAATACTTTATGTTCTAAATAATTCAGGTATGAAATTAATTAATCCTATAATTTAATAATTTCAGACAGTTTTGCGTGAGGGTTATCCATAGAATCAAGAAATTTTTTTGCTTTCAATTTAAGCTTTTTCCTATCGGAATTTAGAAGTTTATGGGTGGTTTGTATGATTTTTGAGAGGCTTTCAGCACGTGGTAACATTCCTAATCTAACAAGATATTTCTCATCATGATTGGGAACACCGTTGTATGATAAAGTTGGAACTCCTCGTAATACTGCTTCGGATGTCATAGTTCCTCCAGAGCCTACAAACACATCACACAATGACAGAATTTCTCCGCTATCTACAACTTTATCTAAAACAACAATACGTTTTCCTAATTTTCTTTTTAGAGATTTTATTTCGTCATAGTATCTTCCAAGAACTATAATATTGAAATCTGGAAACTCTGTTGCCATTTTTTTAATAATCCCAATTGTATCAACTTTTCTTGAAGGATAGGCGGCTTGAATTTCATGAGTTCTAAAGAGAATAGTTTTCTTCTTTTTAAAATATAATTTTGGTACTGTGTTGTGGAAGATTTGTCCTTTAACAATTAGATATTCATCCAAGGCATTATACTGAATTATATTTTTTGTAGCTATTCCATATTTTGTAAACTCTTTTTTTGGAATATGTTTAGGAATCAAAAGTTTGTCAACAAGTGGTACCGTTAATTTCATTACTTTCTCATGATGGGGAGAATTAGAAAAAGCAATGTGTTTTATTCCTAATCCAAAAGATATACGTGACGCATCAGGTGTGCAAAAACTTAGTGTTAATTCAGGTTTGAATTTTTGAATTATTTTAAACAAGGACTTCATTCTATTAATATTTGCAAGAAGTTTGTCAGCTTTGTTACCACCTCCATGTCGTCCAACAATTACAACATTTAATTTTCTAATTTTTGCTAGTTCATTTACTTCTCTATAATCTCTTGTTGTACAAAGTAATTGGTGTTTTTTACTCAATTTTTTGATTAGTGGTTCAAAAAACAAGAGTTGTTTTGGAGTAAGAAAATCAATCCAAATCTTCAATTTGTTATAGCAATATTTGTGGTGAATATATTTGTAGTAATAATTTGGAATAATTACCTATATTAGATGAAAAAGATTAGAAATTTTATGAGTCCAGGAATAGGTCTTATGAAAAGAAGACTTGAGAAAGAAAAAGATGCCATTGCTCTTGCAATATCTGGGATTGCAAAAAAATACAATCTAGAGCCTGGAAACATCAAGACATTAGAGACAAAATACCATTCTGATGCAGGTGATTGGTATGTTGCACTTGGATGGGATGGAAAAAAAGCAATTGTAAAGATGGATTCAGTTTTAGGAACAATTACAGAAATTAAAGAAATTTAATTGCCAATTCTCTAAAAATTGCTATGACTAGAGCAATTGTAATTGGTGGTTCAAGAGGAATAGGAAAAGCAATTAGTGATTCTTTGGTTGAAATTGGGTTTGATGTTATTGCTACATCAAAAAAAGATCTAGATACTTCTGATCTAGAAAGTGTGAAAAACTTTGTAAATAATCACAAGGATGTTGATGTTTTGGTCTTGAATACTGGTGGACCTCCAGCAAAAGAATTTTTTTCTATTTCAGAAGAAGAGTGGCAAAAATATCATAATCAGCTATTTTTGGGATTTTGTATTATTTTAAAAAATATTTCAATTAATGAGGGAGGCTATATCTTTTTAATTAGCTCAAGTGTCATTAAAGAGCCAAATCCAAGTTTGATTATTTCAAGTGCATATAGATTAGCATTTTCAAGCGTTTTGAAAATTTTAAGTAAAAATTATGCTGAAAAAAACATAAGTTGTATCAACATTGCTCCAGGCCCAATTAACACACAAAGAACTAAAGAGTTAATCGACAATGTAGAAGAATACGCAAAGTCATTACCAATGAAGCGTTTGGGAGAACCTAAAGAGATTGGTGATTTTGTAAGTTCAATTATAAAAAATAATATCAAATACCTATCAGGAGTGGTCATAAACTTTGATGGATCCAATTCGAGTCATATTTTTTGATGTTATTTGAAAAAACTAAATTCAGCTGTCATTTCATTAAAAAATCTATTTTTATTTGTGTAACAGAAATTGAAACATATCTTTTTAATGAATTCTTTAGGAAGGTAGCCAATTGAAAAAAATTACCTTTATCATACCAACCTTATGGGCTGGTCTTACCCAAAGACATCATCACTTGGCATCAATTTTTAAAAAGAAAGGCTATGACGTTCAGGTAGTAGATTTTAGTTCGATTATATCAGCATTTTACATAGGAACCCTTCAAAAAAAATTACACCGTGAAGAGTTGGATATTCCACATAAAAGACACACCTTCAAGGCAATTTTGCCTAGTTTTCTTCTGCAAAAAAGTGAATCAAACTGGAAACGAGAAAAAAAGAGATTTTCTGACTTTCTAGAAAAATTATCAGGAAAGGTCTTTACAAAAGATACCATAATTTGGGTACAGGGAGTTAGTATCTTCTATGACCCAGACACAATTCATAATCTGCCAAAAAAGCTTTTGATAAGTGACATTGAAGACGATTATGCAGGTTTTGTTAGAAAAGAACTTGAAGTTGAGGTATTAACTATAGAAAAACAGATAGTCAAGCAGGCAGACTTGGTCTTTACTAGTGCTCAATTACTTGCTGAGAGACTTTTAAGAGAAAATTGCAAAGCATATTTGATACCAAACGGTGTTGATGAAGAATTCATTTCTGAAGGAAATGAAATTCCAAAGCCCAAAGATATGCCTTCTGGGATAATTGTTGGGTATCATGGGGTAATTGCTGATTGGTTTGATTTTGATCTTATGTATGATGTAGCAAAGAAGCTAGGAAATGAAAAATTTGTAATGCTTGGTAGGCGGTTTGTATCCTTTAATAAAGAAAAATTCAAGAAATTAACTTCATTGCCAAATGTTGAATATTTGGGAGAAAAACCGTATCATGAACTACTAAAATATGTCGCTCATTTTGATGTAGGAATAATTCCAAGAATAAGCTCTGCTTTTACTAAAGCAATAAACCCAAAAAAATTCTATGAATATCTTGCATGTGGAAAACCAGTAGTTGCGACAATGATGCCAGAACTGGAAAGGTATGAAGCAAAAGGAATTCTAGCTAGGGCACCAGATGTAGATTCCTTTGTGGTTTCCCTAAAACAAATGATTGATTCTAGCAATAATCCTGAATTGAAAAAGAAAAGATTAGAATTGGCAAAAGAAAATTCTTGGCAAAAAAGATATGAAAAAATTGATAATTTAATTCAAGAAAAATTCAAAGAAAAAATAAAGTAATTTTTTTGACTTGTAAGGAAATAACTAGAGTTTTTTACTCAAATTTCATTAATTAATGGTAAACAGAGTTGTTGTCTAGTTTTTCTTAAACTCTACATTTGGAGTGTCTGATTGGCCTGCAATTGCAATTAATCCGCCATCTCTAAGTTGTTGGAGTAGTTGCATTACTTCTTTTTCTACTTGCTTTCTTTGTAATCCAGTTTGTTTTGCAAATAACTCTACTAGTTCTGTTACCTTGTGTTGACCATTACAAGATTTCCAAAAGTCAATGATTGCTTGGTTTACCATAAATCCCTGGTCATGCTCATTAGTTAAGACCATTGAGCCATCTTCTTGTTTTACGAGTTTGCCAACACCTTGAGGTAATGCAGTTTCATAGTTAATTGGTGCAGGAGTATTCATGTCAGCCCCCATATTCTTGATTTTAATTTTAGCCTCCTCTGACATTTTATCCATCGACCATGGAGGATCCCATACAATGTCTACTTTGACATTATTTACTCCTGGAACTTTTTTTACATATCTTGTAGCATCTTGTACTAGAGTCTCATGTAGAGGACACCCCTGAG
>JADFOW010000006.1 GCA_022562615.1 Nitrososphaerota archaeon
TGTAAGTTCTGTAATTTTTTCTCCATCCAAATCTTTCAATGTTACATCAATCTCAGCTTGATTGATTGCCCCAAAACTTTGATAGAACTGTGGATTTGGATTTACGTCTTTATCAAATACCTTTATAGCAATATTATAATTTTCATTCCAAAAAGTTTTGAAGTTTTGTTGAACCAAAACAATCATCTCTATAGGTTTTGTATTATCTTCTATTACAGTGGTAGCATCTTGAACTGGAACAGTTTCTAATTTTATTGGATCTAATTGATTGCTTCCAAGAAAATAGCTATTGATTAAATAATCTCCATTTCCTATTCCTTTTGCGTAAATTAAAATATTTTCAGAGTGTACAACAAAAGAATTTCCCATAATTTTGATTCTAGCATTTTCAATTTCTACTATTCTATCTCCTATTACAAGCAAACCTGATTGTAGGATTGGAATTATTTTATCAAACCTCGAGTATTGATTTTCGCCAAATTCTAGAGACAAAACAATTTCTCCATCTTCTGACTCTGCGATGATGTTTTTATTTTCAATATCCGCAACTCCAAAAACAGATTGTGGGACTAAAACTAGCAAAAATAACGGAAGTAAGAAAAGTCTTTTCAAAGCCATTTTGAAGTACCACCAAATTGTTTAAAAATTTTAAAAAAATACTTTATTTCCCAATTGGTTGAAAATATTGATAGATTTTTAATCAATTAATTTCTCTAAATTGTAAGTTATGATTGTTGTAATTGAGGGTGGTGATCAAGCAGGGAAAAAAACTCAGACTGAATTACTATTCAAAGCTTTGAAAAAAAGAAAAATCAGGGCTAAAACCTTTAGTTTTCCTGATTATACAACACCCATAGGCAAGGAGATTGCAAAGTATCTAAGTGGAAACAGAAAATTCCTTCCACAAACCATTCACTGTCTTTTAGCTGCGAATAGATGGGAAAAATTAAGCCAAATTTTACAAGCACAATCAAAAAACTCTGTTTTAATAATGAACAGATACTATCAATCAAATCTGGTCTATGGCCTTGCAAATGGACTGAAACAAGGTTGGTTAGAAAATTTGGATGCAGGTCTTCCAAAGGCTGATCTTGTCATTTTACTTGATATATCTCCAAAGGAATCTTTTCAAAGAAAGAAAAGAAATCGAGACAAGTTTGAAAAAAATGAAGAATTTCTTAAGAAGATCTCAAAAATTTATCGAGTTACTGCAAAGAAAAAACGATGGAAAATCATTGATGCCTTGCAATCAAAAGAAAAAGTGCATCAAGAAATATTGAAAGTCTTTTCTAAAAAAATAGGACTATGAAAAAGAATTATTTAGATATCATCGATCCCATTCATGATTTTATTCGTGTTTATGATCATGAACTTGAAATTATTGATAATCCAATATTTCAAAGGCTAAGAAGAATTAAACAACTTTCTGGAGCTCACCTTACATATCCTGCAGCTCAGCATACAAGATTTGAGCATTCCCTAGGTGTGATGCATATCGCAAGTCAGGCTGGTCATGCGCTAAAAGAAAAAGGAATTTTGAAATCAGATGATATAGAAACTCTAAGACTTGCAGGGCTTTTACATGATATAGGTCATGGACCATTTTCACATCTTTTTGAAGAAATAATACAACAAAAAAAAATTTCCCATGAAGATTTTGGAAAGGCTATCATTCTCGAATTAGAGATTGGTGATACTTTATCAAAAAATGGGTTTGATAAAAAATTCATTACCAAAGTAGCTTTCGGCGAATCAAAATATCAGTACTTAAATGAAATTATCTCAGGTGCTCTAAGTGCTGACATGATGGATTATCTGTTACGTGATGGATATTTCACTGGAGCAGAACACGCAAAAATTGATCACAAAAGATTAACACAATCACTGGAGGTGCACAAAAAAAAACTCGCTTTAGAAAGATCTGCACTTTATTCCTTTGAATCTATGATGCATTCTAGATATCAAATGTTCAAAGCAGTTTATTTTCATAAAACAGTTAGAGCAGCGGAAGTGATGTTGATTGAAGCATTAAGATTATCTGATGATGAGTTTGGTTTTACTTCCTTTAACATAAACGAATTTGTCAAACTTACCGACGAATATGTTCTATTCATGATTCTTTCTTCAAAATCATCAAAGCTGAAAAAAGCAAGACAACTTGTCGAGGACTATCAAAATAGAAAATTGTTAAAATGTGTTTATGAGAGAATTTTAACGAGTAAAACACTATTAGAACAAATTAAAACAAACGAGATTAGATATTCCCTTTCTAAAAAATCCAAAGTCGATGAAAATGAGATTTTTGTTGATAGTTCGGTTACTCCATCAATACCTTTTTCCCCTTCTAAAAAGGAATCAAAACAAATTATTCTAATTACATATGAAAACGGAAATGCGCAGGCTCAAGAATTGCCCATCTCAAAAATCCCTATTGTCTCTGCAATATCTGGATTTATGAATATTTTGAGGGTATACACACCTAAAAAAAATAGAAAAAAAGTTGAAATTGCTGCAAAATCAATCTTGGGTGATCTAAAATAACGAAAAAAAGAATTGTAATCAAACTTTCAGGACGTATTTTTGGCATAGATAATGTAAAAGTGTTAAAAGACTATGCTTCATTTCTAGTTAAGATTAGTAAGATATGTCAACCTATTGTAATTGCCGGCGGTGGAAATATTGCAAGACATTATATTTCTCATGCAAGATCCTCAGGAGCTGATGAATCTACGTTAGATGAACTTGGAATAGAAATTTCTAGATTAAATGCTAAACTTTTGATTTATGCATTGAAAAACAGAGCATATTCACATCCACCTACCACTTTACAAGAAGTAAAACATGCAGTTGATGATGGTTTGATTGTTGTAACAGGTGGTTTACATCCAGGACAGAGCACAAATGGAACAGCTGCATTAATTGCTGAAAAAATCCAAGCAGAACAATTTCTTAATGCCACAGATGTTGATGGAGTCTACGATATGGATCCCAATAAATACAAAAAAGCAAAAAAGTTCACACAAATTGAATTAAAGGATCTTAAAAAAATGTTAGTTCATGAAAATTCTTTTGCAGGAGGATATGATTTGATGGATATCGTTGCTTTGAAAATTATTGAGCGATCTAAAATTAAAACCAGAATTTTAAAGGCAGACCCCAAAATTATTGAAAAAGCAATAAAAGGTGCAAATGTGGGAACAAAAATAGTTTTACCTTAAAATTAATTATTCTGTTAATTTATTTTGAAGAGTTGGACGATCCTCAGTCCAGATTTGGATAGTTGATTTAGGATATTCAGGAACTTTTGATTCTCTTAATTTTTTATAAATTTCTAATGCTTCTTTTTTTTCTACTTTCTTTGATTGAGCCTTTGTATATCCATCTTTATCTACAATTACTGCAACGTATCCATCTTCAGATTGTATAACAGCTGTAAATTCTTCTTCCCCAACAGGAAAGAATTTTCCATCAATTTTTTTTGTGGTTAGAGTAAGCATCCCAAATCCCGCAATTTCAAATATTTTCATTTGTGATTTGTTAGCTATGATTTTTCCTTGTTGTACTGCCTGAAAATATTGCACAACAATTTTTCTTTTTAATAGTATAATAACTATCTCAACATTTAAGATATCCTAAAGGTAAATGATTTTATTGAATTCCAAGATATTTGTCATTGCAACAATTGTAGTTTTGGTGGGAGCTTTAGGAGTTATTACTCTAACAACCTCTACCTCCGACAAAGAACCTTTCCAAAAAATTCAAAACCAAGCCAAGCTCATTACTATTGAATTAGAAGATATTTCAATTCTACAAGTTTCGGAAAGAGCAGCTCTTATAGAAATAAAATTTAAGCTTAATAATCCAAATTCTCGTTCAGTGATTGCTACCCTTTTAACATATTCACTCTATGCATCAAGTGACTCTGAAGAATACAAAATGAGTTCAGGTACAATTGGAAGTAGACCATCAGGGATAGTGGATGGATCGGACTACTATATTATACTTAGCCGTAATTCCATTGTATTGAAAGATAAGCTAATTCTTGATTATCCAGGAAATTCTCCGGAGTTGATGTCCATTCTAGAAAGTAGTAATCCCAGTTGGCGAGTAGATGGTAATGTTTTCTATAATCTTAGTTCAATGACTAGTGGCCAAGAAATTGAGGTTCACTTTGATCTAAGAATTGAGAGTTAAAATTACTAAGGTATCATAATATTTGAAAATTATGATACATTGTTTTTAAATTAAATATATTGGCAAAGTTATAAAAGCCCGTGCCTCTGTTTTTTATCAAATGGCAGAAGCAGGTATAGCAGCATTTGGTGTAACAGCAGGAGTATTCATTGCATTAGCAGTTGTGTGCTTTGCATTACGTGGTAAAGGACATCCAGAACCACTAGAATAAACAAAGGAAATAATTCCTTTACAATATTTTTAATTTAATTTTCCTTTGAAATTCCAAACATTTCAGCTATCGAGAGCTGTTTTGAGTGCTTTTTGCTGATAAAACATCTTGTATAATATTGACAATCCATGCAATTCAGAGAGGGCTCTAGAATTGGAGTTTTTTGTTCATTTAGAAGATCACTTAAGACTCGTACTCTTCTAATTACTTCTTCAAACATTTTTTTATCACGAGTCAATGAAAAAGTGAATTCTTCTTTATCGCTTGTAATGTAGATTATTACTCCAATGGTTTTATCATAAATCCACAAACAGGCATTTAGGTAAAGTAGATCATTTGCGTGAGGTGATTCTAGAATAGTTTGAGCGGGCCTAAATAAGATAATCATATCATCTACTATCATGTCAGCCTGACCCTTTAATTTTATATCATCAATTGCAAATTCTTTTGGTTCACTGCCATACTCCAATTTCCGAAGTAATCCACTAAGAAGATCATTGAATCCTCTTCTTTCAATCTCTTTTGAATCTGTCCTGTCATAATACGATCGTCTCAAACATTGAATTACCTCTTGTAAATGAATAGTCTTATAATCATTAGCATCAATTTCAATTTCTAATTCTCGGCTGATCGAATCAATTGCATTTTTAATTATGCTTCTATAATCTGTATCACCCATCATGATAAAACACCTAGAAAGTACATCTTTATAGGTTAATTCATAATCTTTATGAGAAATTTTGAGATTCTACCAGAGAAAGCCAGGGCCACAAGATGTACACCAAATCCCAATACTGCTCCCAGCACAAAATTCCCTGTTCCATAATAGATTCCAAGAAATATGGCCAAGGCAGGGAGTGTGAAAATCATTGCCAAAAATGTACTTATCCATATCATATTAATTAAAACTCCAGTAGGAACTTTCTTTTTTTTAGAAGTAAAGTGTACCATTTTCAGGCTTAATTTTCTTCAAGAATTAATTTAGACATTGTAATTTCTGCTGGAATTTTTTGTTCTACAGCATAAGCAATAGCTGCCAAATTTCTTACCTCATAAGCAGTTAATTTGGTTATACCAATAATGGTTGCAAAACTGAACATCTTTGAAAAAGATCTAATTGAGGATTGATAAATTTCTAATTCAAATGCTCTTTCAAATTCAGCTATCATATCTAATTCATTTTCAGCTTCTGGAATTAGATTCTTGTACTTTGTACTAGTTAATTCATTAAATGCATCTCTTATTGAAACTGCACTTATCATTCGTCCAAGTAATTCTCTTGATGCACTAGCAGAAACTGAAACAATCAAATCTTGAATTTGATCTTCCTCTAGACCCCAGAATTTTCCTCGTATTACACTTAACAAGTTGTAAAAATCAATATCCATACCAATTAATTTGGCAACTTCGGGTTCTCTGCTATTTTTCATGGCACGACCTAAATGCTGATACAAAATTTTATCAAAGTAAAGGTCAAAAATTTGGATATTCTTTTTATCATTGTAAAGAGCAGCAGCTTTTGCAATTTCTTCTCCAAATGGTCCTGAGCTTAAATTTGCCACTGTCTCTTCCAAATCTTTTGCAACTAGTGCTTTAATGACAATATCTCTTTGCTTGATCAGTTCTTCTGCATGAAGATTGATATGCACTTCAATTTCTTCTTGAGATTTACCTAGAACCTTTCCCTTTAGTACTGATTTTAAATTAGAAATAATGAATTTCATGTAATATGCGTTAAAGATATTTTTATCCCCTGATGTTTTGGCAATAGAATAATGAACATCTGCTAAATGTCCCCTTAATGCATTTTCAATCTTCTGAGAAGTATATGGTTTTTGAACCTCTGAAACTGAAACTCCATAAATTGTATTTTTGATTCTTGTAATTAATTCATCTAAATCTCTAGATTCAGCTAATGTTTGGAAATCTGCCTTTTTTAGCAATTTACCTTTTTTGCTGTATGTTTTGACTGAGGCATAGACATTATTGGCGCCCATTTCAATGAATCTTGTTAGGTAACTGATTTTAATGTTTGGCGATTCAATCTTAATTAATCCAAATTTTTAGGTAATTTTATTGAGGAATCTTATGGCCTCCTCCTTTTCTTGTTTTGCAAGTTTCAAAAAGGCCTCTAGAAATTCTTTTTGATTAGTCAAAGATTCATCAGAAATATTTTGAAGTTTTGAGAGATCAAATGGAAGAAGATCTTTGATTTTATGATCACAAAATGACTTTACATATTTTTGAAAAATAGAGTAGATAAAATTGGGACTTGTGTTAGAAAGATTAATTATGATTTTTTCAAATTCTGTTTCATTGGGAGAAGATTTTGAGAAAAATTCCTTCAATAATTCTTCTTTGTTTTCAATTTCCTTTATAGACAAAGCAATTAAAACACCTTTTCTAGTCAAATGGTAAAATGGAATTCCCATTTCTTGTAGGGCCTTAGGACCACGGTTTAGAGGCAATCTTCCGTTCTCTTCTGCAATCCCCATTGGAAGCAAAATCTCGTCAAGGTCCCTAAAAATTCCTGAATAGATATTTTTCCAAACAATTCCTTGACCTTTAGCAATTTTTCGAGATATACCTGTTCTGGTTCTCTCTGCTGCGTTTGCGTTACTAGATAAAATTCGTATAATTGATCTCTGTCTTTTGGCCTCACCTGTAAGGCTATTGTCCTTGGTTTTGAACGTGTCAAATATTGACAATTTTGTGCTTGTTTTTACCTTCATCTATTACACCATAACATAATTTTCAATTTCTATGATAATATCTAAATAAACTAAAATATAATAATTTACAATTTTACCAATTTTATGGTCACAACCCTTAAATGACTTTCAATTTCGATTAAAATAATGAATTCTAGGAACCACAAGTATGCTCTATTACTTGTGGCCGTAGTAGCCATTACAGCAATAGGTGCAATGTCACAGGCATATGCACAAAGTATTGATGATGGTATGGACGGATATGTTAAAGGAACCAGTGGAATTTACACAGGTAACCCTAACGAATGTTGGTTTGATGACGGTGAAGGTGGCATGTTGCCATGTATGGTAGATACAGGTGATATGGCATGGATGCTAACAGCAACTACATTAGTACTCATAATGTCCCCAGGAGTCGGATTCTTTTATGGCGGTTTAGCCAGATCAAAGAATATCGTCAATGTACTCGGCATGACCTTCATGGTTATGGGATTAATGTCAGTACAATGGGTTCTATGGGGATACTCGTTAGCCTTTGGTCCCATTGACAATGATGCAAACTTATTCATGGGTAATCTTGATTATGTAGGTTTCAATCAAGTTTCTGCCTGGGCACCATTAGGTGAACCAGGTCCATGTGGAGACACGTGGTCGGCAGCATACCAAATGAATGCCTTCAAAGAGGGAGATGTTTGTAGTCAAGGTTGGCCAGGTACAGTTCCACATCAACTATTCGCAATGTTCCAAGCTACATTCGCAATAATTACACCAGTTCTGATTATTGGTGGATTAATTGACAGAATGAAGTTTAGTGCATTGATAGTCTTCATGCTCATATGGGGAACCTTCGTTTACGACCCAATTGCACATTGGGTTTGGGGAGGTGGATACATAGGAGGAGGAAGTCTCGACCTTGATCCAGATCTATCACCGTCATACGGATTAGACTTTGCTGGTGGTACTGTAGTACACATTACTTCAGGATTCTCTGCATTGGCATGTGCCTTAATTCTTGGCAGAAGATTAGGATATGGTAAAGTGCCAATGGAGCCACACAACATACCCTTGGTTATACTTGGGGCATCCCTTCTATGGTTTGGATGGTTTGGCTTCAACGCAGGAAGTGAAGTAATGGTAGACGGCATTACGGTAAGCGCATGGACTGTTACAAATACCGCAACAGGTATGGCTGTAATTACTTGGATGTTAGTGTCATGGGCACATACAGGAAAACCAAGTGTTGTAGGAGCCGCATCTGGCGCAGTAGCGGGATTGGTAGCAATCACTCCAGCTTCTGGTTGGGTTGGTCCTATGGCGTCAATAATAATCGGTATTGCAGCTGGTACACTTTGTTACGGTGCTATCGCATTCAAGAATGCACGAAAATGGGATGACGCATTAGATGTATGGGGAGTACATGGAATAGGTGGTCTTACAGGTGCAATTCTGACTGGTACATTAGCTAGTCCACACGTTTGGGATACCGGAGACGGTATTGGCGCATGGACAGGTACTGCAGAGGGAATGGAACAGCAAGCAATCAACATTATTGCTGCGTTTATCTCAGTAGGTTATGCCTTTGGTGTTACCTTGATAATCGTGAAAGTAATGGATGCCGTTTGGCCTGGCGGAATCAGAGTCACTCCTAAAGAAGAGGAGATTGGTCTTGATTTGGCACAGCACGGAGAAAGAGCATACGTAAACGAATAGAAAACCTCACTTTTCTTTTCTTTTCTTTTTGAAACAAATGAATTTACAAGTGAACAAAATCTAAATTAATTATGTTAATCACTACATCGGAATTAGAATCAAAACTTGAACAATCAACATTGTTAGTAATCGACACTCGTTCATTTAATGAATATTCAGAGGGACATGTTCCAGGATCTGTCAATTTAGATCTCTTTGCATTTCATTGGGTAGATACAACAAAACAAGGAATAGAAAATTTTAACAAACAAATGGAGATGATTTTTTCGTTTGTAGGGATAGACTCTGAAAAGAAAGTTGTTTTTTATGATAATGTCTCAGGTATGTTAGCTGCAAGAGGTGTTTGGATGCTAGAATATTTTTCACATCCAGATGTACATATGTTAGATGGCGGCATGAAAAAATGGAAAAAAGAAAACCGACCAATCGAGACAAAACAGAATGCATCTCAACCATCAAAATTTTCTGGAAAAATTAATCCTGAAATTATTTCCAATTATGAATTTATTTTAAACAATATTGATACGCTAAAGATTATTGATGCAAGATCTGATGAGGAATATAATGGAACTATTGTAAGGGCAGCACAAGTAGGACATATTCCAAAATCTATCAATATTGATTGGAATCTAAATATCAATGGTGAGGGAACTTTCAAATCGGATGATGAACTATCCAAACTTTATCAAATACCCAAAGATTCTGCGATTGTGACTTATTGTCAAGGAGCCTATCGTGCTGCCAACACGTTTCTTGCATTAAAGAAACTTGGTTTTAAGAATGTCCGTGTATATCTAGGCTCTTGGGGAGAGTGGGGAAATAAACTAGATTTACCTGTGGAAAAATAATTCATCTCAACCCTAAATAGATTTGAGCTTTTTGATATTATGAAACAAATTAAAAAAACTATGAACTGACTATCATTAATCCAAAAATTGCAAATCCAAGAATAACGAGTGCAGGAATTAAAGTTATTATGAACTCTTTTGACATGAATTTTCTAATTTATACTTGGTAATAATCGTTAATATTTCCTTTTATACAAAATTTTATTTTATCTTCAAAAATTCTACTCTTTCTTATTCTTCCAAGAATAAGAATTGTAAACGATCTCTGGAACTAATTGTTTGAAGGGTTGAGAACCACCATCATACCATTTTGTAAAGAACTCATAGAGGTGAAGCCTAAGAGACTGTATGTAAACAATCAGGCCTTCAATCATCATTATCCCTATCTGTCCTCCTATGATAAGTATAAGAGCAGTTGGTGAACCAAGTCCTCCCAAGTTTTCAAAGGCCTGGTTTACTGTAAGCAAAAGAGCTGCATGTACTAGAAGCATAATTCCTAATCGTGCATAACTGATTGAATGCGCTAGACATTCAATGGTTTTCCCAAGTAAAACCTCCATTATAACACTTACCATGTCACCACCATCCTCTGGATGTTTTTTGTTATGTTTTATTCCACCAATCATCATCATTACAACACATGCAAGTATGATAATAATTGAAACTCTAACAACTATCCATACAACTGCCCATTCTCCAACAAGTATCGAGACCCAAGGAACAGGTTCTGTGTGAATCCTGGAATACATATTCATTACATCATATCCAGAACCTATTGCTCCCATCATTACGCCAAAAACTCCCAACCACATGATCATATTAGGAATAGCTTCAAAGATCAGTGCATCTTTATCTTTCCTTTTTGCATAGTTGCGAATACGTAAAAGAAAAGCCCATCCTAGATGAATAACTCCTAAGAATAATGACACTTTGAGAATCATGATTACTTGATCAAATGTTAATTCTGCTACACTTATTGCACCTATCAACCACGAAATTGAATGAAGTGGCCCACCTTCATGTAGCAAAGCTTCCATACCTGCCAAGTGTTCTATATGAAATCCAAACGCTTCTCCCTGAAAAATTCCTGCAACTGCACCAGCACCGCCAGACATTGCTAGTAACATTCCCCATCTTGATAGAGTGCCCTGACCTTTGAATTTGAACAATAGGCCTAAACACATTAACAATAATCCATGACCTAAATCTGCAAACATTAATCCATAAAATATAGGCCACATGAGTGCGATCATCCATGTGGGATCAAACTCTCCTCGTTTGGGAATTCCTTGGCTATTAGTAATTACTTCATATGTTCTAACCCATTTGGGATTATCTAAATAAACAGGAAGATTTGAAAGTGTCTCTTCCTCTTTAATTTCTTCAGTTATTGACATCCACTGACTTGTTACTTGTTTGAATTTTTTTTCCATTTTCTTTGGAATATATCCTTGTATAACTGCAAAATTTTTAGTACCTCCCGGTTTACGTAATGTTTCAAGAACTTCTTTCGCTACAAACGCATTTTCATGCAATGTTAGAATTTCACCACGAATTTTTTTTGTGGTAGAGACTAATTTTTTTGAAATAGATTTTTGTTTTCCTGTTAGCTCCTTTATCTTTTCTTCTGCCAAAGAATATGCTTCACTTGGAATCTGAGGAAAATCTTTAGGTATACTAAAAGGATTAGAATTAAGGGCTCGCATAACTTTAAGAATTTTTTCAGAGTCATCAATATCAGAAATTATTATAATCGCTGATTTTTCTTTAGATTTTAAATCATATTTGAAAATTGGGATGCCTTCTAACAATCGTTCAATTTCACCATAATCAGAGGAATTAATGACAAATAGATTTGCATAAAAATAATTCAAAGACCCAAACCCACTTAAATCAATTTTCAGATTGTTTACAACCTGTAATGTTTCTTTTAATGATTTGAATTCTTCTAAAGAGTGACTGATCTCTGAATTTTCTTCTAACAATTTAGCTGCTTTGGTGATATTATCTGGAATGTTCTCCAGATCTGCAACCATATCTTCAATCTCATCAATTTCATAATTTTTCTTTTTAATTACAGTCCCTTTGAAAAGAATCTCCATGATGCCAACTCGTAGAGGAATATTCAATCCCTTGATCACCTCTTCAATAAATTGATGTGTTTTTTGTGCACGTAAAAGAAGATCATCAATTTCAGGAGTAACTGTTTCATTTTCCATCTCCATTTTATGAAACCATTCAAACTCAGTTAGACGTGAAATTGCTTTTGGAGAATCAGTTCTTGGAAGTATAACACTGCCCATTAAAAGTTCTGCAACAGCCACACTTCCAACGGCGACTGTTACATTATAATATCTTTCTAAGTCAAAATGAAAAATATGAATTTTTTTGAATTTTTCCATTTTCTCCCAAACATTAAAATCTATTATGAAATGAGCAACTCGTGTTGACATCTAATTCCTCATTAGAACAAGCTATTGACAAAATTCTTGAAAAAACAGAGAAAGAAATTCTATCAGATCTTAAAAATTCAGGTTTAGACTCTAAACAAACACTAGATGATTCTCTTACTAAACTTGAACAGGAATATGATAAAATTATCTCTGATGGCAACAAAGAAGCCGATAAAATTGAAAAACAAATTATTGGAAGTTCCGAACTAGGGACCAGAAACAAACAACTAACAACTGTAGAAGAATCAATCGATAAAGTATTTACAAAAGCACTAGATGAAATTGCAAATGCTGATCGCAGTGGCGATTATTTAGATTTAATTAAATCCCTCTTTGATGAATCAACTAAAATCTTAGGTACAACAGAAATTGTTGTTTATACGAACTCTAAAGATAAAGATATAGTTCAATCATTGCTATCTAAATATCCTGGAGCTGAACTTTCATCGGAAACAATTGATTGCCTTGGGGGCGTTAAAATAAATTCTAAGGATGGTACAATGGCATTTGACAATACAGTTGATGCTAAAGTTGAAAGATTGAAGCCTTTAATTAGGAAAGAAATTTCAACCAAATTCGGAGTAGGTAATTAGCATGGGAGCTCAGGGTAGAATTGTTTGGGTAAGCGGTCCGGCTGTTAGAGCCGATGGAATGTCTGATGCAAAAATGTACGAGACTGTAACTGTTGGAGATGCTAAACTTGTTGGTGAAGTTATTCGACTTACAGGGGATGTCGCATTTATTCAAGTCTATGAATCAACAAGTGGATTAAAACCAGGTGAGCCTGTAATTGGTACTGGAGCCCCACTTAGTGTTTTTCTAGGTCCAGGAATTATAGGACAAATTTATGATGGAATTCAAAGACCTCTAAGAGAATTATCAAAAATTTCAGGTTCCTATATTGGAAGAGGTATTACAACAACCCCGGTAGACATGACTAAACATTATCACTTTTTACCAACAGTAAGCATCGGTGATGAAGTTTCTGGTGGAAGTATACTTGGTACTGTCAAGGAAACAGACCTAATTGAGCATTCCATTATGGTTCCACCTGACCACAAGGGAGGAAAGATTACAAATATTGTAAGTGAAGGAGATTATGATTTAGAAACTGAAATAGCAACCACTGAGAAAGATGGCCAAACCACTTCTCTTAAGATGTATCACAAATGGCCTGTTAGAAAACCACGACCAATCTTAAAACGACATGATCCTACAGTTCCACTTATAACCGGACAACGAGTAATTGATACATTTTTTCCAATTGCAAAAGGGGGTACAGGTTCTATCCCAGGTGCCTTTGGAACAGGAAAAACCGTAACCCTACACCAAATTGCAAAATGGGCAGATTCCCAAGTTGTTGTTTACATCGGATGTGGCGAAAGAGGAAATGAAATGACAGAAGTACTTGTCGATTTCCCCAAACTCAAAGATCCAAGAACTGGAAAACCACTTATGGATAGAACAGTTTTGGTTGCAAACACAAGTAACATGCCAGTGGCAGCAAGAGAAGCAAGTATCTATACTGGTGTAACAATTGCTGAATATTATAGAGATATGGGTTATGACGTTGTACTGGTAGCAGACTCAACTAGTAGATGGGCCGAAGCCCTCAGAGAGATGAGTGGACGTTTAGAGGAGATGCCTGCAGAGGAAGGTTACCCATCATATCTTGCATCAAGGTTAGCAGAATTTTATGAAAGAGCGGGTCGTGTTAGGGCCTTAGGAAGTCCAGATCGTGATGGTTCAGTTACCATAATTGGAGCAGTATCACCATCAGGGGGTGACTTTACCGAACCAGTAACAACTCATACAATGAGATTTATCAAAACTTTCTGGGCTTTGGATGCAAAACTTGCATACTCTAGACACTATCCATCAATTAACTGGATGAATAGTTATTCTGGTTACTTGGCAGACATTTCAAAATGGTGGGGAGAAAACATTAGTGATGACTGGCTTAGTCTTAGAGGTGAGGCCTATGCTGTTTTACAAAGAGAAGATACCCTAAAAGAGATTGTCAGACTCTTAGGTCCTGAAGCGTTACCTGATGAAGAAAAAATAATTCTTGAAGTTGCTAGGATGATAAAGATTGGTTTGTTACAACAAAACTCTTTTGATGAAGTTGATACTTACTGTAGCCCAGAAAAACAATTTAAATTACTAAAACTACTTGTTGACTTTTACAATAGAGGACAACAAGCTCTTAAAGAAGGAGCAGCATTAGCTGATATTCGAGCAATGCCCATTGTTGGTTCAATACTAAAAGCAAGAATGGATATCAAAGATGATCAGATAGCAAAACTTGATCAGTTAGATCTTGATATGCTAGAACAATTCAAAAGCATTACAGGAGTGAAAATTCAAAATTGAGTGCCGAGGGTGGAGTTCAATACAGCAAGATTGCAGAAATCAAAGGTCCACTAGTAGTGGTTGATGATGTTTCAAGTGCAGCATTTGATGAACTTGTAGAAATTGAAACAAATGAGGGCGAGAGAAGATTAGGCAAAGTTCTTGAAGTTGGAAATGGTAAGGCAATTGTACAGGTATTTGAGGGAACAACTGGATTATCCATCTCAGGTACTAAAGCAAAATTTGTTGGTAAAGTCATGGAGATGCCTGTATCAAAAGAGGTACTCGGAAGAGTCTTTGATGGTTTAGGTAGACCAAGAGATGGGTTACCTGATCCAATTGCTGATAAATTTATTGATATTAATGGTCAACCAATGAATCCTGAACAGAGAGAATATCCAAAGGACTTCATTCAAACTGGTATTTCAGTAATTGATGGAACCATGACCTTGGTTAGAGGACAAAAACTTCCAATATTTTCAGGGTCTGGTATGTCTCACAACCTTCTTGCAGCACAAATTGCCAGACAAGCAACCGTAGTTGGGACAAAAGATGATTTTGCTGTAGTATTTGCAGCAATCGGTGTGCAATACAGCGAGGCAGAATATTTCAGAAGGAGTCTTGAAGAATCTGGTGCACTAAAACGAAGTGTTCTTTTCCTAAATACAGCAGATGATCCGGCAATTGAAAGAATCATTACTCCACGTGTTGCACTAACAGTTGCCGAGTATTTGGCATTTGACCTTGGAATGCATGTTCTAGTTATACTAACCGATATGACAAACTATGCTGAGGCATTAAGAGAAATTAGTGCAGCGCGAGAAGAAGTGCCAGGAAGAAAAGGTTATCCAGGTTATCTTTACACTGACTTGTCAACAATTTATGAAAGAGCAGGAAAACTAAAGGGCAAAAAAGGAAGCGTTACACAGGTTCCAATTTTATCAATGCCTTCAGATGACATTACTCACCCAATTCCAGACCTTACAGGATACATTACAGAAGGTCAAATTGTTCTTGGTAGAGATTTGTTCAGACAAGGAGTTTATCCGCCTGTAAACATCTTGATGAGTCTTAGCCGACTGATGAAAGACGGAATTGGCAAGGGAAGTACAAGAGAAGATCATGCTGAAGTTTCTAATCAGATTTATGATGCATATTCTAGAGCACAAGAAGTAAGGGCTCTTGCAGGAATTGTAGGTAAAGCAGGATTAACTGAGATTGATTTGAGATACATGGACGTTGGAGATGCCTTTGAAAAAGATTTTCTAACTCAGGCAACTGATGAAAGTAGGACAATTGAAGAAACTCTTGGTATTATGTGGAAAATTGTTTCTCTACTTCCAAAGAACGAGATTACCAAAATCAAAGACAAGTACATAGACCAATATTATACAGGAAAGTAGTAAAATGTCGTTTGGACAGAATGTAGCTGCAACAAAAATTGAACTACTAAGATTCAAAAAATCTAGTCAAGTCGCAACAATGGTACAGAAAATCCTGGATGATAAGCGCAAGGTTCTCTTAAAAAACATTGAAGAAATGATTACGGAAGCCTCAAAGGCAAGAGGAGGAATTTGGGATCCATTACAAGATATTTACAAATCTGTTAATGAGGCATATCTTTCATTAGGAACCGGAACAGTTGATTCTGTTGCTGAATCTACACCACCAGTAATGGAAGTTGAAATCAAGGTAAGAAGAGTTGTAGATGTAAAAATTCCTGCACTTACTGTAACTGAAAAAGATACAAAATCAATGCCTTATGGATTTGCAGATACAAACTCCTCAATAGATAGAGCCGCAAAACAGATCAAAGTATTACTTCCAAAAATCTGTAAAGCAGCAGAATATGAAAATTCCATATTCAGTCTGGCAAAAGCACTAGAAAAAACCCAAAAGTTACTAAACGCATTAGAAAATATTATTATTCCACAGTATAAGAACAATATTCGATTTATTCTGGCTGCTCTAGAAGAAAGGGAAAGAGAAGATTTCGCAAAGTTAAAAAAAGTAAAAGCCAAGATGGAAAGAAGGAAATAATGGCAAAAGAAGAAATCAAAAAATTACTTGAAAATTCAAAGAAGGAATTAGACAAAGATTATGATAATTTTGTAAAAACTATTCAAGATGATCTTCAATCATTTAAAAAAAAGACACTTGATAAAATTTGATCCAAAAAATTCGCGATGATTTAAATATGGAACCTAAGAGGCTTAATCGGATATGAGATCTGTTGTTTTATTGTTATCATTTATGGCCTTAGCGTTTGTAGTTGCAGGTCTTACAGATGTAGCATTTGCACAGGAAGAAGAAACTGGTGGAATGAGCGATGGTTCCAAACTAATTGGTGCAGGTATAGCATTTGGGGTTGCAGCAGGAGGTGCTGGTGTTGGTTTAGGTCAAGTAGGTGCAGCAGGTCTTGCAGTAATTAGTGAGAACCCAGCCTTACAGTCTAAAGTTTTCATTTTCGTAGGTATGGTAGAATCAATCGCAATCTATGGTATAGTTATGATGTTTATCATCTTGGGACAGTAGACACGGTCGTAAACTCTTTTTATAATTTTCAAAAATTTTTAATTATATTTTAGTTGGGTTACATCTAAAACACGTGCACAATATCTACACTTGAGTACTCTTCCTTCTTTGTCAATTACGTCCATTATAGATTCAATGTGCTCATGACTATTAGTAATACATTCAGGATTAGAACACCGAAAAATCCTATCTATCTCATTTGGAAGTGAGACTCTTCTTTTTTCTACTAGCTTGTAATTTTTGATGATGTTAATTGTGGCCTTGGGGGCAATTACTGCCAGTTTGTTGGTGTCATCATCAGCTAGAAACTTGTTTTCCACTTTGATAATGTCTTTTTTCTTAAATTTCCCACTTGGGACATTTAATGCAATAGTGATGAGGCTTCCATCTGTGCCATCAATTTGAAGGGCTGCCAATACTTGAAGACCTTTTCCTTCATCAATGTGATCAATTACCGTTCCTTCTTTGATTCGTCGAACCATTAGTTCGGACTCTTGCATCAGAATACTTTGTATAGTCACATGTATATATTATTGAAAGAGTGAACGATTTCTACAACAAGGATCTCATTTCAATTAAAGATTACAACAGAGATCAATTTGAGAAGATCTTTGAGTACACTGAAAAGATAATGAATATGGATCCCACTAAAAGAAGAGAAATCTGTAAAGGAAAAACTTTGAGCTACTTATTTTATGAACCAAGTACCAGAACTCGTCTTAGCTTCGAGTCTGCCATTGCTTCAATTGGGGGCAATTCTTTGGGAATTTCTGATATTTCATCGTCTTCTGCCCAGAAAGGTGAGAGCCTTGCAGATACTGTTAAAATAATGTCCATCTATTCAGATGTACTAGTTTTAAGACATCCACTTGATGGCTCTAGTAGATTTGCCTCTGAGATTTCATCAAAACCTGTAATTAATGCAGGAAGTGGAACTGAAGAACATCCAACGCAAGCCATACAAGACTTGTTTACAATTAAAAAAGAAAAGAAAAAGATTGATGGATTAAAAATTGGCATTATAGGTGATTTAAAATATGGTAGGACCGTTTATTCACTTTTATCTGGTCTTGGAAACTATGATGTTGAAGTCCATTTGATTTCTCCAGAGTCGTTACGAATAAGATCAGACTCTATTTATGAAATAAGAAAAAAACTATCCTTTACTGAATCTACAGACCTTGAAGAACACATTGAGGATCTTGATGTAATTTATGTAACAAGAATTCAAAAAGAAAGGTTCCCAGATGAGGAAGAATATCTCAAGGTAAAGGGAAGCTATGTAATTGGACTTGATTTGCTTCAAAAGATGAAAGACGATTCCATAATTTTACATCCTCTGCCAAGACTAGATGAAATTTCTACAGATATTGATAACACAAAAAATGCAAAGTATTTCCAACAAGCTGAATATGGAAAACATACTCGTGCTGCTTTGTTGGGTTTAACTCTCAATGAAAATGGGTTCTGAGTAGTTTTACAGAATAAAATAAAAAAATTCCGTATTCCATATATCGGAAGAAGATTCAAAAGAAAATAGTTTGACTCAAACAAAAATTATTCCCATTTTCCCCCTTGACTTGGTATTGTTTCCAAGACAAGAATTACCACTTCAAATATTTGAGCCTCGATACAAGCAACTAATTGATGACTGTATGTTAGGTGATGGACAATTTGGTGTATGCTTAGTTGATTCAAGCAATCAAATTCGTGGTTGGAATGGCCCAAAATCAGTGGGTACAATTGCCAAAATTACCAAATGTGAAGACGTTGAGATGAATAGTATGCAGTTACATGTTCAAACAATGGGTCGCAGTAAATTCAGAATAAAAAAAATTATTCCACCATCAATAGAACTTCCCGAAAACTATGATCCCTATTCTATCGAAGGTCACCAAGTAATTTCTGATCTTAATGAAAAATCACCTACTGATGAAAAAATGTACATCAGAGCAGAAGTTGAATTGATTCCTGAAATCGATGATAATATTTCATTGAATCAATGGGAGTACCTAGTTAATTTATGGAAGAAAAAAACTATCAAGCAAGCTTTTCCACAAGTAATTGAGCCATCTTCTCTTGATCTAATTTTAACCCAATACTATCTTACAACTGACACTCCAACAATTGATTATTTGTATTCTTTGGTTGCCCTTGGTGCACAAGATCCAAATGATCTACAGCCAATCTTGGAGGCAAATTCTATGGAAGAATTAATTAAAAAAGTTGAGAAATTAATGACAATAATATAACCCCAAACTGTCTAAAACTATATTGTCACAATTAAAACTTGGGCTTCTTTTATTCGGAGCAGTTTTGTTACTTCCAGTAACCAATGTTTATGGTCATGGATTAGGTATCGAAACAATCTCTTCAGTTGACATTCAAGGGAAAAAAATTTCAATCTCAGTTGAACTTCCCTTATCTTTTGATAACTTGGATGAAAAACAAATCACAATTACTGCAATTGAGGATGAAACAAGGAAAAATGCAAAAAATGTTACCTTTCTAATAGGTCTATTTTATGAAAATGAAATGATATTTCGAAATTATTTTTTTACATCTGATGGTATTCTACAAATTAAAGTAACCCCTACTCTAGAAGAAGAAATTATTATTCACGGTGAGCAAGACTCTCTGTTGGGTGCTTGGTATGGAACAGAATTAAATCCACTTAAAATCACAGGGCCTATCTTTAATTCTGGCGGCCTTTACAATTTCGAGATTGAAGTCAGGACAATTGATGAGCCCACAAATATCCTAAAGGACTCTGGAATCTACAAAGTAGATTTGAGTGTTGCAGAAACAACTCAATATTGGCAAAAAGATGCTCAAAACCAAGATGTTTCCTTTAGAATAAAGTCATATTTTGACCAAATTTCAAATTTCGAGTATGATTCTGAAAATAAGCAAGTAACTTTTGAGATGCCTTTTGATTGGAGTGAAAAGCAAATGTCTCATATTCCTGTTGTTCATGAGGAAATTCATTTTCCAAACGAATTCACTGAATTTTTATCTCCGGGTTATATAGGACATGTAAATGGAATTAAACTCTTTAAATCCTCAGTTACAATAGATGACTATTCAAACGAAGATGAGAGGATAGTACATCTCGTATTATTGCAAGACCACATAAGATTTTTAAAAAACCAGATGAAAAAATTAGAAGAACCATTACCTGATAATATGGTTTTTACATTGTCTACAACTGAAAAAATAGACTTTCCCTTAACGGCGTATACTAAAAGTGAAGATTTTCTTTTAAACCTATCATGGGATCCTCTAACAATTGAACCAGATACAAAAATAAAGTTTGTCTTTACAATCAGAGATGGTGCAACAAATGTGCCACTACGTAATTCAGACTATACATTTGTAATCATACAAGGAGGAAAAGAAATTTACAGAACAACTGGAATGGCAATAGTAGGTGGAGACTCGGAAGACTATTACTTTACAGAGGATCAAACAGGACCTACAATAATTCGATTTGAAAATATAAGAAATACAGGTCAGGAAACTGAATTTGGATTTGTGGTAGTCCCTGAATTTGGTTCTTTTGTAACCTTGATTCTCTTTATATCTATAATGGCAATAATTATTTTATCCAAAAAAACTTCATTTACCCTAAGAAAATTTCAATTACAAGGTAACTAGCTTTACAGTATCCATCTTTTTGTTTGTTTGAAAATCTTTTGTAATTGTCGAGATTTTTTCTGCATCACCATGAATTACAAACAACTCCATACATTTTTCTTTCTCAATCTTACTGTGAAGATGTGTTGTAATTAGATCCTCAAAGTTATGGGTAATTCCAGAAACGATATGATCAAACTCATTATTGTGAACCACTAGTAGAATGGCATGAATGACTCCAGACAAATCTGATTTCTGTTTCTCTTCTGAGACAAATGATCTAATGCCTGCCCTTATGGCCTCAGACCGTCCAGAAAATCCCATGGATTTTTGAAGCTTGTCTAACTCTGTCAGAATCTCATCGTTAAGTGAGATTGAGACTATTGGCATACGCCTAATGTTATTAATTATCTTATAAGTTTAGCAGTTAAAGTTATTAACATTTTATAAATTTATTAATAATTTTAATGGATTTTTGACATGAACAATCAAGTCAAATTTGCAATAATTGCAATTGTTGTTGTAATTCCTCTTAGCTCATATTCTGTTTGGGCAAATGATTCCAGTTTACAATTTAAAGAAACAAATGGTTTGACCAAACTCCAAGCTATTTCGTCTTTTTATCCTTTATACGAATTTGCCCAACAAGTTGGCCAAGACAAAGTCAACGTACTTCTGTTAGTTCCAGAAGGTGTAGAACCACATAACTGGGAACCAACAATACAAGATGTGCAACGAATGCAAAAATCCAATCTGATCATAATCAATGGATTTGGATTTGAGAATTGGGTTGAAAGTTTAGAGGAGATGAACTATCAAGGAATTGTAGTTGATACAAGTGACGGAATTTTTAAAAATAATAATAAAATTTTCAAAGAAACATCTGAAAATAAAGAACTTGAAGAACACAACAAATATTTTCCTAAATCAGGAGATCCCCATATTTGGCTAAATCCAGTTTTAGCAAAAATCCAAGTACAAAATATTGCAGATGCATTTTCTAAATTAGATCCCCAAAATGAAAAATTCTATCAGAAAAATGCCCAAAGTTACATGGTTGAGCTAAATGGATTAGATTCAAAAATTAGAAATGATTTATCTAACTGTAGTCGTGATTTTATTACATTTCATGATTCGTTTTCATATTTTGCATATGAATATGAATTACATCAACATACAATCATTTCATCAAATAATCCTCACGGGGAACCTACTGCAAAAACTTTGGAAAATGTAATTAATATTTCAAGAGAATTAAAAATTAAAATTATTTTTACTGAAGACACAACTGATCCAAGGATATCAAAGGTTGTTGCAAATGAAATAGGTGGAAAAATTCTCATGTTATCTCCATTAGAAATTTCTGGCGATGGAAATTATATTTCACGAATGACTGAAAATCTAGATAACCTAAAGGAGGCATTATGTTGAATATTGTAGAAATTGAACATCTTACAGTCCAATATCCAGATGTAAAGGCCCTAGACGATGTTAGTTTTACAGTTAACAAAGGTGATTTTCTAGGCATAATTGGCCCAAATGGTGCAGGTAAAAGCACTCTTTTTGCTTCAATGCTTGGACTAAACACAAAATACAAAGGCAAAATAAAATTTTTTGGGCAGGATATTAGAAAGTCAAAAGACTATCTTAAAGAAATTGGCTATGTTCCTCAAAAACCAATTTTTGAGAAAAATTTTCCAGCTACTGTAAATGACGTTGTACAAATGGGTTTGAGACAAGAATCCGATGCAAATAAGATTGATGAAATCTTACAGCAGCTTTGGATTCATGAATTAAGTAAAAGAAGGATTGGAGAATTATCTGGAGGTCAGCAACAGAGAGTCTTTATTGCAAAGGCACTTGTCAACAACCCAAAACTTTTGATTCTTGATGAACCAATCACTGGAATTGATCAGCAAAGCATCGAACTTTTCTATAGTATTCTAAGAGAATTAAACTCTAAACAAAAAATTACCATAATCTGGTCATCTCATGATTTGGATGCAGTAAATCAGCATGCAAACCATGTAGCTTGTCTTAATAGAAAGTTATTCTTTCATGGTGAATCTGATGAATTCTTTGAAAATGACGAACTTGTAAAACAATATTCTGAAGCGTCAATGCAGGAACACATGCATCATCATTAGTTATGTCATTAGAAATTCTCACCTTCAGCTTCATGCAAAGAGCACTTATCTCAGGAGTTGCTATTGCAATCTTGTGTTCAGTAATAGGACTATTTCTTGTTCTGCGACGGTACGCTCTGTTTGGTGATGCAATAGCTCACTCTTCTTTTGGTGGAATTGCTTTGGGTTTAATGGCTGGAGTTTATCCTCTTTGGACGGCTTATGGTGTTTCATTAGTCAGCGCCCTAGTAATTACTAAAGTCAAAGAAAAATACAATATCTCAGGGGATGCCTCAGTTGCAGTTCTTTTGTCATCCGGAATTGCCATTGGGCTCGTAATTATCGGGATTTCAGGTGGATTTACCATTGATATCTTTAGTTTTCTATTTGGCAGCATTCTTCTTGTAAGCGTCAATGATACAATTCTGATTTTATCATTGACAGGAGTTATTCTAATTGTTGTTTTATTGTTGTATAGACAACTACTTTATTCTACATTTAATGAAGAACAGGCTAAGGTTAGCGGTATTCCAGTTGAAAAAATTAATTATCTAATTGTCTTTATGGCTGGAGTTACCGTTGTTACTTCTATTCAGCTAGTTGGTGTTTTGTTGATTTCAGCATTGTTTGTAATTCCCAATGTTACGGCAATTATGTATGGAAAAGGATTTAAACAAACAGCCATTCTTTCTATATCCTTTTCAATATTTTCTGTTGTTGCAGGAATTTTAGTTTCTTATATTTTTGATATTACTCC
Source organism: Nitrososphaerota archaeon (assembly GCA_022562615.1). GTDB lineage: Archaea > Thermoproteota > Nitrososphaeria > Nitrososphaerales > Nitrosopumilaceae > Nitrosomaritimum. The sequence continues at coordinate 23,534 of JADFOW010000006.1, forward strand.
TGCTGGCACAATTGTATTGTTATCCATTAGTTTGCTTGCCGGAACTATGGGAATAAAGTCTGCTGGTTTGTTATCTAAGAATTAATTAGTGAGTTCAGTCTTCTTTTGTCCTTAACGCTTCTTACAAAAAATAATGATGTTGCTACTATTCCCATTGCAATTAAAGGGGAGGCAATCTCAGTATACTTTAATTCAAATTTTTCTGTTGTTTGTATTTGAGAGGCTACTAGGGGAACTTCGGTAATCTTTACCATTCCTAACTTATTTCCTTGTTGTTCAACAAACCAAACATTATCTTTATCATCTGATGTCATAAATTGTACAAATGATGTTGTGGTTGGAACTGGAACTTCTATCAGATTATTATTATGCGGATCGTATGCTGCAATATTATCAACAGTGTGTTGTGCAAACCAAATGTTCTCATATCTATCAAATGTCATTCCAAATGGAAGTGCGTCTTGGTTCGGTACAGGAATTCTCTCAAAAGTCTCTAAAATTGGGTTAAATTTGACAATCCCCAAGCCTGAATGTTCCGTAATCCATAGATTCCCTTCCTTATCAAAGGCTAACGCCTCTGGTCCTTTTAGTGGCTTTTCATCTGAAAATTCGGTGATCTCATTATTTTGTGGATTGATAAATCCTATCTTACCAAAACCTGTTTCCGTAAACCAGATTTTTCCTTCATCATCAATTGCCAAAGCAAATGGCAATGATCCCTTTGCTAATTGAATTTCTTCAAATGTATTAGAATCTGGAATGTATCTCAAAATCTTGTCTTTATTGATTATTGTAATCCAAATATTTCCCTCAAAGTCTGCTTGAACAAAAGTAGATGTACTATCATTAATTGTAGGTTCAATTTTTGGTAAAGAAACTGTAGTGATTTTTGTATTACCTGGATCAAAGAATCCAATTTGGTTTCTTGGAGGATCATTAAACCAAATCTTTCCCTCATTATCTTTAGTAAGCATCACAGTAGTTACTCCATCAAACGAATGAGAAGTAAATTCTTGAGTATCTAGTGAGAATTGCCATAGTCTAGGAGCCGTTGGATCACTAATCCATATTGAGTTTTTCCCATCATACAGCGGGTATAATGGTTTTGTAGATTCAGGAAAATCATATTCTATAATCTCCATTTGCAGATCTGGTAATCTTGGTTTAACAAGTAGATTCATTATAACAGATTCATTTGCATTTTGAATTCTTTTAATTTCAATTTCTGTTTGCCAGTGTCCTGAAAATCCAAAGATCAACTCTCCTCGAAACACAGCTGGTCTGCCTTCCTCTTGAGAAATCTTTATCATAGGAACTTCAATGGGTGAGATATTTCTTTGTGGATTGGAAATCTTTACTTTAATCTCATCTATATCTTGCAATTGGTTATTTTCGAAATCACTAATTTTTACCAGAATGGTATTTGTGCCACTGGAAAATGGGCTGATTTCAATATCAAATTTTGCACTTTCAGAAAATTCTATTGTTCTAAATCCATACAACACTTCTTGTGCCTCAACTTTTTGAATTTCTCCGGCAGGCAAAGTACCATTTGTTAAAAGCGCTACTACACCAAGTAAAATTATTCCTAAGGTGACATCTACCTTTAATGATCTTTTTAGTCTCTTGTGAACTGAAATTGATTTTGAACCAAGTGCTTTTTCGCCAGACTTTTGGACTTTAAACTGAAGGAAACCCCCTAGTCCTATCATAATTGCAGCAATGGTAATCTTTGCCAGAATTAATTTTCCATAAATTGATTCAAAAATTATTCCTACATCACTTTCTAATAGCCACATTAAGGTTGGACCAGTTATTATTACGATTCCAACTGCTATGGTAAATGCAATTGAAAATCTTGGAATCATTACGAGTGTCATTTTCTCTCTGACTGTTATGTCTAATCTTGAAAATGTTGGAAGTAATGTAAATACAAAATAAATAATTCCACCAATCCAAATTGCAGCAACTAAATTATGCACATAATCCAAGACAACTGGTCCCATCTCCCCACTTGCAGAACCGTGTCCTATCATAGTTGACGTCCCAATTAGTGCAAGGGATAACAATAGCATTGGAATTTGATTCTTTTTTGTAATCTTTTTTTTTCTATCCATCCAAAACCATACTCCCAAAAGAATAATGGTAATTATCATTCTGATCACCCAAGTTGTTCCAAAGGTGGTCTGTATAGCATCAAATGCCGAAGTCTCCAAACGTAAAGTATGGACTGCAAGCATGGCAATGTTTGATGCAAATACTACCATCAATCCAAGGCCAGTTAAGGTCATGAATTTTCCATGATGAACAGAATCTATTTTTACAATTTCCTTTCTAATCAGATTTTTGTTTTGAGTTCCCCATATCAACATCGAGGCAATTACTGAGCCTAAAACTATGGTTTGTCCAACAAGTCCAGGAAACCTAGAACCAGCCTCTGGAAAGAACAGGATATCATAAATTGACTTTGGCATGTCTGTTGGAATTTCAAATTTAGCATCTCCTACTCCGAAGATGAAAGCATCAGGAACCAAGTGCCCATCAACTTTTGAAAGAACTTTGCTTGTTACCGTGTACACTCCCTCTTCAAGTGCAGGGGTAGTAACAATTAGTGATTCTTCACCCAAGTAGTATTGAGAATCTTTGTTATCGATTTGATCACCATTACTATCAAAAACTTTCAGCGAGCTAAAGTCTAACTCTATTGACTCTGAAAAAATTACAGTTATCTCTGTTACTCCAACAGGCGCATTTACTCCTGATCCTGGACTAGTTTCCTCGGTAAATGGATGACCTGCTGCATATGGAATTGAAATTGATAAAACAAGCAAGGAAATAATTAGAAATTTTCTCATTTAATCTTCAGATTATTGTTTATGATTTAAACAGTTTTCATTTTGTTAGTACCATTCACGTAAAGATAATAACATGTCTAATTATGATTAAAGCCATGAAAGTAGCTAGTTTTAGTTTTATTGCATTATTGTTTTCTATAGGATTGGTATCACAAGCTTTTGCTCACAATATCATTGAGGTTGAACCATATGTGATAGAAGTCGGTTGGGGAACAGAACCTCCTGTGGTAGGATTTAGAAATGATTTTGTGTTTGAAATTAGTGAACTTGGAGACAGCCCTGGATTAAAAGTTGGAATTAAAAATGCTTTCAAGAATATAGAGGCTACAGCAAAGTTTGGTGGGGTGATAAAAGTTTTAGATATTAGCTCTGATTCACGACCGGGACATTACTTTTCTAATGTAATTCCAACCAAGACAGGCTCATATTCGATTCAACTCAAAGGTGAGATTAATGGAGTTTCTATAGATATTGAAATTCCAGTTGAAGATGTAGAATCTACTGCTGTACTAGATTTTCCACCAACTAGCGGTTCATCATCTGATCAAGATGTTTCTGCCCTGAAAAGTGCAGTATCTTCTCTACAAAAGGACGTCTCTGAAATAAAATCTGGTTCGCAAGTCGAGGATTCATCTGAAGGTGCTGCATACGACTTTGCTATTCTTGGATTATCTATTGCAGCAGCCGCAATAATCTTAGCAGTAATTGCTTTAGTAAAAAGAAAATAGAAAAAGAGTGGATTCCTAAAGTCTTGGAATAACTCTAGTTTTTGCAGTAACTGCTACGATGCTTATGATTGCAACTGCAAGTATCATCATTGCAACTGTTCCAAATTCAGGAACAACTTGCGCTGTTTCTACTTGACCAATTGGTCCAGTAAATGGTTCATCTATACCAAACCCATTGAACATTACATTGACTTCTACTGGTGCATCATCTGACGCTGCTGCTGGTAATGGATCTGTCATGTGATTCATTACACCATCATGATCATGTACACCCATTTCATCAAGAACAACCTCACCATTCTGGGTTGCTTTAATGTCATAGTTGACATGTTCAACAGCTTCACCCATCATGGTAAAAGTCACATCAATTGACAAGCTTTCACCTTGATCTGCAGATCCGGTTACAATGTCTACCATTAGTCCACCGTCTTCATCCATCATTGCTTCTCCAACAGATACAATTCCTGCCATCCATGGATGAACCATGCAGAAGTAAGGAAATTCACCTGCTGATTCAAACGTGTGGGAGAAAGTTGTTCCTGCCATAAACAAGCTACTGTCAAATTCACCAGATGGTCCATCTGCTGCACTTCCAGCAGTTACAGTGTGAGCTGCTGTGTCATCGTTTGACCATATTACTTCTCCGCCAACATCTACTGTTACCATATATGGCATGAAACATTCGTTTGTTTCCTCACACCCTGGAACAGACGTTCCTTGTGGGGTGCTAACCATTACAGGTTCTGCAAATGCAGGACTTGAAACCATACCGGCTACAATAGCAAATAATACGAAGAAAGAGCCTATAGCTATAGTCTTCATTAAAATGAATACCTGATGGCACACATAAAAACTTCACTGGTGTTCCCAAAATTTGAACTTAGTTTTTTCTATATTGGTACAACTTTAGAATTCCAAATGCAGGAATTCCAGCATACATTCCAATGTTTAGCAAAATCAAAGAAATACCATAACCTAACATCTCTTGTTCTGAATCAATTTCAACATGATTTAGAAGAGATAATGAAGTCAACATTGGTATTAGTGTTATTTTCACACCTTCCTTGAAGATTGGATTTTCTCTTTCAAAGTCTGCAATTACAGGTGAAAAGGAATAATAAAATTCGTTAAAAGTACTCATAAATGATATTCCGGATTCTGTTTGAAGAATTTTGTTGTCTCTTAATTCTCGTAGTTGTTGTACTTGAGGAGCTAGTTCTGAGCCAAATGTTGCGGTGGCAATCAAACAACCACCACCATTGTCTTTTGTAGGTGGCGGTGTTGTAGATTGTGCGTAAGCCTCCCCTACTGCAATATCGAACGATACAGTTTCAGGAGGAATTGGTTGGAATAAAATTCCTTCAACTCCAAATTCTATCGTGTACAGACCATCTTCTTGAAACTCATACTTCAAATTTTTTAATGTACCCTCAGAAGTATGAAGGAGATCTGTTGGCCCCAAAATGATTTCCCCATCTTTTGAAACTGAAAATCTCCAATCGATATGTACTTGAATTTCTTGCGTTTGGGGATTAATAAAATCAGTTCTCAATGTGGTTAATTCACCAGGAATAACTTCATCATATGATAATCTTATCTCTAATGTTCCTTTTTCTGTTGGCAAAATCTGTGTATTTGCTTGAGCAAATGCTGGTGTAATTAACAGAGAAATTAACAATAATGCAAATAGAAATTTCATATAATCTCTTTCTCCTCCATAAATAAAAATTACACTTTAAATCATTTTGAGAAATTTATTTAATGGTAATTTTATGCGATCTTTAAATATGGAATCTTAAAATTATTAATGTTGTCAATCAAGTTTGCAGTAATTATTGCTATAATTGGAATCTTTACCATTCCTGCTTTTGTTCCTAATGCTTTTGGACACGGACTTGGGGGAGACCAAGCCCCACCAATTAGTTTTGGTGACATGGAGGTAACTGTTAGAACTGATCTGACTCCTTCTGATATCACCGTAGGCGAAGTTGATGATATAAACATGAAAATTCGTTTCTTTGATACATTGACAGATACGACTCTTGATAAAGTAACATACAGAGTTGAGATATGGCAAAAAGGAGAACTTTTAGCTCGAAATTTGTTTTATGACTTGGATGGAGTATTAAATGTAAAAATTAAACCAGTACCTGGCTGTGATCAAATCGACTTGTGGAGATGTACAGTTTATGGTGGTTCTGAACACGCTAGTGCACCCGGAGCACTATTTGTATATGGGGAAGGAAGGCCAACAATGACTGGCCCAATTTTTGTAAAAGGAGGACTTTACAACATTAGAATAGATATAGAAGGTGCAACCAGTCCTAGAACTCTTATTGCTAATTTACTTAGCTATGACACTTTTGTTAGTATCGCACAAGAACAAAACTATTTTATCCCAACAGCCAATGCAGAAGAGATTCCAGTAATTATAAAGACTTACTATGATGAAGTTGAAAACTTCCAATTTGATCCCTCAGACAATTCAATTTATTTTGACATGCCATTTGATTGGAGTCCTGACTATATTGATCTGGTTCCAGTAGTTCACGAAGAAGTCAGGGTACCAAAAGACTTTGCACCATATGCAGAGGGAAAACAATTCAAAGGATATGTCAATGGAGTAGAAATAGATCAAAGAGCTCTTCTAAATGATCCGTATTCATATGAGGATACAAATATTATACATTTTCTAATTACAAATAAGGAGCTAAAAAAGATCAACGAAACTTTAGGACCTGAAAACCAGAATAGTGGTATTATGAAATTAAAACTAGTTCCACAAAGTGAAGTGTCAAAAACATCCACGGAATTTTTTCTAGTTGATCCTACAAACGACTTTGCACAAGTTCCAACCACTGTAAATATTTCATGGGATGGAAGGTATGGTGCAACCGATGAAATTCCCTTTGAAATAACTTTCTTTGATGAAAGCCGAAACCTTCTCAAGGATGTTAGATATGCCTACTCCTTAATTGATAATGAAAGTAATCAAGAACTTGAAAGCTACTCAGGGGATGATGTCAACAATCCAGGAATCATTGCTACTGAAGGAATCGACATTCAAAAAATTTACATAGAATCCCAAGGTCAATACAGACTTGATATTCTAGTGTATGGAATAGGCCTCGACATTGATCCAACCTATTCTGGAATTGGCTCTGCAATAATAGAGATTGGACCCAGTCTTCCAAAAGATACTATTCTACCAACCACTGAGGTAAAACCATCCGCTGCAATTCCAGAGTGGGTTAAGAACAGTGCTGGATGGTGGGCAGAAGGAGCTATTGGAGATTCAGATTTTGTTTCAGGAATTCAATTTTTAATTAAAGAAGGAATAATGAAGATTCCTACAACAACACAAGGCACAGGCTCTGGTTCTAATGAAATTCCAGAGTGGATTAAGAACAATGCTGGATGGTGGGCAGAAGGATCCATTGGAGATTCAGATTTTGTTTCAGGAATTCAATTTTTAATCAAAGAAGGAATAATGACAATAAAGTCATAGGTTTTTAAATAAATTCCATGAAGTGAAAACAATGAAAGACATCAATGAAATCCTACCAAAGATTCCAAACATGAGATGGGGTGCCTTAATGAACAGAGCTCCAACTAATAGAAAAGTAAAAGAGATGAACCAAATCTTTCCACATAATGGAAAGTGGCATACTGTCTTTGAAGAAAAAGATTATGTTACTATTGATGGAAAACAAATATGGAAAAAAAATCCAAACAAATGGACTTAAAATTGGTTTTTAATACCACCCATTTTCAATAGAATAATCTTATTATACAATTTTCCATCAATTAAAGTAACTAATGCTTCCATTACGTGATGAGAATCCACATCCACCAGGATTCAAACCAAAAGTTACTTACGCATTAATTATAATCAATGTAATTGTATTTCTTCTACAAGTGATTTACACAGGACAATTTTTTGATTTTTCAATGGTTGGTTATAATCAAGCAGGTGAAATAATAAAAATATACCCAGATACTATTGACATGTATTACAACTGGGGTGCAGTCCCAAGCTGCATCACAGGGGCTAATGAATTGAATATTAATTTTGGAGCGGGTCCTGTTACAATTTCATGTCCTAATGTATCATTCATATCATTACTTAGTTCTACCTTCATGCATGGCGGTTTGATGCATCTTGGAGGAAATCTGTTGTTCTTGTGGATATTTGGTGATAACATTGAACAAAAATTTGGCAAGGTAAAGTATCTTGGAATCTATTTACTATGGGGAATACTTGCAGGTCTGATTCACATAATGGGTGACCCAACAAGTCCAATTCCTGCAGTAGGAGCTTCTGGCGCAATCTCTGGAGTGTTAGGTGCATACTTGGTGATTTTTCCAAGAGCAAGAATTCAGACATTTTTGATGTTGGGATTCTTTTGGAGAATGATGCATATTCAGGCAAGATGGTTCTTACCATTTTGGCTAGTCTTTCAAAACTTACTCCCATTTTTCATAGGAGGATTCGGTGTTGCAGGTGGCGGTGTGGCATATCTTGCTCACATTGGGGGATTTGCCATTGGACTTGCTACAGGTTATCTGTACAGAAAAACACATAGTTCTGACTTTATGTATGGAACTCGTTATGGTTACAGACCAGATTACTGACTCTAAAGAATAAATCAACGAATCATACCAGGCTAGTCATGCCCTTGATAACAGTATCAATGTATCCTGGAAGAACTCAAGAACAAAAAGACGAATACGCAAAGGCCATTACAAAATTAGCTGTAGAGATTCTAAAAACAAAAGAGACCCACGTAATTGTAGTCTTTGAGGATAATCCAAAAGAAAACTGGTTTTTGGCAGGAAACCAACTTTAATTATTTTTTAAAAAGAAAAAGATTGGAATATTTATCTTCCAGTCATAAGGATAGACATACAAATCGATTGGATACCTAATTTAGGACAACTTGGCATGATAAAAAAATACACATTTGTTATTTGTACCATCTAAAAATAATATTATATTATAAACTTAGAATTTCTGGGTATCGCCTATTGCGTCTGCATTGTTATGAATTTGATCAATATGCCTTGATAGTTCCTCATTGTCTTCAAACAAAGATTCACAGTATGGACATTTACTTTCTTGTGCCATGACTTTTCTAAATCTTTCGCCTATTTATGGTTAGTCCAAAAGAACTACTGATTTCTCTATCCTTTTATTCTCATTTGTAATTACAAATTCTATGAAAGTGGCAATTGTTCAGTTTAAGGCTTCTACTAACAAAGAAACTAATCTAAAAAAAATTCTCAATTATATTTTAAAGGCAGCTCAAAACAAAGCAACACTTGTCGCCTTTCCAGAATTTATGATGTTTTACACAGCCTCTTCTCAAACACCAAAAAAATTAGCGAGTTTGGCTGAAACCATTAATGGTAATTTTGTAACCACAATTGCAAATACAGCAAAAGAAAATCAAATTCAAGTTATAGGTTCATTTTATGAGAAAAGCACAAAAAAAGACCGCGTCTATGACACCTCATTTATAATTGACAAATCAGGCAAAGTAATCTCAACTTACAGAAAGATTCACCTGTATGACGCTTTAGGATTTAGAGAATCAGACAAAATGACATCAGGATCAAAGATTGCTAAACCAGTAACGACATCAATTGGTAAAGTTGGAATGATGATTTGTTATGACTTGAGGTTTCCTGAAATGTCAAGATCACTTGCTGCTGCAGGTTCTGAAGTTTTAGTTGTACCATCTGCATGGGTAAAGGGTTACATGAAAGAAGAACACTGGTTAACAATAAACAAAACTCGTGCTATTGAAAATGGATGTTATGTTATAGCGCCTGATCAAGTAGGAAATATCTATTGTGGACGAAGTATTGTAGTTGACCCGTATGGTAAGATTCTTCTTGATATGAAAAAGAAACAAGGAATAGGATATGTTAACATTGAATTAAAAAAAATAAAACAGGTTCGGAAAGTGCTTCCTTTGCTTAAACACCGAAGAACAGATGTTTATCCTACTTTGAAGGCTTAGACTTTCTGCTTTTGCAATTAAAGTTTGAGCATTGTTTAGTCCACTTTTGTTTTCTTGAATAACGAAAAATTATCATTGGCCATTGACATTCCTCACATGGCACTTTAATTGCGCGAAGTTTTGCTTTTTGAAAAAGAGGAGATGATGCCTTGCATCCACCATAAAAATTCGAACAACCAATGAATCTTTTTTTGGTTACCCTTGATCGAATAACCATCAACTGGCCAAGTTTACACTCCGGACATTGAACTAGTCCTTTCTTTGGGGAATTTGTTCCCAAAATAATGTACTTTCTCTCTCTGGAGGACCAGGAAAGAAACCCATTGCTATCAAAGTATTGAATGATCTCTTTTTTGAAAATTGAAATTTTTGATTTTGTAGTCCTTACGGTATGTCTCTCTTTTTTCTCTTTTACTTGGATGGTCTGAAGCTGTACTTTTTTTACCAACATAATCTTTTACTGATTTTTCTAAAACGATTTTTATAGGGAATCTGGTCAGTCTTGTTAGTGGAAAAGGTTTGTGTTCTTGGTGCTGGTAGTACCAAATATGGAAAACTATCTGAAAGTATAGCCGATATCGCCACTCAGGCATCAATTGGTGCTATTGAGAGTGCCGGAATCAACCCTAAAGAGATTGATGCGTCTTACATTGCAAACGTCTTTGGCGTTGCAGACAAGCAGGTACATCTGGGACCTGTCTTAATGAGCAGATTGGGAATTCCAGATAAACCATCATTATCAATAGAATCTGCTTGTGGTAGTGGTTCAGTGGCCTTCAGAGAAGCCTTTGCTAACGTGGCTGCTGGCTTTTATGACTGCCTGATAGTTACTGGAGTTGAGAAGGTCACTCATACTGGAACAGAATGGACTACAACTTACTTTGCATATTGTTCAGACTTTTTTTATGAAGGACAAGCAGGGGCATCATTTCCAGGATTGTTTGCATCAATGGCAAGAGCTTACTTGACAGAGTTTGATGCTACAGAGGAAGACTTTGCAAGAGTTGCCGTAAAGAATCATGAAAATGGATTATTGAATCCCAAAGCTCACATGCAAAAAAAAATTACTATTGAGGATGTAATGAACTCGGCAGTAGTCGCAAGTCCGCTAAAACTCTTTGATTGTTGTCCATTTTCTGATGGTGCAAGTTCTGTTATACTTTGTTCTGAAAAATTTGCAAAAGAACATAATAAAGATTACATAGAAGTTATTGGATCAGGTAGAGGCGGTTCATCTGCAGCACTTCAAGGAAGAGAACACCTGACTACAATTCCAAGTACAAAGATTGCAGTCGAGAAAGCCTACAAAATGGCAGGAGTAACTGCAAAAGAAATTGACTTTGCAGAAGTACATGACTGTTTTACAATTGCCGAAATTATTGACACTGAAGACTTAGGATTCTTTGAAAAAGGAGAAGGAGTTGTAGCTGTTCGTGAGGGTAGAACCAAATTAAATTCAGACATTTCAATTAACCCATCAGGTGGTCTTAAATCAAAAGGACACCCAATAGGAGCTACAGGTGTTGGACAAGTAGTAGAAGTATTTGATCAATTAACAGGAAAGGCAGGAGAACGAACAGTCAAAGATGCAAAAATTGGTCTAACTCATAACTTTGGTGCAACTGGAGCAAGTTGCGCTGTTCATATATTCCAGAGTGTGTAAAATGTCTGTTGAAGAGCAACTTATTGAAAATGCTAAACAAGGTAAACTCCTAACTCACAAATGTACCAATTGTGGCTATCTTCATTTATCTACCGCCTATTATTGCCTAAAATGCGGCAGTAAGGGATTTGAGGATGTCCTTTTAGAGGGTACAGGCACAATTGCTACTTATACCATAATTACCGTCGCTCCTGCAGGCTTTGAAAAATATACTCCATATGCATTTGTTGTGATGCTTTTAGATAATGTTGAATTAAGAATTTCAGGATTTATGCCCGATATTGCTACCCCTGCTGAACTCCCTGTTGGAACCAGAGCTAAAATTACTGGTTTTGATGAAAGAGGAATTATCATAGAAAAGCAGTAAAATAATTTAGTAAAATTATTAAAAAAAATTATAATCGATTCTTAATTATTTTATATTCGTGATCATATTCATGTCTGTAGAAGTAACATGTGGAAAATGTGGTGAAAAGATCACAAAAATGAAAATGCTCAAATCTCTAAAAGATGTAATGAAACCTTACAACAGAAAGTGTCCTTCATGTGGAACAACATTATCAGTCTCTGAATTTTCTCTTGATGTTCAAAAAAAATGATCTAATTTTCAGAAAAATAATCTCAACCGATCAAGAAATGATCCAAACGCATTAAAAAATGATCTAATTTTTAAAAAAAATAATCCAAACCCCAAATTTTGATCAAATTTTCTAAAAAACTAACAAGTCACAAGTCTTAATTACTCCTTTTTTTAGTCTTGAATATGGATATGATGGGAGAGCTAGAAGAAATAACGAAAGGTAGCATTCTTCAATCAACATCAAAACGAGTTAGAATGATCTTTTCTGTCATGGCAAGTCCTAACAGAATAGATATCTTGAGAATTTTAAATTCCAAGGGTCCTTTGACCTACTCTGAATTAAAATCCCTTGCTGGATTTAAATCAAAAAAAGAGAGTGGTAAATTTGCATACCATCTAAGAAAATTATTAAGACAGTCACTTGTTGCATTAAACAAATCTGAAAGACGTTATACAATCACAAATCTCGGAAAACTTGTTTTGAGCTTGGCTAGACAAATTGAAGAAAGATCTATTATTGAAAGTGGAAAAATGTATGTTAGAACATCTCAAGAATCTATTGAGGAATTTAATTCCCATAAAATCATCCAATCCCTTGTTAGAGAAGGAAGTCTTCCATTAGAACTAGCCCAAAAAATTACTGAAGAAGTTGAAAATAGAATTTACAAATATCAGACTACATATCTTACTGGCGCATTAATACGAGAAATGGTCAACTCTGTACTCTTAGAACATGGTCATGAAGAGTATCGCAATAAACTGGCACGCCTAGGCCTGCCTGTATATAATGTCCAAGAAATGCTCACAAACTTAGACAATGTAGGAAATGGCGCAGATAGTTTGTTATTTACTACTGGTCAGAAAGTGTTTGCAGAGTACCTCCTAACTAACCTCTTACCAAAAGATGTTGCAGATTCTCACCTTTCTGGAGATTTACACATAACAAATCCTGGTATTTGGTCAATGATTCCAGATACAATTTTTGTAAATGTAAAAGAGCTCATTGAAGATGGAATTATTCTTGGTGGAAAATATCTTGATGTGTCAAGAGTACCATCGTCAAAATCCCTTGATGATATTACAGCATCTTTGTCTGTAATCATTTCTCTACTTTCAAAAGAAGTTTCACAAGAAATTGTACTTGATGGAATGGTTTCATTGTTTAGCAAACATTCAAAGAATGTTGAAGAACTTGAACAAAAATTAATAAATGCATTTGCTACTGCATCTACAACTCCAAATTACAATAAAATGAATACTAATGTTTCAATTAGACTTGCTCTAGGATCTGATACAAAAATTATTATTGCAATAATTAATGCATACCAAAATTACACAAAGATAACACCAATTCCAAAGATTGGTTTGATCATCGATTATTCTAAAGGAAAGATTACTGATGTTTCAGAGAAAGCAGCCGAAATAATTTCAAATGGAGGAAAGATAACATTTACCAAAAATCAAATTTCAAGTTATGGAATTACAAATGGTACAACTAAAAACACCAGACCACTCGCAATTACCTTGCAATCTGTTTCAATAAATCTTCCAAGACTAGCATTTGAATCAAACAAAGATGAAACTTACTTTAGAGCAAGACTTGCACTGCTTATGAAACCAGCATTATCCTCTATGGCCTTAAGAAAGAAAGACATCTCTGATCTTACTAGGAGAGGATTGAATCCTATACTTGCAAAGAACACCCAATATATGCAAAGAAGTTCAATTTCTCTTGTTATCAATCTAGTAGGCCTAAAAGAAGCAGTCTTTAACATCCTAGGTTATAAAAACAACAAAGACGGCAGAGCGATACTTCATAAAGTAATAGAGACAGCAGTGGATGTTGCCGCCAAAAAAGGTAAGGAAATAGGTGATCCAGTCTTTATATCAATGATTGAGACTGATGGATCTAGAAGATTCACTACCCTTGATGGTGAAAAATACGGTAAGAATTCTGCCCTAAATACTACGGAAACTGATTCCTACTCACAAGGGATAATTCTTAATGCCTCTGAAGTTGGTGGATATACCAGCAAAAGTGATGAAATTATAGAGTGCAACAAATTATCAAAGATTCTAAATGGTGGTCTTTCAGTCAGTCTGCAAATTGCTGATGACGCTAAAATTATTGATATCAAAAAATCAATAGAAAAGACAGCAGAATTGACGAATTCATTCAAACCAGTAAAGAGTATTGCTATCTGTGGCGAGTGTGGATTTAAAGACGAACCCTTTACAGACAAATGTCCAAAGTGTAAGTCACCTTACATAGTGTAAAACTCATAATTTCAAAACTAGCTACGATCATTTTATATAAATTTTGATTATTTACTGATACGATTATCGTAAAATTGAATATATTGTGTTGGTATGAATTTCATAATAGAAGTGTTAAAAAAATTGACTAGCGAAAGGGACAAGATCAAAACTTTTCGAGCACATAAGTTATATCCACATTCATTCTAACCCTTGCGGGGAGATTATAATTGGATAATTCACAAATTGAAAGTACTATCAATGAGATCCGTAAGCGCAATGGCACAGTAACGGCTTTCAATGAAGATAAAATTTCAAATGCCATCTTCAAGGCATTAGCAGCCACATCTAAAGCCGATCGTGCGCTGGCAGATCAACTAGCAAATAAAGTTGTACAAAAATTAGTTGAGCAAGGATTCACAGACACAAGAGCACCTAGTGTTGAGGATATTCAAGATATTGTAGAATCCACTCTTATTGACAGTGGTAATAGCGATATCGCAAAAGCATACATCGTTTACAGACACGAGAGAAGAAAATTAAGAGATGAAAAGATGAAAGTATTAAACACCAAGGTTTTGGATCCGGTTTCAAAGAAATTTGATCTAAACTCTCTTAGAGTTTTAGCATCAAGATATCTCTTCAGAAATGGAAAAAATGAGATTATTGAGACTCCAACTCAAATGTTTGAGAGAGTTGCAATTTTGGTAGGAATAGGCGATATTCTTTATGATGCTCAAGTATTTGAGAAATCAGGAAATACAACTCAAAATATTGAAGAAGCAGAAAGCTATCTTGAAAAATTAGATAACTTTGACTATAAATTTAAAGTTGGAGAGTATTTTCTCAACAAGTGGCATTTTAGATCGCTTATCAATCACTATACCACACTTGCAAACAATGGTCAGATGAAGATCGGGTTTAAGGAATTACTGACACTAATTGCAGCCAAGAAATTTGATAGATATGCTGATAGAATCACCGAATATTTTGATTTGATGACATCTCAGGATTTCCTTCCAAACTCCCCTACCATGATGAATGCAGGTGGTAGATTAGGACAACTCTCAGCATGTTTTGTGCTTGGAATGGGAGATGAAATGGAACAAATTATGAAGTCTACATCTGATGCAGCATTAATTTTTAAATCTGGAGGAGGAGTTGGAATCAATTACTCTGATCTTCGTGAAGAAGGAGATATTGTCGCATCAACATCAGGTGTTGCATCAGGACCAGTATCTTTCATGAATATCATAAACACCGTAACTGAAGTTGTAAAACAAGGCGGAAAAAGAAGGGGTGCTAACATGGGAATCATTGAAGCATGGCATCCAGATGTTGAAAAGTTCATTACAACTAAAACACAACCTGGGGTTCTTGAGAACTTTAATGTCAGTGTTGGGATCTGGGAAGACTTTTGGCATTCTCTTGTAAACACAAAAGACGGTAATTACATGCTACGTAGTCCACGTAATAAAAAACCAGTCAAAGAAATCAGTGCACACCAATTAATTGATTTAATAGCCTTATCTGCATGGAAGAGCGCAGAGCCTGGTTTGATCTTCTTTGATCAAATTAACAAGTACAATGTATTTGCAAAAGCAAGACAAGCTCCACTAAGAGCAACAAATCCATGTGGAGAACAAAGTCTTTATCCTTACGAATCATGTAACCTAGGTTCTATCAATCTAGCAAATCTTGTGAAAAGAAAAGCAGATGGAGAATATGAATTTGATTGGCAAAGATATGAAGAAACAATTAGAAAAACAACGAGGTTCTTGGACAATATTATCGATGTGAATAATTATCCTGTAGATGAGATTGACGTTGCATCAAAAGAATCTCGTAGAATTGGATTAGGTGTAATGGGTGTTGCAGACCTGTTATACAAATTAAATATTCCATACAATTCCCCTGAAGGATACGATCTTCAATCAAAACTATCAGAAACACTAACATACTATTCAATGGAGGAAAGTGTTGCACTCGCAAAGACTCGTGGTGAATTCCCTCTATGCTCTAAAACTGAATATCCTGAAGGAAAGATTCCGATTGCTGGATACTTTGAAAAGCCAAAAGAGTCACATTCCTATGAGTGGGATGCTCTAATTGAGAAAATCAAAAAGCATGGAATTAGAAATGTATTGAATACAACAGTTGCGCCAACAGGTACACTATCTATGATAGCTGACTGTTCCAATGGAATGGAGCCAGCGTTTGCCCTTGTTTTTGAAAAAAGAGTAACCGTAGGCAGATTCTTCTATACAAACAAGATCGTTGAGCAAACACTAAAAGAAAATGGCCTGTACAGTGATGAAATGCTTGCAAAGATTGCAGACAACTACGGGTCATTGAAAGGAATTCCTGAAATCCCAGAGTGGATGCAAAAAGTCTTTGTCACTGCAATGGATATCCATTGGGCTGATCATCTTATGGCACAAGCTGTTTGGCAAGACTGGATTGGAAATGCTATTGCCAAGACAATCAACATGCCATATGACGTTACTGCAGAGGATGTAAAGTCAGCATATTTGTTGGCCCATGAGTTGGGACTAAAGGGAATTACGGTATATCGTGATGGCTCTAGACATAAACAAGTACTTCACATGACCAGTGAAAATGCACAAAAAACATTTGATGTGGTTCCAACCCAGCATGTTACTAACTATGTAAGTAATATAATCACAAATCCATACATAAAATCACAGGTAAATGCAGCATTGGAAATCAAAGTTCACGAGGAGGAAATTTTAGCCGAACCACAAAGACAAGAAGTGTCTGAAGAGCGTCTGTGCCCAACATGTAAGAACAATCTAGTCTTTGTAGAGGGTTGTAGTCTCTGTATTGAATGTGGATACAGTGGATGTACTTCGGGATAGCATTTGATTAATTGCGGACAAATATTTGACCATCCGCCAGAAGGTATTCTGAAATTTACAAAATTAGACTTATCCAATTTTCGTGGACCTGCTTTGCGGGGAGGCAATAGCTGCTTACCATGCAGAAGTAGTTACCGTTCGTTGATTGGTTAAGCGTGAGAACACGTGAAAAAAGGCAAAAGACCTGTGTTACCAACAGGTACAATGCTTCCTGAGGGAGGACGCGTGGGATCACGAAATTATTATAATTATTTTTTATTAAACAACTGTACATTGAAAGGGAAAGAGTTGTTGGATCCAAATTAAATCTGGGAAAATACTATGGCAGTAGGATTGCCGCGGCAATCACTGTGGTCCATAATCCTTTTTTATCTCCCTTTGCCGATTGAGTAATATTAAAGGATTTAACTATTTTACCAGACATTTTATAAACATCTTCTCTTTCAATCCAATCTTTATCAGGATCAAAATTAACACCTAAAGTCGTAGCCAACATTGTAGCTGCCAAATCTTCCGCATATTCACCGGCAATTTTTGCGGATTCTCCATGCGGGTGGTGTTCGGATAAATAACCATAGGCGCTTTTATTTGTTGGAAGTGCAACACCTATGGATGCAGCTATCATTCTGTTTGGTTCATTTGTTGAATTTCGTGCCATCACGGCATGTATTATTTGTCCCGGTTGTATTTCATTTAATCCTTCTTTAACAGGAACCCTTTTACAGTTAACCGGATAAATACTGCTAACAGTAACAAGATTACACATCTCAATATGTGCATTTCGCAAAGCAAGCTCAAATGATGTTAAATATTCTTTGCTTTTACCAACACCTTTTGTAAAGAATATTTTTTTAGGTAAATACAATGTTTACACTCCGTAATAAATTATTAATTTTCATTCTCCATCCGTAAATATTTATACTACTTATTTAAATAATTTAATAAACTTCCTTTTGCCTACCTTCAGGATCATATTGTTTTCAACTTTTATCTTCTCATTAATGTTAATTATTTTATTACTGTTTATTGTAACACCACCCTGA
>JADFOW010000029.1 GCA_022562615.1 Nitrososphaerota archaeon
GATCTAGTTTTTGATCTATGGTAGCTGATGCCACAACATTTACAATTTCTATTATAGGGGTAGTGAATGTCATGGGAAGTCTGTTGAATAAACCACATTTAAAGAGATTTAAAATAAATTCATTAAATTGGGATGTGGTAATATGTGAAAAGTGTTATCATTGATCAGTGTTTATGAAAGGCAGGAATGGCTGATTTTTTTTGCATTTATCTCAAAAAATAGTTTTCTATAGTCATTTTCTAATTTCTATCAAGATATTCTCATCAGTCCATTTGATTTGCTCTAAATCATCAAAGTTATCCTTGATGTTTTGCTGAAAGGTCACCAAAGATTCTTTGAATGTTTCTTTGTCGTATAGGGCAAGGGTTGAATAGTGATTATTCTTTGCTTGAGTGACTAGTCTGCTTAGACTAGATGTCCTATGATATCCAAACACACGGGTAGAATGAATCTCCATGTCTGCCTCTTGGATGTATTGCTTTAATTCATCAAATTCATACAAGCGAGTCTCGATCTCTGCAAATAACGGAAATTGTGTACCCCAAATACTTCGAGAATTCTGATTCCGTAGTCTGGTATAGATAAAAAGATGTCCATCATCTTTGAGTGTTCTTAGTGATTCAGACAAAAACTTTGGAACCTCAAAATGGTGTATTGCATTAAAGGTAAAAATATAATCCAACGAGTCGTTATCTATTGGTAACCTGTTTGCATCACCCTGTCTCGTACAAAAGTTGGTAATGTTTTGTTCTGTAAAATAATTCTCTAATGATTTTAGCATATTTTCGTTGTAATCAATACAATGCATAAAGCATTTGTCTCCAAAATATTTTAGAAACTCTTTCGAATATCTACCATCTCCACAACCAACGTCTGCCATATTTATTTTGGTTTTTCCATTCATCTGGTTTTTTATATACAAGACTGGTTCTAAATCAAGTGTTCTTATGCTTCTGTATTTTGAGGCAATAGATGAAAAGTGATAATTCATACTTTGTTTGTTTTTATTAATTTCATTTTTTGTGTTTAACATACATTTTTTTTTAAAAAACCCTTTATCACTGTTATTACTCTATTTTCAATAAATATAATATGCAAAGAATTACCAAACTAATATGGAACTTCTCGATGATAAGATTCGTGTTTGGCTTGAAAGTGCAAAGTTTGTAAAAGCAATTTCTGGAGTTTATGTTCTGTATAATAGAAATAAAGAGGCTATCTACGTTGGAGAAAGTGATAACCTACAACAAACATTTACCAAATATGTAGATAGTGATTTTGAAAATAATTCCTGTAAACAAAAAACTAGGAGTTATCAGCGAGAGTTTGTTAAAGATCAAAAAGAACGAAAAAGAATACTTTTGGAGGATTTTAAAAGAGAGCATGGAAGATTGCCGTCATGTAATCACGAATAATTGATTTTACAAATCAGCCTCTACTGATTGAATCAGATAAATAGTGTCATGATAAAATTAGGTAAAAGTCTGAAATTTACCAAAAAATTTTTAATTTTTGTCCTTTCCAAAAAATAATTTATAAATAATATTTATATTCCAACGTAGTCCTATTTCCAAAAGACTGCTTTTATAATTTAAAGTTTTGAGTTATTTTTTGATTCATTCTGATTATCTTTCTTACCCAAGCTTATTAGATTAGAAAATAGTTATAGAAAATCCAAGATGGTCTCGAATGATGATTACGTAAAAAAAATATTAGAACAGATTTTAGATTCACATAATATCATACAGAACTTGAAAGACAATTCAGGTGATCTTGACGTTATTAAGAAAGAGCTACTGAAAATTAATGGATTTTTTCGTGTACTTGTTAAAAAATTGGAAACCGAAAATTTTCAGTTTGGTGATCTATTAGAATTACAATCTAAAGCAAAAAATTATTTGGAAAATTATTACTTTGTACAAGAAATAGATACTATGTCATCATTATATTCAAATGATCCAAATAGAATAAAAAACATGAGATTAAAAATTCTTGAAGCATTTCAAGATAAGAGACTAATTGATAAAATAGAAGAATTAATTGAAAAACTATAGCGAATGTCTAGAAAAGAAAAAAAATGTATATTATGTGGATGTAAAGATCATCGATTAATTGGATGTGCTAAACATTGGGCAAAAAAATGTGGTTGTTACAAATCGCAATAAAATTTATTTAAATTTGACTATTTTTACTTAGGGCCGGATCTTTCATGGAAATTTAAACAACATTTGCATTCTTTTTTAATGCATTCTTGTTCTGTATAATGACCACATATTCCACATTCACAACTTTTAGTCATTTCTTAATACTCACTTTATTTACAATAAAAGTAATACCGCAATTTTTTATGATTTTCGGGTCAATTGCTTCTATTTTGATTTCTTTCTAGTGCCTTTCTTTGGTTTGGTCTCTAATTCCTTTTCTATCTCTTTTGCTTTATTGTCTACTGCCTGAATTATTTCTTGGATGAGTCCATCCAGATCACTATCTTCGGCCTTAGGTTCCACCGTACCTGCAATTTCATTAATAGTGGTTGAAATCTCAGCACTCACGTCCTCAAAACTCTCAGGATCCTCATATGCTACATTATAGAGGTTTTTTAGATTATTTACATGCCCAATTACCTGGTCTGTTATTATAATTCTGTATTCGGTTCCGTTAACATCTACTTGTTTTGCACTCATAATTCTGAATTCAAATTTTGATGCTTAAATGTTTTTAGTTATGAAACTAGTTTAGATGCTTGTTTTTGACAAATTAAAAAACAATATAATCTAGGCAATGTGCATCGCTTATCAATCTGGTATGATATGATGCTACTACGAACCCATTTTTGATATCATTTGTATCAACCCATCTGTTGGTGGAGGAGTAATGGCTCCTTTCTTGAAGTTCTCGTTCTATCTCTTCGATATCAAACTCTGCTTCTTCTACCTCTTGGTTGGTAAGATGTTTAATAGTGATTAGAATTTTATTAATTTTGACACGATCTTCAAATTTCCAACTAGAAGGATTTTTTTCGTCAGAAACCTCTAATACTTTGATCTTCATTTGTTTATTTCCAGTACAATCATAACTTATCAAGATTCGTTCATCCGTAAATTCTTCAAAACTTATTCGTGAGTTTCCACTATCTGTTTCCTCAGACACCAAATCTACTATTGATTCAATCTTGGGGAGTTCCGTTTCTGATGAATTTTTTTCTTCGGACATAATATTCATGACCTAATTATCCTTAAAAAATGATCTGATACAAATTTTAAAGTTTAGGCACTATTTCTGAATTTTGTTTTAAATGGCATGTTGTAATCTTCTAAATTGATCTCTTTTCTTTCTCCATTAATTTGTGCAAACACTTTACCCTCATATGTGCATGCACAATTAGTAATACAAATAGCTGTATCCCATACCTTGTAAAACTCCCTTAATTCTCTACTTTCATAAATTCCCAAACCTATTCTTTTTTTTGAAAGAAATTTAAAGGCAAGAATTACCTTTCTTTTCTTGTAAATATCAAACGTATCAATCCATTTTAAGCATCTTTCAATCTGATCACTTGGAACCGGAAGTAAGTTTGTAGTTCCTGATTTGGCTTCAATTGTAAAAATCGTACTTTCTTGTGTATTTACGGCTAAAACATCAGGAAGTGCAGTGCTTGGAGAGCCCAGTCTAAACGCATTCCAATTTTTGGCTGAATTAAATCGTTTAACTATGGTATCTTCCCAGTGGTATCCTCTTTGTCTTCGTGTGTGAGCCGCCCTTCTGTGATTATTTGATTTCTCTTTTTTTTTATTTTTTAAAAATGATATTGTTCTAAGTTCAGATTTCATAAAATTATTTGGACTTTCCGGGATATAGAAAAGAGGGTAATTATGACATTACCTTATACTGTATCTTTTTTACATTATTTTGAATATTTGTCTTTAAAAATAATAAAAAACAAAGGTAAATTATTTATGATTTGTTATCAGTCACGATAATTGTTGTAGTTTCAACGTTCTGAAATTATTGGATCTTTGACCAAAAACTTGAAACCACTAAGGTCTATTACATATTTGATTATTCTAAAACCCTCATTTTGAGAAAATAATTCTCATTAACAATTCCGCAATCAACAATGTATATCTGCCCAGCAATTTTTGGCTCGCCAGAAACAATTTCTCCCATTATTTTTATTGACTTTTCAAATTCTGCAACACAAAAATAGGTTTCCTTTTGTTTGGAAAATTCAATTATTTTACCCTTACGTGAACATTTTCTCCAAGAATTTTCATTTAAACATTGATTACAAAATTCTGATGGTGGCCATACTATTATTTTACAATGAATGCATTCCGATATTAGAAAATTACCTTTTTTTAACTCTGATTCGAAATTCAATTTTCTAAAACCAATACCGTCGACGAAGTTGCAGCTGCGGACATGTTGTGAATTAGACCAACGTTTGCATTATCAACTTGTCTTTTACCTGCTTTTGATTGAAGTTGCTGCGTAATTTCTATAGTTTGAGCAATTCCGGTTGCACCTAACGGGTGTCCTGAACCAATAAGGCCACCACGAGGATTGATTTTGGAATTTTCTGTCAAATACACCTCTTTTACCATTTTCATCCCTTCCCCTAATTTGGTAAAACCAATTGAATCTAATGCCATAGGTTCACAAACGGAAAAAGCATCATGTACTTCCACTACATCAATATTGTTTGGATTTTGTTTTGACATTTGAAAAGCACTTAATGCTGCTTGTTTTGTTGATTCCATAGTGTGAAATGCTAGATTTTTTGTAAAACTTGCGGATGTTGTTTTTTGTCCAATACCTGTAATCCAAATTGGGTCATCAGTAAATTTTTTGTAAATATTTTCAGATGCTAATAAGATTGATGCCCCACCGGTACATGGTCTAGAACAATCCAGTAATCTTAAATCATCTGTTAATTTTTTAGAGTTTAAAACGTCGTTAACTGACACTGAAATTTGTGAAAATGCGTTTGGATTATTTTTAGATTGTTTGTGATTTTTTACAGACACTAAAGCAATATCTTCATCAGTAATAGAATATTTCCTCTTATATGATTTTGAAAATATAGATGCCCAAAAAATCGGGTGTTTAAATTGTCCTCTTAATTTGTCCCATTCTAATATTTGACCTGGACTATCGTATTTTTCGGCACCTGAAATTAAAACCAATTCTGCTAATCCAGAAACAATGTAAGAATATGCTGCAACGATTGAATTTGTTCCTGAATTACATAAGCTTTCAACCGAATGTGCTATTTTTGGTTGAATTCCCATCATTTCAGATAAAATCGCGGAAAGATATTTTGAATTATTATTTGTAGAAACTAAAACTGCATCAATATCTTTTTGGTTCAAATTGGAAGTAGAGTCAAACAAATTCTTCGTAGCGTTTATCAAAACAGATTCAATTTTAAAATCATCTTTAGAAAATTTTGTAAGCCCATATCCTACTATTGCAACTTTGGACATTATTTTGCCTCAAAAAATGTATTTGAAAGTAGTCTAAAGGAATCAATTACATTCCCTATGGGATTAAATTGAATAATGGGAAGATCCACTCCTGTCTTCTTGATTTTTTCCAGTTGTTTAATACAAGTTTCAGGATCTCCTGCTATAGTTAAAGAATTTAACATTTTATCAGTTACTAGCTCATAATTTGAGCTAAATCCAGACTTTTTAAATTCCTCAAAAATATTTTTTGTTTCACTTTCAAATCCATTTTTAGCTAAAAATTCTCGATAAATTGTTCCAACAGACACATAAAATGCCAGGGTTTTTTTACATTGGTTTATTGCAATTTCTGAGTCATGACAAACACATGTGATTATTTGACATGTCACATTGATTTTTCTTTTTGATTGCATTGTTTGTATTGTTTTTTTCATTTCATCTATTGGTCGTAAATAAAAAATCACACCGTCTGCAATCTTCCAAGTTAGTTCTACCATTTTTTTATTTACAGCTGCAAGATAAATTGGAATTTTTTCTCTAGGTGGTTTGATTAACAAAGTGAAATTTTTCAATTCGAAAAATTTTCCAGAATAATTAACAGGGTTTCCTGATAAAATTATTTTTATAATCTCGACATATTCCTTCATTCTTAAAATTGGGTTTTTAAATTCATATCCATGAAAATCTTCAACTATAGAAGTACTACTTACTCCTAAACCTAATATCAAACGACCATTTGAAATTATGTCCACGGTAGCTGACCCCATTGCAATGGATGCAGGGCTACGTGAAAAAATATTGATAATGGATGATCCTATCTTTGGTTTTGAGGCTTTTTGTGCTATCATGGTCAACATTGAAAAATTTTCCATACCCCAAGTTTCTGGAATCCAAATTGTGTCTACCGAAGTTTTTGATAAAATTTGGGAGCAATCTAAAACTTGATTTACTGATAAAAGTGAGCCTAAACTACATGCGATTCTCATAGAATTTTTATTATAATTGGATATTCTAGTGTTTCTTTTAAATTGATATTTTTACCTAAATCTCCTTCAGGGAATATGTTGTAGATAAAGTTGGTTTAACTCTTTTAGCATTTTGTAAAATATCATTGAGGTTCAATATTATGATAAAAATTTTTGATTAAAATCAATGAATTTACAAATACTCGTAAAAAATCCTGACCGCCCAAGCACCTTTTGGATTAATGCTACAAAATATACTGCATCAGGCAAAGAAGATGAAAAATTTGTAAGCGAAATTGCCTACATGATGGTCACATTGCACAGAACAGGCGCATAAAAAATCCCACTTTTATTTTATTATTTTATGTACTTCCAACGAACATTCTTCCCAATCTTTGAATGAATCTACAGAATACCATTTTGTATTTCTAAATTTTATAATGTTCAATAGTCCTTTTTTTGCATAAACAGGAAAAACCGTCTTTTCGATGTCTCCTTTTTTTGGTAAGTCATTTAGAATTTCTCTTTCAAAGTGATAAATTCCAGCATTCATCCATACGTCTGAAATTTCTTTCTTTTCTCTAAATCTGGTAACTTTATCATCTTTTGTCTCCATAATTCCAAATTTTGTTCTTAATTCGATTGCAGCTATTGCATTTGGTTTTTTCAATAATTTTTTCAGATCAATATCCGTAATTGTATCTCCGTTTATCACAAAAAATGATTCATCTTTGATTAACTTTCCAGCTTGCTTTATTGCTCCTCCTGTTCCTAAAGGAGTTTTTTCAATTGAAAATCTAATTTTAATACCAAAATTATCTTTCATAGAAAGAAAATGCTGTATCATTTCCGTCTTGTAGCCCGTACAAACTATTATATCGTCGACTCCAAATTTTTTTAAATATTTTATTTGCCAATCAATTATTGGAACATTGTTCAAAGGAACTAGAGGTTTTGGAACATAATCTGTTATTGGTCTAAGTCGCTTACCTCTGCCCCCAGCTAAGATAATTGCTTTCACTTTCCTTTTTGTATTATTTATGCCATTATAACCTTAATCCGTCCGATTCTATTTCCTAAGATTCGTTCTAGTTTTTTTCCGTCAAATAGTAATGAAGTTCAGTATAGCATTCTTTACAATATTCTTCATCATCAGTATGGTCACATTCATACACTTTTGAAACATTATTGTTGCATTTTTTGCAAATGGGCATTTATGCTACCTTTGTTTCTGATTTTTTTATCTTTATTGCTCCTAGGGCAACGATAATTGCTCCAATAGCACTCAAACCTCCACCCTCTCCTATCATCCTTGCGGTGTTTTCTGATTCAACTGAACTAGATAGAAAAATTACACCGCCCAAAATAATTAAAATTCCAGTAATTATCAGCAATATTCCTAAACTTTTGAAAGGAGGTTTCTTTGAGATAAAAAATGCGACAAATGATAAGATAATTGGTGGAAATCCTAATCCTAATCCACGTGTCATTGCATCAAAAGGCAAAAAGCCATCTCCAGCCCCACCTCCCCCCACAAGAGCATCTATCCCATAAATTACCAAAAGTATTATCGAAATTACTGAAAGCACATGAGGGAGTGAAACCATGGTTCGCTTTCTTTAGAATTTACTAATAAACTTATAATGCTTCACATGCTGTTTTGTAATTCTTAGTTCAAAGCAGTAATTCTGACTTTGTCTTTAAGGAGAACTAACTTTTTTAATAGATCCTTTATCGATTCGCCTTTCTCTGCTACCAAATTAATGTGCCCCAATTTTCTCAAGGGTTTTGAAATTTTTTTACCGTACATTTTTAGATATACATTTTGTTCTGAAATTTTTATTGGTTTGTATTCCCCTTCAAAATCTTTTGAGCCTAGAACATTAAACATCACAGTTGGGTGTATTAGTTTTACACTTCCTAATTCTAAACCTAAGATAGCCCTTAGATGCTGTTCAAATTGTGTTGTTTCACTTGATTGCAATGTATGGTGTCCAGAATTGTGAACCCTTGGTGCAATTTCATTAATTAAAATTTCATCGTCGGCGCTTACAAACATTTCAATTCCAAAAACACCTGCACCTTTGAGAACTGTCATTGTGGTTTGTGCTATTTTTTCGGCTTTATTAGATATTTCCTTTGTGACTCTTGCTGGCGCTATTGTCTCACGTAGAATATTATTTTCATGAATGTTTTCAACTAACGGATATGTTTTGATTTGACCTTTTGTGTTTCTTGCAGCAATTACTGAAACCTCCATTTTAAACTGGACAAATTTTTCAAGCATTAGATTTTTTACTTTAAAATGATTAAATGCTTTTTGAACATCTTCAGACGAATTTATTTTAAGATTTCCTCTTCCATCATATGCATCACGTCGTACTTTTAACAAAGCTGGATATCCAAATTTGGTTAATCCGTATTGCAAATCCTCAATAGATGTTATCTGAATAAATTCCGTAACAGGGATTTTATTCTCATAAAGAAATGTTTTTTGTAAGAATTTATCCTGTATGGTTTTCAAAGTTTCGGGGGAAGGATTTATTTCCGCTTTATCTTCTACTGATTTTAAAACATCGCTGTTTCCTGATTCAATTTCATAGGTAATTATGTCTGATTTTTCTGCTAACTCTTGTATTGATTTTTCATCCTTAAAATCGGCAATAATTTGTTCTGCTCCAACTTTAAACGCAGGGCAATTTTCAGTTGGATCTAGCACTATAATTTTTTTTATGTGTTCAGGCATTTTTTTTGCGGCCTCTGTCATCATCATACCAAGTTGCCCTCCTCCAATTATGCCCAAAATTTTTCTCATCAAAGAACCGTCAATTCAGGATTAAAAATATCTAATGTTATTTTGTGTGTCTTTGCCATCTATTTTTTATTCGTTATAGATAATAACTGATCTTGTTTTTAGATAAACATGAGTTATTCAAGAAAACCTTTAGTGGGAATTATTATGGGTTCTAGTTCTGATAGTAGAATTATGAAAGGCTCAGCTGAGATTCTTGATCAATTTAAAGTCAGACATGAGGACCAGATTGTTTCAGCTCATAGAACTCCAACTAGACTATCAGAATACGCGGAGCATGCAGAAAAGATGGGGTTCAAAGTAATTATTGCAGGAGCCGGAGGTGCTGCACATTTACCTGGAATGATAGCATCGCATACCTTAATACCAGTTATCGGAGTCCCCATTCTTGTTTACAATGACAAGGAAGAAAAAAAAACCGGGAATTCAAAATTTTCTGCCTTTGGTGGTTTAGATTCGTTGCTATCTATTTCAGAAATGCCAACTGGATCCCCGGTTGTGACAGTTGGCGTAAATAAATCAGGCAATGCAGGAATCTATGCCACAAAAATTTTAGCAAACGAATTTCCGGAATTGAAAAGGAAATTAAAAACCCACAAAACTCTTCAACATGAATCAGTTCTAAAAGAATCGGAAGAACTAAAAAAACAAGGTCTTTCTAAATTTGTCAAAAAAAAATTCAAGTAAGTAAATTGAACTGGATATTCTTTTTTTGTAAAGCTTGTATTAGTTTATCTGCTTGTTCTTTTCCTTCAATTTCCAAACTTAAGGTAACGGATGCTGAACCCGCATTGATATTTGAGCTTAATCTATCATGAACTACTTCCACTATATTGGCATTAGCAGCACTAATTTCGTCTACTATCTCCTTAAAAGCACCAGGTCTATCAGGTAACAAAACTGAAATTTTCAAAAGCCTCCCCATTGCTGCAAGCCCCTTATCTACAATTTGACCAAGTAGGTACATGTCTATGTTACCACCTGCCAAAATTGAAACGACTTTTTTCCCAGGAGAAGGTTTATGAGAAATTAGGTAAGCCACGCCCACAGCACCTGCTGGTTCTATTACTATTTTCATTCTTTCCATTAACAAGAACATTGCTTTGGTTATTTCTGAATCGTCTACCAATACAATATCATCAATTAATTCCTTAATTATTGGAAATGTAATTTGCCCTGGAACTTTAACAGATATTCCATCTGCAATAGTTCTGGTTCCTTCTACACTTGTAATTGATCCTTTTTTCCAAGATTCATACATCGATGGAAATGATCTTGATTGAATACCAATTACTTTTACATTTGGATGTGTTGTTTTAATGGCAATTAGAATACCAGCTGCCAATCCTCCACCCCCTATGGGAACATAAACTTCTTCCACGTCTGGCATCTGCTCTAAAATTTCCAACCCTATTACTCCTTGACCTGATATAATTTCAGGATCATCAAAAGCATGAATTAGAATTGCTCCAGTTTCTTTTGCTATTTCTTCAGCCTTAGTTGATGCATCCTCATAAGTATTACCCGCCAAAATTACTTTCGCCCCATACCACTTAGTTGCAGCCACCTTGGCTGGAGATGCGTTTTTTGGCATTACAATAGTACATTTTATTTTTTCAGCCATTGCAGCATAAGCGACTCCTTGTGCATGATTACCAGCAGAAGCTGCAATTACTCCTTTTTGTTTTTCATCAGTGGTTAATGTTTGAATCTTGTAATACGCTCCTCTTATTTTGAAGGCTCCAGTTTTTTGTTGAAATTCAGATTTAAGATAAACTTCAGATCCGCTTAGCACGCTAAAAGTTCGAGAGTAAATTAATGGCGTTTTCCTAATTTTTTCACTTTTCATAGAATTGGCTTTTAGTATATCATCATAAGTTGGATTCATTGGAAATTTCCCTATTTTGCCGATATATTTGATTTCTTCCATTGAAAAATTACATTTTTAATCAAATTTTATGAATGAATTGAGAAATCAGGAACGCCTAGCCTAAAAACTGCTCGGAATTACCTTGACAGATAGTTTTTGATATACTCGCCTTCAAATTGAATAAATATTTGAAAGAATAATTCATTCAATCTCCATACATTTTAAAACTTCATCTATTCGACTTTCAAGTTTCTCTCTTATCGATTTTGATATTTTTCGTGGATCAAATAATCCTTCCTTAATACCACCTCGAACAAATTCTATGTCAAAAGTGCACAAACAGCCTTCTTCTCCCGTAATCAATTTTTTATCATCGATTAAAACTGGACTGGTCTGATATGTTTCAATCAGTAAATTATCTAATTCTTTCACCAATTGAGTTTTTCTTTTAGATAATTCCTGAAAATCTACATCAGATTTTTCTTCTATACCATTGAAAATTTGCTCTCTTAATTCATTGTTTTCAAAAAATATTTCAAATAATTTTTGGTGATCAAAATCCTTGTAGCCCATCTCTTTTAATTTTTCTAAAACAATCTGATCACCATCATCTGATCTTTGCAATTCTTTATTTTTTGTTTCATCAATAATTTTTGCTAATTCTTTTTGAGATTCAATAACCCTTTGGTCAGTTTTATAAAATAACAATACGTGATATTGTAATGAAAAATGGCCTGAAATTAGGTAATTGCCTTCTTTGATCTCAAATTTTATAAAAATTCTTCTAAGATCCTCATTGTTTGAAATTGAAATTTCTTGAATTGTCCAGTCCTTTAAATTTTTATTAAAATTCTCATAGTAACTTCGAACAGATTCAGGATCAAAAGTTTTTTGTTCAGTTATTGTTGCATCTCCAAGCATTACCTGTATTGTTACAGGGTTTGTAACTCTCTGTATTTTTTCAAGAAATAATTTTTGGATCTTTTCATTTTTTATATTTAAATTCTGAATGAAATCATTTGATGTTCTATTACCAAGCCGCACAAAAATATCGAATTTTTGTAGTCCTTAAACCTTACACACTGAAAATCCTTTTAACTAGAAAATCTACCGTGCTATGTATGGAAGATGATGAAATTACTTGTAATATCTGTTATTCAAAAATTATAGTATATTTTCACAATAAATACGCTGGAAACCGTGGAAAATGCCCTAATTGTGGTATTGATTTCCCATTAGAATAGGTTCAAAAGTATCTAATAATTAAAAAAAAAGATGTCTTCAGATAATTCTGTTCCTGAAAAAAAATCTTCGGATGTAATTGATATGCTTCTTGGGGTAAAAGGGGGAAAAGTGCTGGATTCCGAAACGATGATTATGGAAACCCAAAAACGAGTTTGGGGTGCTCTAAAAAAAGGATATGAATATACAGGAATCACTGACGATTCTGAAAAATTTCTAAGAGAAAATGTGTTTAAAAAAATTAACATCGTTGTATTATACGTAGATTTAGTTGGCTCCACCACTATGACTCTTGAATTACCTGCTGAAAAATTTGCAACAATAATTAGCTCTTTTTCTCAAGAGATGGCATCGGTAATACGTCAGCACAATGGATTTGTACTAAAATTTGTAGGAGATGCTGTAATTGGTTATTTTCATGCAACAGAGAACACGTTGTTAGCGTCAGACAATGCAGTTGGCTGTGCAAAATCAATGATTAACGTAATAGAAAAAGGAATCAATCCAATTTTAAATCAATATGATTATCCTGATTTAATGGTAAAAATTGGAGTAGATTATGGGCAGAGCATTATTGTAAGATACGGATCAAATGAAAAAACTTCACATGTGGATTTAATGGGACCTGTAATGAATATTGCTTCAAAAATTCAATCGATAGCAGAACCAAATCAAATTCTTATTGGTCAAGATGTTTATGAAAGAATACATCCTACAACCCAAATAAAATTCAAAGAAATAATTTGGGAGAAAAACGAATGGAAGTATCGTTCTAGGTTAACTGGAGAAATTTACAAAGTTTATGAATACAATGGATAGGAAATGTACCTATTTTATACTTGAAAGAGTCATTGTATATCATGTCTAGGCAGACAACAAAGATTGAGGATTTAGAAAGTCAGAAAAGTTTTCAGCTTTTTGTCAATGCCATAAAAACAGAGGGCACTAGGAAATACTATGTACATGACCTGTATGCATTCCTACATTTTACCAAAATAACTGATTTTGACTCATTGGTAGCCCTCTCAACTGATATTATTCAGGATTATTTGGAAAGTTATGTTCTATTGCTAAGAAAGAATGGAGTAACGGCAATTAGGCCTAGAATTTCTGGGCCTGAACTGTTCTTTGAGATGAATAAGAAATTGTTTTACAAGAAAATACTGCATAAATTATTCCCAAGTGACGATAAACCTCTAGCTGGTGCCGTAGCCTACACCCATGAAGATATCTTGACCATGCTTGCAAGTACGAAACGAGTTAGAACAACAGCTATCATTCACTTTTTAGCCTGTACTGGGATTAGACCTGGCGGGATTGCAGATCCGCCAATTCAGAAAAAACATCTAGTAAAAATGCCTGAGGGATGTTACGCAGTAAAAGTTTATGATGAATCCAGAGAGGGGTACTGGGCTTTTCTTACTCCAGAAGCTGTCAAGGCAATAGACCATTATCTAGAATCAAGAAAACTAAATGGTGAAACCATTACAGAAGAGTCTTATCTTTTTGCAAATTACAAGTCTGGAAATCCTAAAACAGCATACTTAACAACCAATGGACTGACACAACTTTTGAAAAATATTGTAAGATTATCTGGAGTCAAAAGAACCAAGGTAAATGGTAAGCACTATGACAAGGCATTGAGTTATGGATTTAGAAAACGATTCAATACTATTTTGAAGCTTAACAATGATGTGAATTCAAACATTGCTGAAAAACTAATGGCTCATAAACGAGGCCTTGATGGAAGATACCTTGCACCTACAATAGAGGAATGTTTTACAGAGTTCAGAAAGGCAATTCCTCAATTAACAATTGATGATTCGGAAAGAAAGCAAGCTTTGTTAGATGTGGCATTGAAAGAGAAGTCTGAACTTGAAAAAAGAAATGAGGAAAATAAACTTGTGAAAAATGAGGTGTTCAGACAAGGCCAAATAATTGAAAATCTAACTAAACAAATGAATGAATTAAAGAATATGAAGAAAAATTAAATCA
>JADFOW010000030.1 GCA_022562615.1 Nitrososphaerota archaeon
TATTTCCTTGGCGGACAGTAAGAGGGCAGGCCTCAGAACGTGCTTAGAGATATCCCGTACTCATTCAAATCTTCAGGGATGAGGATCCCGTTCATTTTGCACAAGTGGATCTCAAAGGAGATGGTTCTTTGGAGTACAAGTTCCGTATCAGAGATGTAGATGCAAATACAGGGGAGGCAACAAACATCTTTGAGTGGCAATACACAGTAAACATTTACAAAGCAAGCAAAACAAGTAATAGTTGAATCCATAAAACCTTACAAAGATACTCTCAAAAAGTACTAATTTACATTTGAGTTAGTTCTAAATAATACATGAAACAGTGTGAACATTTTTCTCAAGAAATAAAGTCATCTCCAGACACACAAGAATGTGAGGTATGTAAAAAAG
Source organism: Nitrososphaerota archaeon (assembly GCA_022562615.1). Taxonomy (GTDB): domain Archaea; phylum Thermoproteota; class Nitrososphaeria; order Nitrososphaerales; family Nitrosopumilaceae; genus Nitrosomaritimum. The sequence goes on from JADFOW010000030.1 coordinate 391, forward strand.
AACACATGCCAACAGTTGCACTCCGAATGTGTCTGACTTGTGGCCATGTAGGTTGTTGTGATTCATCAATTGGACAACATGCTACAAAACATTTCAAAGAAACTGGGCATCCAATTATGCAGGCAGTTCCTGACAAGTCATGGAAGTGGTGCTACATACACGAAGAATATTACTAGAACAAAAATTAATAAAATCTTTAAATTTATCCTTTTGAGGCCAATTGATTTACCAAGTCAGTTGAGGTAATTATTCCCACAACTTTTTCTTCTTCAACTACTGCAAGTTTGCGAATTTTTTTTTCAGACATTACCTTTGCAGCATTTAAAATTGAATCATTAGAGTTTATTGTGTGTAAGGGAAACGTGGCAATTTTTTCCACTGGAGTATCCATTGATACACCATATGCTGCAATTTTAATTGCAAAGTCCCTATCAGTGATAATGCCTGAGGGAACTCCATCTTTTTTTACCAAAATTGATCCCATTCCACCTTGCTCCATAATCTTTGAGACTTGAGATAGACTTGTTGCCGGATCGACTGAAGTCAAGGCCTTTGTCATCACATCTTTAATTTTAGTTTCAGAGAGCAATTTTTTTAGTGAATCTTGATAGGTCAATATCTTATTTTATGCACACATTCATATGATATTATCTTTTATCTAAAAATAGGTAAAAATTGAAACCCCAATTCAATTAATTGCCGATAGTTGTATTCATTTTTTAATAGTCAGAAAATAGTGAAAAAGGATGTCAGAGTATCAACTAGGAGGCTGGGATTTATCAGAAATTGCCAAAAATCACAAGAGTTCTGAATTTCAAAAGAAGATTAAAGACATTCAAATAATTTCTGAAAAATTTGAGAAGATTAAATCCAGACTTGACCCTAAAATGTCATCAAAAAAGTTCATGAAAATTATCAAAGACATTGAAATTATTTCTGAAAAAATGAGCCTGATTGGTGGATATGCATCATTATCCTATTCGGCCAATACACAATCCGATGAGGCGACATCCCTGTTGACAATGATGTCAAAATTGGGTTCAGATATTTCTAATAAAATTCTGTTTTTTGATCTATGGTGGAAAACCCAAGTTGATGACAAAAATGCCAATAGGCTAATAAAAGATTCAGGGGAGCTTTCTGAATACCTAAAACATAAAAGATTAGTTGCCAAATATTCGCTCACCGAACCCGAAGAAAAAATAATCAACACGCTTGATGTTACAGGAATTTCTGCACTTGTAAAAATATTCGATAAGATAACAAACGCCTTCGAGTACAAAATGAAGGTAGGGAAGAAAACAAAAAAGCTTACACGTGAGGAACTAACAAATTTTGTAAGAAGCACGAGTGCCAAAACTAGAGAAAAGGCATACAAAACACTACTTACAAAATATTTTGAAAACAAAGGAGTGGTAGGAGAAATTTATCAAAACATTGTTCTTAATTGGAGACATGAAGGAGTAGATATTCGCGGATACAAAACCCCAATATCCATGAGAAATATTGGAAATGATGTTGATGATAAAACAATAGAATCCTTGTTACAAGTTTGCAGAAAAAATTCGTTCGTATTTCAGAAATTTTTTATCCAAAAAGCAAAGATGCTAAACTTGAAGAAACTCCGAAGATATGACCTTTATGCACCTGCTGCCTCTAACATTAAAGAAAAAAATTATCCGTATGCAAAATCAGTAAAACTTGTTTTTGAGTCGTTGGGCAAATTCAGTCCAAAACTAGAAAAATTTGCAAGAAAAGTATTTGATGAAAAACACATAGACTCTGCCATTAGAACAGGAAAAAGAGATGGGGCATTTTGCAGTACTATATCTCCAAAAATCACTCCCTTTGTTTTAGTTAATTTTACTGGAAAATCAAGAGATGTCTTCACCTTAGCCCATGAGTTAGGCCACGCAGTACATAGCCAGGCTGCACAAGACAGATCCATTCTAGTACAGGACGCACCATTACCATTAGCAGAAACTGCATCAACGTTCTCAGAATTGCTATTGTATGAAAATATTTCAAATAAAATTACTGATAATGAAAAAAAGATAATGCTCTCAGAAAAAATAGATGATTTGTATGCTACAATAATGAGACAATCATTTTTTACGATTTTTGAAAAGGATATTCATGAACAAATTGGTCGAGGTACAACTATTGATGAAATCTCAAAGACGTATTTAAAAAATCTAAAAGAACAATTTGGTAATTCTGTTAGTCTGTCGGAAGATTTTGCAATAGAGTGGAGTTGCATTCCACATTTTTATCACACACCATTTTACTGTTATGCATATTCCTTTGGGAATTTGCTAGCATTATCATTGTTCCAAAGATACAAGAAGGAAGGAAATGATTTTGCTCCAGCATACATTAGCATACTTTCAGCTGGTGGTTCACAAAAGCCAGAAACTTTGTTAAATGAATACGGACTGGATATCAGATCACCTAAATTTTGGCAAGGAGGGTTTGATTTCATTAAAACCCAAGTTAAAGAATTAGAAGCAATCAACTAAAACTTTTTACAATAAATGGGGCTGACAGCCCAACGCATGGGCTGTCAGCTTGTTCCCCGAACGGTTTGAATTCGATGTCAATATGAAAAAAATATTTAACAGATTTAAACCTTTGAAAGTAAATTATTTCAATTCTTGTATTTTTGGTTTTATTTTTCGAACTGTACCAGCTAAAATTCCAATAGTTAACCCAAGTTGATAAAGGAAGTACAAAAAAACCTCAAATGTACTTGGAGTAAGATCAGTAAATCTACTCAATCCGGTAAATAACAAGATTAGCAGACTAAAAACGAAAACAAACCACTTTGAAATTCCATGGATGTGAGTTAGTTTTAGTAAGACCAAAGTCATGACTGTTACAGATATTGCCAATACTGCTAAAAATCCAGTATTGATCCCAAGTATTAGAAAAATTATTGATGCCGCTTCTCCGGAACTTGTAGCTTGAGAAATTGATGAAAAATCAATTTTTTCTGGTGATGCGAAACGTGGAACACTCAAAACAGCATTTACAAAAAATATTATAAACAAAGAGATTGAGACCTTTTTCACATTGTTTTGTAATCTGGGAAAGCGAACTAGAATTGCTCGACCCAAAATAATTCCTTGTACCAATCCAATTACAAAAGCAGCCGAAATTGCAATTAGGGAAAATGTTGGGTCTTGAAATAGGTCTACAAGAAATGAGACTAAGGCCATTGCTAGTAAAAATTTATGTTCAAAATACAATATTAGCTACAAGTTAGAAAATTATGGCAAAATTACCTAAAAGTTTTCATTTAGAATTCCAAGTATGAAATTTTTGGGCTACAAATTAAGAGTAAATTTAATAATTTCATAGAAAGAGGAGCAACCTATGCAAAAAATAATTATGTTATTTTTGTTAGCTGGAATATTTACAATTACGACAAATTATGTATTTTCACAAGACATAAGTTTAGCAACCTTTCAAGAAACAGCCCAAGTATTTGTCGATAAAAATAGATCCCAAGATGTTATAGCTTCAATTACTCTGCAGACTACAAGCATTCAGGAGATAAAAATTCCATCTGAGCTAGAGAGAAAAATTAGGGAGGACAAGAGAATAACATCTGTAATAATGACAAATCAGCAACAATGTATCCTTGGAGTTGTTGATGATTCGTGCATTCTGATAAATGTAAAAAGAGACCTCTCTGACAAGGGAATAATAGAAATCCAAGACTCCACTAAAGCCATAGCAGAATTATTCATCGATGAAATAAATCAAACCTTTGATACCAATGCACAGTTTCATTCAGTTTTTCTTCATAGTGATGATGAAATCAATAGAGCTTTGGGAACTTCAGGAGCAGTTTCAGGAAGAGGAATAGTTTCAGCCGTATACACTATGCCCATGGAAGATACCGGCTCGATGTATGAGAAAATTTCAGCTATGCTGATTCCTAAAGAAATTAGAGATTCTGGCGGATTTTACGAAACTGCAAAGAATTTATCTACTGAAGATAATGCAAAGGTAACATTCTCCATTATACCTTTCAATAATACCTCATTACTTCAATTGAAATTATCTGTCAAGTATCCTCAAGCAGCTTTAAACCTCACCAAATTGGTACCTTTAGAATTTTTGGGAACCGATGAGTTGAAACGATCGGAATACTTTTCATCTGGATTTTATCCTTTGAATTCCATTTTTCAGATCGTAATACTTTCAGCTGAACCCACTACCATATCAAATGTTAAAGGAGACATACTTCCCACACGGATGGTAGACGGAGAAAAGATTCCAACCGAACTTGACAAAAAAGGATGGATTTTTGATCCTGAAAAGGGGGAAAGAATTCAGGGCAAATTTCTTTTTGGTAAAGAAACATCTATCTATGGAGCTGATTTAGTTTTTTCATTAGGGGAAGACGAATCAACTCAACCAATCCAGACAACTTTTGATGAATCTTTTTTAATTTTAGTGCTAATAATTATAGGTGGAGTTGGAGCAGCCATATTTTTCCTTAAAGGATATAAAAAATAATTAAATCAATAAAACTGCTGCTGCAAAAACAGTAGTCCACTTACCGTCTTTGTTTCCTTTGGAACTTTGTGTAATGTTTTGCGTTTTGTAAATTTGCCCAGAAATTGTCCATTGTTGTCTCTTTTCATCCCAGCTCTTATCAATATCAAATGGGATTCCAAGAGACGATGCTAACATTTGCGCAGCAACATCTTCAGCATAATCGCCCGCTTGAGATTGATTTTGTCCGAAAGACTCGTATTCAGAAAGATAGCCGTACCGCTTTGGATCTTTTGGTCTTGCAATTCCCACAGAAGCAGAACACAATCTGTGAGGTTCGTTTGTTTGGTTTCTGGAATAAATTGTAAATAAAATCTGTCCGGGTTTTATTTGCCTCAATCCTTCGGTTCTTGAAATCAACTTTGCGTGTGGTGGAAATATACTTGAAATTAAAACAAGATTAGTTCCGGCAATGCCAGCATCTCTCAGAGCAAATTCAAAACTTGTGAGACGATCTTCATGAACTCCCTTGCCTTTTGTAAGAAATAATTTTTTGGCGATTAGATCTAGCAATTCTTTCCTTGATGAACCGGCTTTATTATTTATACTTTAAAATAATTATTTAGAATTTTAAAGACTCTTAATTTTACTAAAATCATTTCCAATCAAAGTCTTTAAAGTTCAAGTTGCTATCTTGATCATTTCCAAGATTTTGGAATTAATAATAGAAAGTTTTAATTTATAAAAAATTATTTAGTAAAAAGTATTATTTGGGTTTGGGTTTTCTTTTTCTTTTGTCTCTTTCATCTGGTTTTTGGGTAAGAAAAATCCATCCAAAAGCTCCTCCTAATGACAAATTAATTACGCCCATAAAGGTAATCAATAACGATGAATCTGAAGACACGCTAGGAGCAACAGTTAATCCAATTATAATTCCAATAATTCCTGTCCCAAAAAACATCATCATTAGAAATTTTACCCTGACTGGGTTGATGTACTTCATTTACAAAATTTTCAGTTTTAGGCAACATTATAAATTGATTGTAGGCGAGGAAAGATTTGAGAGCTAGTAAAAACAAATGTGGGTCTAAAAGTAGACTACGGGTAACATTTTAAACCGTCAATTTTTTTATTTTATTTCGTGCCAATGTAGCTCAGTCTGGCTAGAGCATTCGACTTGTAATCGAAAGGTCGTGGGTTCAGATCCCATCATTGGCTTCACTTCTTGTGTTTAAAGCCCTCACCTCATATGCCATTATTATGAGCACAAAACAGGTTCAGCGGAACAGAAAAGAGATGTTGATTCAGATTTTGTAAAGGGAATACAGTTTTTAGCGCAACAAGGGATAATTCAAGTTAATTAAATTCTAAACTCTTTTTGTTTTCCTAAATTTGATTATTTTGAAATTATTTTTTGGGAAGGATGAGAAATGAAAACAATTAGATAGGAAATTATAAAAATTCTATAATTATGTTAAAACAGAGAAAATTAGGTAAAACAAATCTCTCTGTATCTGAGATAGGACTGGGATGCTGGCAACTCGGGGGCTTGACTACCATCAATGAAATTTCAATTACCTATGGTGATGTAAATGAACAAACTGCAGTAAAAATAATCACGCAAGCCTTAGAGTTAGGAATTAACACCTTTGATACAGCAGATTCTTATTCGTTAGGAAATAGTGAAAGGCGATTAGGAAAGGTTCTATCTGAAAGAAGATCGGAGGTCAACATTTTCACAAAGGGAGCAGGGGTTCCTTCATACAATGAATCTAGTCCTTTTGAAATAGATCTATCCTACCATCACCTATTAGCTGCAATTGATCGTAGTTTGAAGAGACTTGGAACTGACTATGTTGATCTTTACCAAGCTCATGCAGCTCCACAATCAGAATCAGACTTTGTTAATCTTGAGAAAGCATTTGGAAAAATAAAATCAGAAGGCAAGGCAACATACTGTGGGGTTTCTGTAGGCTTAGAATATCAAAAAGGCATAGAATTAATCAACAGAGGTATAGTTGACTCTATTCAGCTTTATTTTTCATTGATAGACTTTGAACCCGTAATGGAATTGTTGCCATTAGCCAAAAAAAATGGGGTGGGCATAATTGTTGCTGAACCTCTCTCTCAAGGGTTTCTCACAGGTAAATACCACAAGGACACCGTATTTCCAAAAAATGATGTAAGGAGCAGGTATAGTCCAGAAGAAATAAAAACAAAGTTAGAAAAAAGTAAACAATTCCAAGTTTTCTCAACCAACTCCAGAACTATGAATCAAGTTGCGTTGGCATATGTTCTTAATAGAGACGAAGTATCGACTTGCATACCAGGATCAAAGTCCGTAGAACAGCTCGAATCCAATGTAAAATCCTCTGAAATTTCTCTCAACTCTCAGGAACTTGATAAAATTGAAATAATTCAACGATCTTGGTGACCAAAATATTAATTTACTTCAAATAATCCTTTAAATTTTCATAACAAATGTCAATCATACAACATTTTCACTTTTCTGCTACATGAATAATCTTTTGGGAAGGATAAGAATTGAAAAAAGGGACGGAATAAATTTTAAAATAATTAATATTTGCCAAAATTTAAATTATTTCAACTTGAAGTTGGTATTTCTGGTCTTATCTGGATTATTCTTTTTTCCTCTAGGATCATTTGCACAAGAACCGTCAGGGGGTTCAGAGGCAATTCAAGAAATTGGAGAAATATTTCTAGACGAGGACCAAATGATAAATGTTGGAATTGGGATAATTATTTTGATCATTATTATTGTAGGAATTATAGTAGCAACTCGAAAAAAATCAGAGTCAGAATCATACAAATACAAAGATGTTTAAAGAAAAAATTTCACGGAATCATAACTTTGAATTATTTTTTACCCAACTATGGTCCGAGTCTATAAGGATTTGAACCTAAAAGGTAGCCTTTATCTAATTTGACAAGTCACTTCGAGGGAATCAGAGTGTTAAACTAATATCATAAATCCCAATCAAAGTAGTGAAATGCCATGCCTCAAATTAAAAGAATTCTCATATTAGGTGGTGGATTTGGAGGAATTAACCTTCTCAAATTAATTCAAAAAAAATTCAAAAACGAACCAAATGTTAGAATCAGTCTAGTAAGCAAAGATAACTATTTTCTTTATACACCAATGCTACCTCAAGTTTCTTCGGGACTAATCCATCCAAGTGATATTACTATACCTATCCGCAAGCTATGTAAGCAAGCCGAATTCTATCAAGCAACTATATCATTAATTGATTTAGAACAAAAACTAGTTACAATTACTAGAACATTTGATGGCAAAGTACGTGCCCTTGATTATGATTATCTCATAATGTCACTTGGAAGCAGCACTAACTTTTTTGATTACAAAAATATCGAGGAACACGCATTTGTAATGAAAACTGTAGAAGATGCAATTGCTATTCATAACCAAATAATCAACATGTTTGAGAATGCAGCTCAAACCTCAGATGTGAATTTCAAAAAGAAGCTTATGACATTTACCGTTGTTGGTGCTGGTTTTGCAGGTGTCGAAACAATGGGCGAGATTAATTATCTTGTTAGGGAATCCGTTAAAAATTTCTACCCTAGTATTGGAGAAGAAAATATCAGTATGAATTTAATTGCTTCAGAAGAATTCATCTTACCTGAACTTGGTTCCAAGCTTGGAAAAGATGCTGGTGAATATCTAAGAAAATCTGGTGTAAATGTAATTACAAATACAAAAGCAATTGATGCAGGCGAAGATTTTGTCCAATTAGATAATGGTGAAAAAATTTCATGTATGACACTAATTTGGGCTGCAGGAATAAAGATTGATCCTGTTATATCATTGTTAAAATGTGATCATCACAAGTCTGGAAAAGTCAAAGTTGGAAAGTATCTAAGACTAACAAATCATGAAAATGTTTTTGCTTTAGGTGATTGTGCATTAATCACAAATCCTTTAACTGGACAAGCATATCCACCAACTGCTCAAAACTCTATTCATCAAAGTAAAACTGTTGCAAACAATCTTTATTCTATGATTACGGGTAAAACCAAACTCAAAGAATTTTCTTTTGAGAGTAAAGGAATGATGACCACACTAGGTCGAAGAGTAGCAATTGCAGTCGTTTATGGTTTGCATTGTAAGGGATCTTTAGCATGGTTAATTTGGAGAACTTATTACCTATCTAAACTACCAATGCATGAAAAAAGATTTCAGGTTGCAACTAGTTGGATTGCAGATTTGTTATTCAAACGTGATTTAACATTTGTTGGCAAGATCAAAAAGAAATCCCTCACCAAAGTTAACATCAAAGGTGATATGCCATCAATAAAAGATTTTTTCAAAGATTTGTAAAACTAAATTAATGGACCAGATGGAATCTGAACCCAAGATAGTTTCAAATCTCTATTTGGTATAACAGAATTTATCCATTGAGTTTCTAATAATTAAACAACATCTGAATCATTCCTTCAAAAATCAAAAACCTATCTAATATCTAACAAATTACATAATCCTAGTAGAGATTATGAATTTTTTGGGAGGGATGAGAATTTGAAAAAATAATGACTTTATTTAATGTCAAATTTTTTATTCCATTCTATTGACCACTTTCGCATAAGATATGCTGCAATCGGGAAATAAACTCCTGCTACAATTAGGACAATGATTGCTAATGTTACTATATTGTATTGGTTAAGGAGATAAGCTATTCCAGATCCACCAAATCCCACTCCAACCACAATTGAGAATCCAATTATTGAAAGTCGTCTTAATTTGTTGATTTGCTTTGCAGCGAGGCAATCTAAACCTGGAATAATCGCATAGATTGTCTGTCTGTTGATGTTTACTGGTCCTTTTGAAGGCATGTGCTTTCTTTTTCTTTGTCCATACTTTCTAGCTTGCTTTTGGCAAGTTCTAGGTATGGAAAAGGTTCTCACAATTGTCACACATAAACTTATGAGGACCGATTTGAATCCATTTAATACATTTCAAACATTGTTTCTTTTGCATACTTTCTAGCTTGCTTTTGGCAATTCCTGGATGTGTATTTTCAAGTAAAGTAATTCTTGTTCCCTGACCTGAAATATCTGATTCATTCTGTGAAACCCTTCCATCTAAGGAATTAATTGCTGCCTATACGTCATCAATTACGTTTCATCCCTTCTATAGCTTCGTTTCCCCATGTTATCACAGTGTTCAAAACTTAGTATATTGGATATTTTAATTAATTTTAATTTCAAGAGCTAAATTTGTACCTAAAGAGGGTGGAACTGTCTTTTTACTTACAGTCGATAAACCTGTTAACACTTCATTTAGTCTGGCTTAAAACTTTTTTACCTCCTCCCATCATTGGCTTTATTTTTCTATTTTCAAATTTCCCATCAATTTTACGCATTAATTTCCAGGTTACAGACTTAACCGCTTCTTTGGCCTGAAATAATGGTATAAACAAAAATTCCCCCTTCTTCCGTTATAATCCGAAAGTGCATGTCTCTATCTTTGTTGATAGTTTGTTCAAGTTCTAAAACTATTGTAGCCTTTTGTCCGGGTTTTAGTTCAGGTATTCCCCCTACAATTGTATCGGCAGGAGAATTATGATTACCATTGATGACAATTGTATACTCCTTGTTATTAAGTGGAAAATCCATAGAATAAGGAGTCATTTTGTTATTTGGCCCCATATCTTGAAATGAGTAATCGGTATCGCCCAATCTTATCTCGCTAAAAGTTACTTTTTTTGCACTGTTGTTTTGGACATAAACGCCAATTCTTTCTCCATGGTTAATTCCGTCCGTGGATTTATTACCATGCCAATAAGCTTGGGGATTTGAAATCAAACTGTCATGGTAAACAATAGTATCACCATCGGTTGCATCATATCCTAAAAACAATATTGTTTCAATTCCTGACAAACTACTTGCTTGAACGGAATTCAAGTATCCTTGAGTTAACGCAAAATTAATTCCGCCTCCAAGGGTAGCTACAACTACCAACATAACTATTACAAAGCCAGGTGAAAATTCTCGGTTTCTAATCATTCTTTTGATTTTTTTAATTCGATTTGTCAGAGTAAAATTTCTTAGACTTTTGTTCAAAATGAATAACATTTTGTTCAAAATGAACATTAAATTTACGATACACTCAAAGCCTAATTGAAATTTTAACGCGGAAAATTTTGATTGAGAATTTAAGGTTCTTAAATTGTAATAATTTCAAATGACAAAATCTGTTTTTATATGAAATTTTTTTAAAAAATGAATTTGGCGCTAATTTTTAGCCCACATAAATTTTCAAATCAGATGGAAAATGGGCAATAGAAATAAGTATACACTAAGAACCAGCGAAAGTAGATGAATTCTGAGGATAATCAACCAACGAAGGATGGTTTTGCTGAGAGTAATCAGCCAGCTGAGGATGGTTTGCCTGAGAGTAATCAGCCAGCTGAGGATGGTTTGCCTGAGGAAAAGATTGAAAATGAGACTATATCAAAAATCCAAGAGACATCAACTTACGACATACCAAATAAAAAATCAACACCAACAGGAATGATTGTTGCACTGGTAGTAGTAGTAGCTGTTGCAGCCTTTTTTGCTGGGTCTTACTTTTCAAATTTAGATTCAGATTTGGTCACAAAATCAGAGTTTAAGGACGCAATTTTAAAATTAGAATCAAAAATTGTAAATACCCAACAAGCAGAATCACAACCTTCACAATCAGTAAAGATTTCCTTAGATGATGATCCAATTAGAGGAGATCCAAATGCCCCAATTACAATTCTAGAATTTTCTGATTTTCAATGTCCCTTTTGTGCCAGATTCCATGTTCAAACATTTCCCTTACTTCTTGAAGAATACATAGATACTGGTAAGGTAAATCTAGTCTACAGAGACTTTCCAATTCAAAGTATTCATCCCAATGCACTTCCAGCAGCTGTTGCTGCAGAATGTGCTAATGAACAAGGAAAATACTGGGAATATCACGACACATTATTTGAAAAACAAAGTGTTTGGAGCAGATTAGATAGCAATGCGGCAATTTCAACATTTAGTCAGTTTGCCACGGATGTTGGTTTAGAACAACAACAATTTGATTCCTGTCTTGGGTCTGGAAAATATCTAGAAGAAGTTCAAAAAGACATGAGTGATGGAAGAGACTATGATATTACTGGAACTCCGGGTTTCTTTATTGGAAATGAGGAAATTGGCTTTGTAAAAATAAATGGTGCTCAACCATTCGATATATTCAAAAGAGTCATAGATGCACAATTAGGGACGTAAAAAATAACAAGCGTTTATTAGACCTAATCTGAGTTTTGTCAAATATCGGAATAATGACGCGTAGGCAATGAGCTTTATCGTCATTGCTTAAGAGAAGAAAAATAATGACAAAATTTAAAGAATTAGGACTTAAAGATGAAATTCTAAAGGCATTAGATGAGCTAAAGTTTGAAGAAGTCTTTCCAATTCAAGAAGCGGTTATTCCTGTTTTACTCTCAAAACGCGATGTTATTGGACAAGCACATACAGGATCTGGTAAGACAGCCGCATTTGCATTATCAATGTTGCAGCAAATTACCCCAAAAAAAGGGATTCAAGGATTGGTAGTTGCTCCAACAAGAGAACTTGCAATGCAGATAGCTGGTGAGATAAAAAAATTTGGCAAGTATACTGGAATAAAGACCGCCGTAGTATATGGAGGTCAAGGAATGGGAATTCAACTAGATATCCTAGAAAGAGGGGTGGAAATTGTTGTTGCAACTCCAGGTAGACTAATTGATCATCTTAAACGTGGATCAATTGAATTAATGGACATAGAACATATTGTCTTAGATGAAGCCGATACGATGTTGGATATGGGATTCATTGATGATATTCAGTTTATTCTTGATTTGGCTCCTGAAGAGAGGACTATGTCCTTATATTCTGCAACAATGCCAACTGAGATTCTTAGACTATCAGAAGAATATCTAAAAAATCCAAAACAATTCCTCCTGGACGCCGACGACCTTAGTTTAGAAGATATAGAACAGGCATTCCTAGTGATTAAGGATCGAGAAAAGTTTGATTTTTTGATCAATTTTATTAAAAAAGTGAAAGGCCAAGTCATAGTATTTTGCTCCACAAAATACAGAACAAGAGATGTAGCAAAGTTTCTACATCAGGAGAAATTTAATGCAGTAGCCATTGAGGGAGACATGTCTCAGCATAGAAGAGAGCAATCAATGGCTAAATTCAGGTCGGGTAAAGCAGACATACTTGTTGCTACAGATGTGGCCTCAAGGGGAATTGATGTTCCAAGAGTAGGACTTGTGATTAATTATGATGTGCCAAATCAGGAAATGGTTTATTTTCACAGAATAGGTAGAACTGCACGAGCAGGTGCAAAGGGAAGGGCAATAACATTTGTTTCGTATTCATCTGTAGGAGATTGGAATTTGATTAAACGTCAAATTAAAGTTGATTTGAAAGACTTGAACAAAGAAATGGGAATCGAGATTAAAATTCCTGATCCTCTAAAAAGACAGATACCATCTAGAAGATATGGAGGACAACAAAGGTCAAGTTATTCTAGAGGTTCTAGATATGGTGGATACGGAAGGTCTGATAGAGGAAGAGATAGAGGAAAATCCGGCGACCGTGGAGGAGGAAATCGATACAGCAGCCGTAGTAAATGGTAATGTAAAACCTAAAGACCGGTAATTCATAGTAGAATTAAGATAACGTTTCATGGAAAGCGTATATTAGGTAATTTTTTTGCTCATTCTTCCCAAGAAATTCATTCAAAATGCGACAAAAAGTATTTCAGTCATTATCACCATGGTATAATGATGGATCATCAGCAACTCATTGATACAATTATGGGCAATGATAAAAACATTAGATTTGCGACTATATCCAATATGGTTGGAGATATTGAAGCTACAGGACAGAGTGAGGGTCTTGAAAAATTTCTGACTCTAGAAGAAACAAAAGAAAGTATGGAATATGCAGCTAAAGCATGGATACATGCCAGAACACCACATTTTAAAAAGCTTGGAGAGGGACTTTACACATTAACTGCTTATGAGAAGTTGAAAAGGGTAACAATACCATTAGAAGATGGATTTTTGCTCCTTGCAACAATGGATAATAAAAGTGAACATAATCAAATCATAGATGGGATTCTCAAACTAGTGCATGAAGATCACGCCTAGCATGGTTCATGTTTAAAGAACTTTCAGAAATGTGCCTTTGATAGTGTGTTAATTATGTCTAGCAAGATTTCCAAATCCATTTGACATGATATAGTTTTTTTCTTCTATCTTGGATCACTTCTGGTTTTGATGAGCATGTGATGG
>JADFOW010000092.1 GCA_022562615.1 Nitrososphaerota archaeon
CCTTTAGTATAGCGCAGAGCTATGAGCTTGTTATCTCTGAGCTGAGTTAATATCTCATCCGAGGCATAAAACTTACCTTCCCCATGGGCAATTGGCACTGAAAATGAGCTCATATCACTCAGCCAAGGACTAGAGCCAGAAACTTCTAGATCTACCCATCTATCAATATATCTCGCAGAATCATTATGAACTAACGCAACTTGTCTTTCTCCATAATTCCCATCAATTGCAGGAAGCAAACCTAAATTAGCCATTATTTGAAACCCATTGCAAATTCCAATTGCTAATTTATCTGATTCTACAAAAGATTTAACATCATCCCATAAATGATTTTTAATTCTATTTGCTAAAGCATTTCCCGCTCCAGTATCATCACCATAAGAAAATCCTCCTGGAAATGCAAGAATTTGATAATTAGAAAATTTTTTACGACTATCAATTAAATCATTAACATGGACTAAATCTGCTTTTGCTCCTGCTTTTTCAAAGAATCTATGTAGTTCCTCCATAGCATCAACAAAATCTTCGCCATATCCTACAGCATCCCCTAGACCAAATATTGCGACAGGTTTACCCTTGAGATCTAATTCACCAATTTTTTCTAAGAGATCATCCCAAACAACTCCAGATCTTAGTTCTAAAGCTCCAGTATTCCAAGTAGGAATACCACATATTAGACCATTAAGATTTGGAAAATGTTCTAAATCCCCTTCAGCAACATCAATAGCATCTGTTATTGAATCACCGAATTCGTCTTTTATGACTGCACATACTAATTCTGTTTTACCAGTTTGTGTACCAAAATAAAGTCCGATTCCTGCTGTTGGTGCGTCAGTTGGTTTAACATCATGTTGAACATTGTCGTCATGTGCGTGTGGACCAGCCATAATGTATGTTAATGAGGATTCTATTTAATTGAATTGGTCATTATAAAGACTTATTTCAAATCCCCAGAAGAAAAAACATCAGAAATACGTCAGAGAGATTATTTCTGATGACTAAACCTTTTCCTGGGTAAAAACTAATGCCAAATGGTGGACAACAGGACTCATTGGAGAAAATGATTTTCTCAAGGCCGTGGAGTATATGATAAAAGAAAAAATAATTTCCATGCCTTTTGAGGATTTTGAAACAACTGAAAATACACAACAGGTTCCTTCATGGGTAAAACGATCAGCTGGATTGTGGATAGATGGAACATTTTCACATTAGGTATGTGTAAAGTTTACAGTATCTTATGGGGTAAGTCTAACCACATCTCCTACTTTGTTACACAATTAGCATATCTATGGGACAAATCATGACTGACAGTGAGCTTTAGAAATATGTTAGATGGAATTGCTAATCCAAAGTTAAAGCGATAATAAAATTAGAGGACAAATGTTCGAATTAATTCAATTGCACTATCCTTTAATTTTATTGAATAGCAGTGTGAATTTACATCATTGATTGCAGCCAACTTATTAGCAAATACTTTTTTGCTGTGACCACCGTAAGATGCATTGTCTGATTCATCAAAACAAATAGTCATTTTTTTCATGTTTAGTTCATTTTTTAAAAGAAAAGCAATAAACTTTTGATAATTATCAGTATTAACCCAGTCTATTTTTTGTTCTTCACTTATTCCAATCCAGATCTCAATAGAGTTTTGGTATAGGGCTTTTTTTCTTAATTCTTCTAATATCAATATCACTCTCAATTGTATCGGGTATTTATGAAATTACTTTTACAGGGTTAGTAGGAATTCAGGCAAGGCAGCTCTTTGATGTTGAAGTCACGCTAACAATCCTTTGTTTCAGTCCAGCAACGTAATCAAAAACTCCATTTTCTCATCCTTCCCAAAAAACAATTCATTTGTGAGGAATGTAATTGTATTTACACAAATTATGTGAAAAAGAACCAAGATGAAGATGACAACTGTCCTGTTTGTAATTAGAATCTAAGAATTTTCTGATTCTATACTTAGTTTTTGTTAGATTCTTGTTTATGCTCTTTGCGTCTTTTCTGTTTAGCGGTACCACCAATATTATGTCCATTTGGTAATTTCTTAGTCATTTCTATTCATTTTTTCCCTATCGTCATTTTAAATCTTTGTAGTTTCTTTTTCTTGATACTTGTTACCTAGATACCTTCTTGCACTTCCAAAATAATTGATGCTGTCTATTTCTTCCAATGTTTTTATTTTCTTCGACTTTCTATTTTGATTAACCAAAAACGCAATCATTACACGTTTTTCCTTCATTTGGAGAATGGATGCAGGAATCTCCATCTTGACATTCAAACCGTTTATTGCAAGATTGACATTGATGCATGATCATAATTAACTTTCCATTTTTTGAAATATAAGACTTACACTGTTTTGGTCTAGAAATTTAAGCTAAGCATTTCTGAATTTGACAGTTTCATCCTTCCCAAAAAATAATTTCGAAATCAAATCTAAATAAACCGGTCCTATTGTACCAAAAACATGAAAAAAGTTTTCATTAATGGCTATGGGTCTATAGGTAGCAGAATTACTGCATTTCTAAAAGACGATCCCGAAATCTCAGTGATAGGGATAGGAAAATATTCTCCAGATGAAAAAGTAAATTTGGCAATTTCTAAAGGCTTGAGTGTTTATGTGCCCGAAAAGAAGACGGATGATTTTAAGGACTTTAAAATTTCAGGCACTATAGAATCTGCACTAGATGATTGTGATTTGGTAATTGATGCATCTCCCGGTGGACGAGGATATGATAACAAGAAAAATCTTTACGGTCCAAAAAACATAATGGCGATTTATCAGGGTGGTGAAACTACTATGGGTAATTTCGCCGTATCAGATTTGTTGTTTAATTCTCGTGTAAACTATGATCTTGCCATCGGTAAACAACATGTTATGCAGGGAAGCTGTAATGTTACTGGGATGGGAAAAATTCTTGAGCCACTTAGGAACAAATTTGGTGACCAATTGATTAGATTTGATGTCACTTTGGTAAGAAGATGGGCAGACATTGAGCAACCAGAAAAAAAAGTAAAAGATACTATAGAAATGACAGAGGAACCCCATCAGGGCGACGATGTAAAAACTTACTTTGGAAAAGACGCACCATTATTTGTCAGGGCCATCAAAGTACCAACACGACAGATGCACCTACATATTATGGACATTCGGTTTAAAAATACGGCACCAAAACCTTCTGAAATTCACAATGTTTTTGCCAATGAAATTGGTGTGGCAACTTTGTGGACTGCCAAAGGAACAAAAGATGTAAGAGACTTTGCTAATACCATGGAATTTAACTTTACAGATACAAACATGATTCACATTCATGCAAATATGACAGTATCTATTGGGGATACCGTCCAGATGATGTACTCAGATGACCAGACAGGAATTGTAATTCCAGAAAACCACATGTTAATGCAATCGATGTTATTTGGTAAATCCTACAAAGAAGCATTTGCTCACACAGAATCTATATTTCACTTGGCAGAAAAAAAGCAAAAACTTGAAGAATTTTTTGCTAAAAAAGATTAGGCTTTTATTTTCTCTATTCTGATTTTTTGAGGTATATTTTTTAAGACTTTTTCTACAATTATTCTAAGGTTATCTACTTCAATTTTATCTCCAGCTTGCGGTATGTCCTGTAGTTTTTCATGGAGCAATCCATTTAGTGAGGCATAATCATCGCCTTCTGGAACATTAGTTTTAAAAATTTCATTGATTTTATCAATCTCTATATCTCCATTTGTTATGATGGTGTCTTGATCAATTCTTTCGTACCCTATTGGTTTTACATGGTCACTTTCATCTTCTATTTCTCCTACTATCTCTTCAATCAAGTCCTCCAAAGTAACCAGGCCTTCCACTCCCCCATGTTCATCAACTACAATGGCCATGTGTATCTTTCTTCCTTTCATTTCTTTTAGTAAGGCGCTTACCATTTT
>JADFOW010000031.1 GCA_022562615.1 Nitrososphaerota archaeon
CAAAGGCCGTTGGAAAAAAAGTAAACCAAGCTGCAAACTCTGGCAAAATTACTGCAAAAAGAATCAAGCAGTTAGAGGCCAAAAGTGACCATGATACAGCAGCTCTAGTTGAATCGCTAAGTGAAAAGTGCAGTAAAGATGCAAGACCTTGGATTCACTATGGTTTAACTAGCAATGACCTCGTTGATACTAGCAATTCAATGCAGATGAGGGATGCCCTAAAAATCATTGAACCCAAAGTTGCGAAACTAGCTATAATTCTAGCAAAAAAAGCAGTCAAACATGGAAAGTTACCAGCTGTTGGTAGAACACATGGCCAGCATGCAAGCATTATCTCATTTGGATTAAAGTTTGCAAACTGGGCAGCTGAAATGTCAAAGCATGTTGAAAGAATTGAAGAACTAAAGAAAAGAATTTTGATTTGTAAAACGATGGGAGTTGTTGGTACCGGATCACTGATGGGTGCAAAGTCAGTAGAGGTACAGAGGCGAGTGGCAAAACGACTAGGACTTTTTCCAGCTGAGGTCACTACTCAAGTAATTCCAAGGGAAAGATATGCAGAATATGTATTTGAGTTGGCATTAGTTGGAGTAACACTTGAGAAAATTGCAATAGAGATTAGAAACCTGCAGAGAACCGAGATTGGTGAGGTAGCAGAATATTTCAAAAAAGGCCAGATGGGAAGTAGCGCAGTACCAGTAAAGCGCAACCCAATCAAGAGTGAGCGAGTCTCATCATTATCAAAATTATTACGAAGCCAAGTTGGAGTTTCATTTGAAAATATACCACTATGGCATGAGCGAGACTTGTCAAACTCTGCAAATGAGAGGTTTATTCTTCCAACTGCAGCAATTCTCGTAGATGACATGCTTGAAACCATGACTAGAATTGTATCAAATCTTGAAGTAAATGAGAAAAAAATCGTTGAAAATCTATCCATTACAAAGGGGCAGATTTTTGCAGAGTTTGTACTAGAGGCATTAATCAAGAAAGGAGTTCCCAGAATTGTTGCCTACAGAGACGTTCAAAGAGTCGCATTTAAGGCAAAAGACAAGGGAATACAGTACAAAGCTGCAATAAAAAAAGACAAGGCCTTTTCATCAAAACTAACAAACAAAGAAATTGATTCAATATTTTCCCCAGAAAAACATCTTGGGGCATCAAGCATCATCATCAGTAATGTAAGCAAGTCAGTTGCAAAAAACTGTAAAGCTATCTAGTTTTTAATAATTTTTTGTGAATTTGTGTTCCATACTGTAAGGCTTTTTTTCTTTTAGTGTATGAAATTTCTGGAATTCTAATTTCGCAAGCTAGTTTTCGAATAACATGTTTTCGCATCAAGTCCTCTGAATCATGTATTTTATCTGAAATGGGAATAGTTTTTGCATACTTGATAAATTCTTGTGCAAGTAAGGGTTGAAGAATTTCTACTCCAAATTCAGAGGATATCAGATTAACTGCCTTCATCATTTTAATTTCGTTGTCTAATTTTGCATCCATCAGCTTGTTTACTGCAGATTCACCTTGAGAGATTACCTCGCGATAAGCATTATAGCCACAAAACAACTCGTCAATCCCGTTAGCAGTAACTACAGCATCAATATTCAAGCTTTGTGCCAGCTTTGAAACATAGTAAAACGCAATACAGTTTTCATTCCAAGAAAGATCGTCAGTCTTTATTGTTTTTTTAATTTCAGAGGATATTTTCTCAAAAGAATCTGCATCAATCTCTAAAATATGGTGAGGAAATTCTAACTGCTCATTAACCTCTTTTGCAAATAAGATATCGTGTGATCCAGAAAAACCAATGGTTAGTAGGGTCACATCGTAATCCAAATCACTGAGAATTTTTGAAATCAAGGTACTGTCAACCCCGCCTGAAAACGCTATGCCAATTCTTTTTTTGGGCACAGTTTTTTTAATTGCGTCCTGGATATTTTTTAAAAGTTCATTGTTCATTTTTTCCACAAAATCTTAGATTATTCAAATTAGTAAAGTATCAGATATTATTCTTTAACTTTTAATGTAGTAGTGAATTAGGAGAATCATGATGAAATTATCATCTGAACAAATTTCTGAAGAGCTCAAAAACCTACCTGGATGGTCAGTAAAGGAGGAAAAGCTGCACAAGGACTTTGAATTTGGGGATTTCAATGAGGCATTTGGATTCATGACTAGAGCTGCTATGCATATTGAAAAAATGAATCATCATCCAGAGTGGTTTAATGTATACAACAAGCTTACAGTAGACCTTACAACTCATGATGCCGGTGGAATTACAGAAAATGACATTGGATTGGCCAAAATTCTAAATTCACTAGCTTGAAATTTTTTTTCTAAATTAGAGGATTTTTGGAACTTTCGTTACAAAATTTATAGAACCAGAGTCAGATGACTTCACATGGCTGAAAGTCCTACGATTCTTGACTCTGATTTCAAATATATCGACAAAAAAGGCAACCTTTTGAGAAGCAGAACAGAGCTAACCATAGCACAAATGCTTACCTTTTTGGAGGAAGAGTACGAGTATGATTATGAAATATCACTAAAAAATGGTAAAACAGTGAAAATTGATTTTAAAACAAAGAAAGGTCTCATTGAGGTAATAGATAATGACGAAGACATAAAAAAATATACAGAAATCAAAGACAATACTGAGGACAAAGT
Organism: Nitrososphaerota archaeon; assembly: GCA_022562615.1. Taxonomy (GTDB): domain Archaea; phylum Thermoproteota; class Nitrososphaeria; order Nitrososphaerales; family Nitrosopumilaceae; genus Nitrosomaritimum. The sequence continues at coordinate 2,668 of JADFOW010000031.1, forward strand.
CATGGCAGTGGGCCACCCAAAATATTCTGCCAAAATTAAAGAGTTAGAGGACATTGTGTTTTATGATAAAACACCTCAAACAGGTTCAATCTTTTTAGAGGATCCATCCTTTTCATTTGATTATGCACATATCCTTCCACTGGTTGAAAAATGCTCTATCCTTCATGGACATACATCATCAGTGATGGTTGAGTTAGTTGGACAGATGAAAAATAATCTCCTAGTAGATTTTGGAGTAGCAAAAAAAATAATCAAAGAAGTTGTTAATGTGTTTGATCACAAGTTTTTCATCAATAGAAAGTATCTAAAAAAAGAAGATGATTCACATTATCAAATTCAGTTTGATGGTCCCAAAGGAATGTTTGATCTCCAAGTCCCTAAGAATACCACATATCTTTTAGAGGGAGAAGCAACAGTTGAGAATCTTTCATCAGAGATAATCAAACTTCTTGCTCCAAAAATGCCATCAAATGTTGAAGCAATAGGAGTTTACATCTATGAAGGCTACAACAAAGGTTCTCATATTATTTCCAATATTTCCAGATAATTAAGAAATGGAACCAAAAATTTCAGAAAAGGCATGGAATCCAGAGTTAGAGAAAGCAATTCTCAAACAATGGGATGAAGAAAAAATTTACGAGTTTACGCCAACTGAAGATAACTTTACCATAGATACACCTCCTCCATATCCATCTGGAAGACCATGGCACATAGGCGCAGCAGCTCACTACGCACAAATCGATATGATTGCAAGAACTGCAAGAATGGCAGGAAAGAACGTCTATTTTCCTATCGGAATTGACAGAAACGGGCTTCCAGTGGAGCTTTACACAGAGAAAAAACACAACATTCGAATGCGAGAGACCGAACGTGGGGAATTTCTGAAATTATGTAGGACTGCACTTGATGATTTAGAGGCCGAAATGCTCTTGATTATGAAAAATTTAGGGATTAGCGGAGATTTTGCAAACTATTACAGGACAGACTCGGAAGAGTACAGGACACTTACACAATCTACCTTCATAGAACTATGGAAGAAAGGACAAATCTATCTTGCAAATAGGCCAAACAACTACGATTGGGTATCTGGAACTACAATTGCAGATGCAGAAATAATCTATCAAGATTTGCAAACAAAATTAGTTTACATGAAATTTAAGATAAAGGATACTGATAAGGAAATAATTATTGCAAGTACAAGACCAGAACTTTTGTGTGCTTGTAAAACAATCATAGTAAATCCAGATGATGAGAGATATACTCAATATGTAGGAAAGAAAGTGATAGTACCTATTACAAATGAAGAAGTCGAACTTAGAACACATCCCTCAGCACAGCAGGAATTTGGCTCTGGTGCAGTAATGGTTTGTAGTTATGGTGATCAGAGTGACGTTGCATTATTTCGAGAACTAGAATTAGAAGAATTGATTGCCATAGGACTAGATGGGAGGATGACCCAAGCTGCTGGAGAATATGCAGGATTGAAACCAAAACAAGCTAGAACCAAAATTATTGAAGATTTAGAAAACAAAGGTTTACTTGAAAAGACAGAAGATATCATTCATCGAACTCCAGTTTCAGAGAGAAGTAAAATTCCAATTGAAATAATTCCCATGGAGGAGTATTACTTAAAACAAAAAGATGCAGTAGAAAAAATAAAAAAATTAGGACAAGAGATTACATTCTATCCTCCTATGCATAAACAAATTCTAATGAACTGGTTAGAGTCAATCAATATTGATTGGCCTATATCAAGACGAAGGTATTATAGCACAGAAATTCCAATATGGTATTGCAAAAGTTGCTCAGAGCCATATGTTCCTGAACCCGGAAAATATTACAAACCATGGTCTGAAAAATGCCCCATAAGCAAATGTCCCAAATGTGACTCTACAGAGTTTGTTGGAGAAGAGCGAACCTTTGATACTTGGATGGACTCTAGTGTATCGCCACTTTTTATCTCTAAATTTAACAAAGACCCAGAGTTTTTCAAAAAAATATACCCGACCTCAATTCGTCCCCAGGCAAAAGATATCGTGAGAACGTGGCTATTTTACACACTTCTTAGGTGTGACCAGCTTACAGGAGAGAAACCATGGCCTGAGGCCTGGATAATGGGATATGGGCTCGATGAGAAAGGATTGAAGATGAGCAAAAGTAAGGGAAATGCCATTGATCCCTTGCCTATAATTGAAAAATGGGGAGCTGACACATTTCGATTTTGGAGTGCGAGCGAAATTAATCACGGTTATGATTTTAGATGCAACGAACAAAAAATAGAATCTACAAAAAAGTTTCTAAGCAAACTTTGGAATGTTTCTAGATTCTTATCGAGTTTCCCAGTTATCAAATCAGGAACAACAAATCCAACTGACCAATGGATATTATCAGAATTAAACAACCTCATAAAAGAATGTAAAAAAGGATATGATGAATACAATTTCTTTGTTCCTGCAATTGCAATTAGAGAGTTCACATGGAATATTTTTGCTGCACACTATATAGAAATGGTAAAAGCAAGAGCTTATGGAATCGGTTTTTCAGATGAAGAAAGAGATGGTGCAATTTTTACACTACACAAAACATTATCAACAATTTTAAAACTATTAGCACCCATTACTCCCTTTATCACTGATCATCTTTGGAAAACTCTGTATTCCACAGAGAGTATCCATAAAGAACGTCATGTAAAAGTAGAAGATGAATATCCAGATAATAAATTAACAAATGAAATAACAGAATTTAATTCCAAAGTATGGAATGAAAAAAAAGCCAAAGGTTTATCCTTAAAAGATTCATTTTCTTTTTCTATTCCTGAAAATTTAAAATCGTTTGAAAAAGATTTAAAGTCAATGCATAATTTAGAATAAAAATTTTATTTTTCTAAAATTAATTTTTAGAATTCTTTACTAGATTGATAAAATATTTGTGTAAAGAAACATCGGAAGTTAATTCTGGATGAAATGAAGTACCAATAATGTTGCCTTTTTTTATGGCAACAATTTTTTCATTAAATTTTGACAAAACTTCTACATCAGAACTTAGCTCAGAAACAGATGGAGCCCGAATGAAAACACCACGGAATTTAGGTATGCTGATTGAGTCCATTGCAATCTCAGCCTCAAATGATTCTCGTTGTCGTCCAAATGAGTTTCTTTCAACTTTAATCTCGAGCAAATCTAAAAGAGGTTGATTTGTTTTTCCCACCACACGATCACTTGCAGTTTTTGCAAGCAAAATCATGCCTGCACAAATACCAAAGACAGGCATGCCGCCTTCAATTTTTTCCTTAATGATACGAAGTGAGCTGTTTACAAGGGATAGCTGCCCAATTGTAGTGCTTTCTCCACCAGGAATAATTAAGCCATCTAGTTTCTTGACATCATCTGCTGTTTTGACATCAGTTACTGTTCCATCTATTCCTAAATCATCAAGTGCTTTTTTTGTGGAGAGAATGTTTTCTTGGACATCTCCTTGAATTGCCAATACTCCGACTTGGAGACTCAGGACGATCCACCACGTTCTTGCATTCGGAGTTCCAGAGTATTAACATCTAATCCCAGCATAGATTGTCTTTCATCAATCATTTTTTGGGCTTCTTTTACTTTTTCTGGTTCATCCCAGAAGGTAGTGGCCAAAACAATTGCTCTGGCTCTCTCTTTTGCATCATTTGCGTTAAAAATTCCAGATCCAACAAAAATTCCATCACATCCAAGTGACATCAAATATGCCGCATCGGCAGGTGTTGCAATTCCACCTGCGGCAAAGTTAACCACAGGTAAACGACCAAGTCTAGCAGTTTGTTCAACTATATCATAAGATACTTTGAATTCTCTTCCCATTCGGACTAGGTCTTGATGGTCACCTGAATCATAAATTGCTTTTATTGCTCGTAATTCATCATTAACTTTTTTAATATGAGTTATAGCTTCTGCAACATTTCCAGTTCCTGGTTCACCCTTTGTCCTTATCATTGCAGCTCCTTCTTCAATTCTTCGTAATGCTTCAGCTAAAGATCTTGCACCATTTACAAAAGGAGTTGTAAAATCCCATTTCCAAATATGATGATTTTCATCAGCTGGAGTTAAAACTTCGGATTCATCAATCATATCCACATCTGTTTCTTGTAAAACTTTGGCTTCGTATACATGACCTATTCTACACTTTGCCATGACGGGGATTGTAACTGAATCCATAATATCTTGAATAATTCTAATACTTGCTGTTCTTGCAACTCCTCCAGCTTTTCTAACATCAGAGGGGAGTTTATCTAAAACCATAACAGAGACAGCTCCTGCTTCTTCGGCAATTTGAGCCTGCTCAACGGTTGTAACATCCATAACTACACCGTTTTTTAACATGTGAGCTAATCCACGTTTCAGAGTTGATGATCCACGAAGAGTATTACCAGCTTCAGATTTCTCAAAAACTATTCCTTTTGCATTCTTTCTTTCACCTGCGAGTGATAGCATACTCTTAGTTTCTCTTGAGCCTATTTGTATCTATTCACTTATCTGTTTGATTATTTGATCTAGTCTAGATTCTACCATAGTAATTATTGGCGGAATAAATTTTTCAGTAGCATTTTGTTCTGGCCAATGAATTTGTGTACTTTGTCCATTCAAAGTAATTTTTACATTTGATTTTTGGAAATCAATTACCTCATCCAGTATTGGAAATGTATCGGAGGGAATTTCAATAAAACCTGTTTCTTTAAACAATGCAGTTAATCTTAGGATTTCTACTTCACTCATTTTCGACGTTTTAACAGGTTGCAGATGCCCATCTTTTGTAACAGTATATGTTACTTCTCCATTGTTTTTGATTAAAAGAATTTCAGTTTTTTGAGGTACTAGTTGTTCAGTTATACCAAAGGATATTTTTTTTAATTGATATTTGGTGTATTCGATTTCAATTATATCGTTGGGATTTGCTGCAGAAAATGGAATATCTGGTTTTGTAATTAATGGAATTGCAATCAAGAGGGCAACAATAACAGGAATAGATCCGAAAATTAAGACAATTGGTTTAACCATAATTTTTTTACACTTCTAAATCCAGTTTTACTGCAAATAAATCTTAATGAAAATAACTTAAAATTCAGGCCTGTATCAATCTTTTTTGTGGGGTCGTAGCCTAGCCTGGTAGGGCGACAGTGTCTACAATCACCGCTAAGGGCTCCAGAGGTAAACTAAGCTAAACTGACTCACGGATGATGTAAGTTTGGAGCTGTAGTGACCCGTAGGTCGCCGGTTCAATTCCGGTCGGCCCCACGTTAGAATTTTTACTGTTGTTTATTTCTCAAAACATTAAGTGCAGAACCCGCCTTGAACCACTCGATTTGTGATTTATTATATGAATGATTAAGCAAGAGTTCGTCTTTTGCACCGTCTTTGTGAGTGATTATACAAGTTACAGGTTTTTGTGGCTCTAAATTGTTTAATCCAACAAGACTGACCTTATCGTCTTCTTGAATTTTATCATAGTCATCAGGGTTGCTAAAAGTAAGTGCCAGGATTCCTTGTTTTTTCAAATTAGTTTCATGAATTCTTGCAAAACTCTTTGTAATTACAGCAGCACATCCTAAATGTCTTGGAGTCATCGCAGCATGTTCCCTGCTACTCCCTTCACCATAATTATTATCACCAACAATTATCCATCGCATTCTCTTTTCTTTGTACTGCCTTCCAATTTTTGAAAATAGTTCGATTTGGTCGTTTAGAATATTTTTTCCTTTTCCCACTTCATCATTGAAAGCATTTACTGCCCCTAAGAGCATATTATCACTAAGATTATCTAAATGTCCCCGCAGTGAAAGCCATGCTCCTGCAGGAGAGATATGATCTGTGGTACATTTTCCTTTTGCTTTTATAATAATTGGGATATCTTCATAGTCTTTCCCATCCCATTTTGAGAATGGTTCTAAACGTTGTAGTCGTTTACTGTTTGGATCAATAATTACTTCAAGATCATCAGAATTTTCAGGAGGTGTTATAAAAATTCCTTCAGGTATCTTAAAGCCCTCTTTTGGAACTTCAGCGGCAGGTTTTGGTGGCTCTAGTCTGAATTTTGTTCCATCTGCTGCAGTTAACTCATCTTGTAAGGGATTGAAGGATAGTCTTCCGCCTAAAGCAAGAGCAATAATCATTTCTGGACTTCCAATAAAATTTAGTGTGTTTCGACGACCGTCATTTCTTCCTGGAAAATTTCTGTTATAGGTAGTGACAATCGTATTTGTATCATCTTTATCTAATTCAGGTCTACTCCACTGACCAATACAAGGACCACACGCATTGGCTAAAACCGTTGCACCAATTTCTTTTAAGGAATTCATTTGGCCGTCTCTTTCAATGGTTCCTCTAATTTGCTCAGACCCTGGGGTGACTAATAATGGAATTTTGGATTTAATGCCTTTCAATTTTGCTTGTTCTGCTAAATCAGCAGCTCTTGACATATCTTCGTATGATGAATTTGTACAACTCCCAATTAGGGCGACAGAAATGGGATCCACATAATTTTTAGATTTTACATCTTTAGATAAATCAGAAATTTTTCTTGCTAAATCTGGAGTGTGTGGACCAACAATATGAGGTTCTAGGGTTGAAAGATTGATTTCGATAATTCTATCAAAGTATTGTTCAGGGCTCTTCTCAATTTCGGGGTCTGCAATCAACAAGTCCTTATTTTTATTTGCAAGTTCTGCAATCTTTTCCCGGTTTGTATATTTCAAATAAGTTTCCATTCTTTCATCATAAGGAAATATGGAACAGGTTGCACCAACTTCTGCTCCCATATTGGTAATGGTAGCCTTTCCGGTACAGCTAATGGATTTAGTTCCTGGACCAAAATATTCAATAATAGAATTTGTTCCTCCAGATACTGTTAGTTCTTCTGTTACTTTTAGAATAATGTCTTTAGGTGAAGTCCATCCAGTTAATTCTCCAATGAGTTTAACCCCTATTCGTTTTGGATAAAGTAATTCCCAAGGCATTCCAGCCATTGTTTCTGCTGCGTCCAACCCACCTACACCTATTGCAATCATTCCTAGGCCGCCTGCATTGGGAGTATGAGAATCAGTTCCAATCATCAACCCACCAGGGAATGCATAGTTTTCAAGGACCACTTGATGAATAATTCCTGCTCCAGGTTTCCAAAAACCACAACCATATTTACCGGCAGCTGATTGTAAAAATTTAAAGACCTCGTTGTTTTCGTTTAAAGATACTTTCATATCCGTATCACCTTCTACTTGAGCTCTAATCAGATGATCACAATGGACTGTTGTTGGTAAGGATGTCTGTTTAATTCCTGCCTGCATGAATTGGAGCATAACCATTTGTCCAGTTACGTCTTGTAATGCCACTCTATCAGGTCTAAGAAAAACATATTCTTTCCCCCCATCAAGACTTTGGTCTGAAATGTTTTCAAAGTGACCTGAGAGTATTTTTTCAGTGAGTGTTAATGGTCTGCCAACTACATTTCGATATTTTTCTATATTTTCTTGTAATTTTTTATAAACACGAGATACTAATTGAGGTGTACTATCTATTTCCACAAAAAATAATAATACGGTCTGGAATTTATTGTTAATCCAAGTTCAAGAAAATATTTTCAATCAGGCATGATTTTTTCTGAACAATTATAAGCTAAAACTTGTTCTCTAATTGATTATTGGGAGTCACGTAGATTAGAATGAGGTGTTTAGATGGTCAATAAGGGTTTTCCAAAATTTGGAATGTCACAGGCGGGAGCTTATGTCGCAGATCTGAAAAACTACAATTTGCCAGATTTCATTTTAGTGTTAATTGCAAAAGAATGCAAGTCTGAACTTCTTGAGAGAGGGAGAATTGATGACAGATTACAAAGTATGAATGATGAAGCATTAATGCTATTACACAGGATTTTTGTAAAAGGTGAAGAAGATGCTGCAGGAAAATATGCTCAGTATAGATTCTTTGCATATGTATCGAGTATGTATCACAAATGCGAGGTCATTGTAAATGAAGCAATTCCTGGAGAGAGTGGAAAGAATCACAAAATACCAATAGCCGTAAAAAACAATGGAATGTATATTGCCGTAGCATATAACAAAGCCACTGGAAATCCAGTTAGCAAAAAAGAAACCACAAGATTTTATGAGATGGTTGACGATATTAAGAAAGGAGATCATGGAACAATGTTAACAGATGCAATTTATGGTTCCTCAGTTGGTTTTAAGGGAGAGGCTTTAGTTGAATTAGAAAGGTTGAATAAAGAAAGGGCAAGTGATCCTGAAAACAAACTTGATTTTAAAACCGCCAATTTTGAAAATAATATTTATTCTGTAACTAAGTGTTAGAAAAATTTTTTAACATTCAACAATAATTTAATTTTTAATTTCACAATTAAATTCAAAATTAATTTGTCATATTAGAAAATCTGTTGTGTCGATTGTAAGAAACAAGGGTTTTCCATCAGTTTTTTTAAAGTCCACCCCATATTGTTCAAAATACAAATCAGAGAAAAGATGTCTTGTCCAAATGTCATGAACTACTTCAATGAATTTTTTGTGATTTAGTTGTCTTAATAGCTCATGAGCAATTTCATGAGATACAGTGGTGCAATTTTTTTCCGCCATGAATAATTTGTCATTGGGGTCTTGGGGTGATTGCCACCAAATCATTCCGAAATTTTCGGCATGATATCCCTCACATGTACAATCAGTCCAAATGGGTTTGAAGAAACATAGGTAGAGATGATAGATTTCTGTTCCTCGTTGTTGATGATCACGAAGTAATGTAGGAGTGTCTAATTTTTGAAAGAGACTTCTTGGTTTGGTAATTAATTCATCACATTGAATTTCAAAATCTTTTCCAAATTTTTCCTTAATCCATATTTTAAAAAATTGGCTCATTTGTTGTACATACTCATATTCCAATTTTCGTTTTTCTCTATCTTCTTCTTTTACAACAAAAATAAAATGTAAAATCATAATAAGAAAAAGGGGTGTTATGTTTGACCTTCTATTCCCATAAGGGTTAGTGTTGATCGAATCTTCTCGATTTTTCTGATTTTCCAAGTTATTGTTTCACGTAGTTTTTCAACGGTATCAGATTCAATCTTGGCCAAAATATCATAGGCGCCAAAGGTTCCATGAACTTCTTTTACACCTTCTAGACCCTTTAATTGCTTTATAATAGCCTCTTCAGAACCTAGTTCACAGTTTATTAAAACATAAGCTGTTGCCATTATCCAGATTAAATAAATCGACTATATCAATAAAGCGATTACAGGAGTTAATGTTGAGAAATTTTAAGAATAGTTTCCCAAATATCTTTTGATACGGGCATTACAGAAAGTCTAGATATTCGAAGTAATTCCCAATCTTTGAATTTTTTTTGTTTTTTCATTTCGACTAAAGTAACTGGACGTTTTAATGGTTTTTTGTATTTGACATCAACTACAATAAATCTTTTATTGTCTTCTTTTGGATTGGGATACGGTTTGGAAATAATTTCCATTATTCCAACAGCCTGCCTTTCTGTACCAGTATGATAAAATAAAATTAGGTCACCCATGGACATATTCTTCATATGTTTTAAAGCAAGATTGTTGTGGACGCCATCCCAAACTGTTTTTTTATCTTTTTTTAGAGTTTCAAAATTATATCCTCTTGGTCCACTAGGTTCTTGTTTTGCTAACCAGTAATTTACCATTTAACTTTTGTATTGTAATTATGTTGTTTTATGTCTTTAAATAAAAAAATGTTCCCCGGTTCTGACTCGCACAATATCATTGGTGTTTTAGCCAAAACCTCCTTGGGTTCTGAAACCGGGGGGCCCTACATGTAGCATACCTGGGTGAATTAGAAATCATTGGTATCAATACGATCGCATCATCCTAATCCGTCTATATGCCTGCTCTTTGGGCGTTTGACAATTGATTTAGTCAAATATTAATCCAGACAGGTTGAGTTCAAAACCTACAACTGGGACACGAATTTTATAATTTTCAATTGTTTTGGAGTTAATTTCCCCTACAACTCCAATCGTTTTTCCACGAACTAATATGGAAGCAGTTTTACCTTTCTCAAAAGTTTCGTGGGTTGAAGTTTTTGTCTCTAATTTTAAATCAAAACCAGTTTTTAACAGAGCCTGTAAAATTGATTTTATTTCAGTAAAATTTGCTTTTTGATAGGCACAAACTGCGGCAAAATTATTTTTTTCATCTATTGGGTTATTTTTAAGAAATATTGTACCTATTTCGAATAATCTCTGAGGGTATTGGGAATGAATATTTCTCGAAAGATTTTCAAGTAGGCCAGGTAGAATAGAGTCTCGTAAAATTGTGTGTTCCTGACTCTTTGAATCTAATACGGATATGATATTGTTTGGTTCTCTATTTGTCATTTCATAAAGAATTCTTTTACTAGTTAAACTAGAATTTAGTGCTTCTAGGTACCCAAGTCCTACCATTACTAAACTAAGTGATTTTAGTTTGGATGATATTGGATGAATTGTACCCAAAGTTTCAGATGCAGACAGTTGAGGAGTTAATTTCTCAATACCATATCCTAAAGCAACTTCTTCTACCAGATCCATTGGACCAAAAATATCAAATCTGTATGGGGGAATATTACAAATGATGTTCTTTCCGTTTACTGATGCATCCAATCTAGACTTTTTCAAAGAAGAAATAATTTGGGAGTTGTTGAGGTTTAATCCAAGTGATTGATTGATTAGTGAAGGACTCACAGAAAGCTTTCTCATTTCAAGTTTCGGAGTAGTATTTTTTGCTCCCGTAATATTTACAGATACCAAAGTAAAGCCCGCAGATTGAAGGAATGTAGCAACTACAGAAAGCATATCTTCTGCATCTTCTTTGTTAATTCCAGTAACCTCCACGAAAAGATTTTTTGTCTTTGTAGTTACAGTAGTTATTGCCGCGTTAATAATAGGTGGAAAAGAAACTGTTTGTCCATTTGAATCCATAATAATGGGAACTTGTGATGAATTGCCTAAAACATATCCGTATTCTTGTCCAACTTCTGTATTTTTTAGTATATCAGAAATTTTGTTTTCTTTATTAGAATTAAGTGGAACAAACTTGTGACTCCTATTGGTTGTGGTGTAGGTTAATGGAAAACAAATTTTATCTAAATCATGGATTCCAATTGAAGATTTTCTTCTTTTCCTTCCAATTCCAAAGTGAAGATCTTCTTGCATGGTCATGAATTGTTTGATAATGTTGTCCTCGATTTTTCCATTTTTTGCAATAATTCCAGTAACAAAAGGCCTAATTTTTGAAACGGTAGGCTTTACATTAATTCTATAATCCTTGGATTTTTTTATTTTTAATTTAATGGAACCTGTTTTAATTCCCAGTAGTCCTTGCAGGCCTAATGATATACCAAAATCAGTAGAATAGTCAGGTCTGTTTGGACTATATTCTACTCTTACTAGATCTTTTTCTTCTGATTCTATATCTAATCCCAGAAATGGTAATAATTCAGAAATTTGTTTT
>JADFOW010000032.1 GCA_022562615.1 Nitrososphaerota archaeon
ACTTTTCGTAGCAGGTGATCCATTTGGATTAAATCCCAGATTGGTTGATGCAGGTATCATTGAGGCACCTGTTACTTCATATGCATACGTATTAGGTAATCCAAGTGATGCAGTCCCACCAATGGGCAAAAACAGCATTGCACACCCAGCAGTAAATATTCACGGACTATATACTGACGAAGTTGCTTCTGAAATGAAAGATGCTGGCTTGATTCCTCTATGGGAAGTCATACCAACATTACCACCAGTACCATAGACAGGTACTAACTTCAATCTTTTTCTATTTTTTTAGGTTTGAATAAATTAACTTCTATAAACTTTCTTAAGACTTGTCCTATTCTCTTTTCCTTCTTTTTTATGGTTTAACTCATAATGATTATATTCAGTGAATAAAGGCAACCATGCATGGGCTTTGATGAATCAGTTTTAATTTGTGACGAAGTTAATCCAGTTTTAAATAAAATTTTAAAAGACAACGGTTTGAAGGTTTCTTATGAACCAACTATTACTTCTGAACAAATCTTAGAAAAAATTTCCACTTACAATATTGTAATTGTTAGAAGTAGAACAACAATAACAAAAGAGATTATTGAAAGAGCAGAGAACTGTAAAATTATTGCACGTGTTGGCGTGGGTCTGGACAATATTGATCAAGAAGCAGCTAAAACAAAAAACATTCGTGTAATTAATGCGGTGGAGGGAGCAATGAATGCAGTTGCAGAATTAGTCTTAGGATTTATGCTGTCTTTAGCTCGACAAACTACCAGGGGTGATAGAGAAATACGAAATGGTAAGTGGCTCAAAAAAGAATTGAAGGGAACAGAACTTAGAGGAAAGTATCTAGGGATTATTGGATTGGGAAATATTGGAAAAAGATTAGGAAGACTTGCAAGGGCGCTAAACATGAATATTATTGGTTACGATGTTATTCCAATTGATGAAGAATTTTCAAAAGAAGTTGGCTTGATGAAAGCTGATCTGAATACTCTTTTACAAAGCTCAGATTACGTATCAATCCATGTACCATTATTAGATTCTACATATCACATGATTGACTCTCAAAAATTATCCACTATGAAAAAGACCGCAAAAATAATCAATACCTCAAGAGGAGGTGTCATAGATGAGGATGCTCTCTATGAGGCACTCAAAAATAATAATTTGGGTGGTGCAGCATTAGATGTTTTTGAAAAAGAACCCGCAACTAGTCACAAATTAGCTGAATTAGATAATGTCATTCTTACTCCTCATATTGGTGCTCAGACTATAGAGGCACAATCACTAGCTGCAAATGTAATCGGTGAAAAGATTATTCAGATTCTCCGAGGAATAATCTGAGCCTAAAAAATTTCCTTTCATATCCAAAAAACAACCAAAAAAAGCTTGACTGATCCGTGATTAAATATCATCTTATTCTTTTTAACACCAATTTCAAGGTTAATTCTTGTTGAACCATCAGGGCATAGATGATCTAAAATCTGAATTACATCAGAGGATACCCAAGTTGAGATCAATTCTTATAATTTCACTTGGATTGATTTTTGCAGCTATTTTATCATCAACTTTAGTTTATGCCGAAACTATATCTGTAAATGTTGAAGGAAATACATATGATGTAGAATACATAGGCGATGGTGTTTCTGTAACTGGAATAGAGCCAGATTTAGATTTTATTTCTTTGATATTTAGCGTAGATGTTACCAGTTCTTCTGGAACTTTGGAAGTTACCCTTGAGAGAAGTTTCTTTGATTCTGTGTACCGTGGAAGCGATGATGACTTTATCGTTTTAGCCGATGGAGATGAACCTTCTTATTCTGAAATTGAGACTACTACAAAAATTAGAACATTGAGTATAACTTTGCCATCTGGAACTGACGAGGTGGAAATTATTGGTACTGTGTTTGGAAGCCCCTCCATGGAACCCGCACCAGAACCCGCACCAGAACCCGAACCCGAAACCACTCCAGAACCCACACCAGAGTCAACCCCTGAACAAACTCCCACTCCCAAAGAAGATGAAAAAGTTGAAGATAAACCCCGAACAGAATGTGGTCCAGGGACAATTCTAAAAGATGGTGTTTGTGTATTAGATGAAAGGTGTGGTCAAGGTACTGTTCTAAAAGATGGAGTTTGTGTTATAGAGTTTACACCAACTCCTACCTCTTCTCCCAAAGCATTGGGGAAAGAAATGGTTTATGGTTTTATGGCAGCCTTGGCTGTTTCTGGAATAGTTGGTATAGTATTTGCTCTGATCGCTAAAGCAAGTAAAACATCTTAATCCGTCTTTTCACAAGAGGACCCCTCATTCATCATATTTGCAAAATCAAAAGCGGATTGTGTGATTGTAGTTTGATATGGTATCACCCCGATTATTTTGGTTTCAAAGTTTGTTTTCACCACCATCTTACTTGTATCTAACCTGATTGGAATTGCGCCTGCAAACTGCCCATCCATATGCATGAAAAGATACTGTGCTTCTGAAAAATTGTCTGAGGAAAAATTTACATCCAGAGTTTCTGAAGTATTTGGACTGATTGTTGTTGGTCCTATCTCAAAAATTCCTTTAATGTCATTTATGTAATAAAACTCAATTTTTAATCCATTGAAACCAACAAAAAAGGGCATTGGATTACACATTTCAATTTTTTCATAATTTGACATGTCAAAATAACTGAATCCATTATTTGGGCTTCTAAGCTGTAATTTCTCTACAGAATAGATGCTCCAAACTCCATACAATATGGGCATGATTATTACAATTATTGCAATCGCCGTAATGATAGAATATTTGTTCATGTTTCTACACGGTAATAATTTTTTTATCAATTAAATGCTGAAATGCATTTGCAAAGGTTCCGTCGGAAATTTTTTCTTCAAGCCACCAAACGGAGATTATTTTCACCCATTCTGGAATGTAAATTTTATCAAGATGTTCTCTATCAATCGTGTATGGAATATTAATCGCATCTTTTTCAACAGTTTTTTGTATAGCATCAATTAAAATTCCTCCAGACACTTCATTGTTTACCCAACTAGCTGCAATCTGTTTTGTTTGAAATGGAATGACTACATTTCCAGAATCAATCAAATTAAACTCGGCAGTATATTCTGCACCGGAATACTGTATGTCAATAAAGTATTTTCCTACTGGGAAAACTTGCTTTTCAAATGGATATGGTGATGGAATCTCTGTTTTTAATTCTGAGATTTCAATAGGAATAGCACTACTTCCCTTGCCTGATTCATCTCTAATGTGAATAATCGCTGGTTCACCAGTTACTTCACTTACTTCTATTGTATAGACTAATTTTTCACCATAGCTGAAAGTTGTCTGGTCCATTAGTATCTGGACTGATGTCGCAGCCGACACATTTTGCACTAGAATAAGGCTCATCGCAAAAATTCCTAGAATTAGAAATTCAAATTTCACATTGAATCATGTTTTACTTTCGTAATAAAAACTCGCACCATGTCTCAGGAATCTTTTTTAATATCCGAACGATATTTCCTTCATAGAGTTTTCTGCGGAAGCACCTCTTTGAGTGTGGTAAGCAAAGACCCACTCTAAGAGCGTTTTAAAAAAAATGAGATTTTCCGAGCCTGTTTTACAGTTATTAAAGGGGTTTTTTTTAAAGCCGATATGCCTAGTTTGCAAGATAAGGTTTGGATAAGACTTTGGAAAGAAAATTCTACAGATCTCCGAGATCGAGTCATCGGTTGGCGTAAGCAAAACGCCATTCTTCGGATAGATAAACCCAGTCGTATACAAAGGGCAAGACGATTAGGCTACAAGGCAAAACAGGGAATTGTTGTAGTGAGGATGAGAGTTGGAACCGGTGGTATGAGAAAACAAAGACCACGGTCGGGCAGGAGACCAAAACATCTTGGCGTGACTAGGATTAAGGCAGACGACAACATGAAAACGGTAGCTGTAAGAAGAGTTCTTGAAAGGTATCCTAACATGAAACTCTTGGGTTCATACTTTGTTTACAAAGACGGTATACATTATTGGTTTGAAATAATCCTAGCAGATCCACAACATCCTAGAATTGTTCAGGATAAAGAATTAAGAAATAGAGTCGGTGCACCAGCTGCATAGAATTGAATTTTAAATTATTACTTCCATCTTTGTTGGTATTAGTGTTTACTCCTGCGTTTGGTGCTCTTTCTGACGCTACAGGTCTTGTGAAGAGATTCGATATTGAAACTGGAGGACTTGTATTTGAAATTATAACAACTTCTAACTTTGATGTACAAAAAGTTGAATTTGATAAAGACAAAAAACAATTAACGTTTTACATCGTTAGCAGTCTTGAAAATAATTTGGGTGAACTAATTATTCCTAAAGGTCTACTGAGTGGAAATTTTACTTTTTATCTAAATGACCAAGAGTATCAACCAAAAACACAATCAAATGATAGAATCGCTTTCATTACACTAAACTTTACTGGCTCAGGAAATAACAAAGTAGATGTGATTGCAACAAACTATCTGGAGAATCCAGATGAAGTGGCTAAACCTGTAAACACAGAGAAAGAATCTGAGGACAAAAAGTCTCAATCAGAAGGCGGTGGTTGCCTAATTGCTACTGCAGCATTTGATTCTGAGCTTGCTCCACAAGTACAACATTTGAGAGAATTAAGAGATAGTAAACTGTTACAAACCAAATCAGGTTCTAATTTTATGATAACTTTCAATAATTTCTATTACTCCTTTAGCCCTCAAATTGCCAATTTGGAAAGAGAGTACCCATTATTCAAAGAAACCGTAAAAATTGTCATTACTCCTTTACTTCTTTCCATTTCACTTTTGAACGGTGTTGAGATGGATTCAGAAATTGAAGTTATAGGATATGGAACTAGTATTATTTTGTTGAATTTAGGAATGTATTTTGCTGCGCCTACGCTAATGGTTGTTAGGTTAAGTAAAAGACGAAAAAATCAAAGATTGGGGCTATTATTGTTGTAAAAAGTGTGGTTGTTTATTATTCGATTTTGCAATTGTTTAGGGGTCTAAGATCATTCAGCAATTAACTTTTGAATCATCGAATCGAGATGTCCAGATTGACCAAAGGAGACATCTCTTAAGATTCCTTTTCTGTCAATTAGAATGCTGGATGGTGTTCCTTGCAATCCAAATTTCTCAAAAGTTTCTGCAGAGTATTCTTTTGATTTTAAATGATCTTTTACTCTTTGAATGATTTGATTTCGTTCATCTTCAGACTGAGAGTCAAACTCTGGAAGTTGAGCATAGACAAACTTCATAACTTGATCTTGGCTTACTTCGTCGTTAACTTTGGTCAGTAAGTCCATTCCCAAAGGAAATGGAATTTTGAAAGATAACTTGTTGTCATCTTTTAATTTTCCGTACATTGATAGGGCTTTTTTAGTTTCTCCGATTACCTCTCCTGTTTCTGCAAGCATTTTCAAATTATCTACTGTGTTTTTATCAAAATCCTCAAAAGCAGTTGCGATTCCTAATACTCTCACTCCTTCATCCTTGTACTTGTTGTAGATCTCTATTGCCTCGGGAATTGCATTCATAAAGCATCCTGGACAATTCACTTGAAATACCTCGACTAGAACAACCTTATCTTTTTCCTGATCTAAATTGGTTGGAGTTCCTTGAATCCATTCAGATACTCCTAGATTGGGAGCTCTTTGTCCTATTACTGCACTCACAAAAAATAATCACATTTTTTCCATTAAATACATATCTGAAATTTAAAGAAGATCGATAATCGTATGCAGAAAGATGTCTTTTTCTTCTAAAAATTTAAACTTCTAATTGCATTTTGAACAAATCTTATCACTTGATACTTTTCCCCTGCGGTTATCTAAAAGATATTCGTATGAAATTTCCTCTTCTTTTACCTCTTTTCCACACTTTCGACAAACTACCATATCTTACATTCTCTTGAAACTATTTTTGAGATTCAAAGCCTTTTTTCTTTACGATAGGACATTATCACTATCCTTTTTAATTTAGGTCTTGACCTCAGGTTCTAATACACCTTCATTTAATTTAAGAAATCTGTTTTTTCTCAATACTAATTTTGAAAATTTTTAATTCTTCGATTAGGGATCAATCTTAGGTATTATATTCACATAGTCATATAGACGAGGGTCTGCAATTTACCACGCTCCACGCAGATAAAGGAAAACAAGAATAGGTTTAGTTGCCTCTAGAATTCGTTTCGGTTTTCCTGAAAACTCCTCGTTGTTAATTAATTCCAACAGTCTCCATTTTTCAGAGTTTCTTCTGCTTTTCTGGGGTTCAATCTATAATTTGCCATCTTGTTTGTTAAAAACACAAAAAACCTAGATTAACCTAATATAGGACACACAAACCTCCAAAGCCAAATGCAAGTAATAATGGATGACCGACTTGAACTTTTTGCAGAAATGGAGGCAAAATATGAACAAAAAGACACGCAATATTTTGTAAATCTTTTAGAACATCCTGATTATGTTGTTCGAACACGAGCCACTTGCATTTTGGTGGACTTTGGCGGTGAAGATAAAATTCCACATGTTACCAAAGTTCTCAAACTTGATGAAAATGAACTAGTAAGACACGAAGCTGCATTTTCATTAGGACAGATGTGTCTCTCTAGTGGAGTATCTCCACTTGTTGATGCAACCCTAAATGATCCTAGTATGTTTGTAAGACATGAGGCTGCAATTGCACTTGGAGTGATTGGTTCAAAAGAAGCAAAAAATGCTTTAGAAAAAGCCTTGAATGATCCTAAAAAACCAGTTGTAGAATCTGCTATAGTTGCCTTATCCAATATTCAATTTATGGAAAAATTAAGTAAGAACAAAAAGTTTGCTAAATTGACGGGTGGATAAAATGAATTTTACTCTTGCAATAATTACAATAGCCGGTTTACTTATTGCAGCTATCGTGGGCATGATTATCTTGGATCCTGGTTATCTTTCAGAAGCTCCTGCAATGCCGACTGGATTGAAACCAACTGTCTGCACAAAGGAGAGTGCACCTGTATGTGGTATGGATGGAAATAATTACCATAATTTATGTCTGTTACACGTTTCAGGTGTTGAATTATCGTACAAGGGTGAATGTGTGGTTGGAGAACCAACACCAGAACCAACACCAGAACCAACACCAGAACCAACACCCGAAGTTCCAATTACCTCCGCAGTGCCGGCACCTCCAGAGACTCACATGGTTTCATTACCTGAAGGATCTGGAGTTCCTGGATGTGAAGAGACAGAGGAGTGTTTTCTTCCATACTCACTAGAGATTTGGGTTGGGGATACTGTTTCTTGGAGTAATGATGACGCTGCAGCGCACACAGTAACAAGTGGCTCAACAAGTGAAGGACCAGATGCCATATTTGATTCATCGTTGTTTATGAGTGGAAATATTTTTGAATTTACTTTTGATGAACCTGGAACATATCCTTACTTTTGTATGGTACATCCTTGGATGGTTGGAGAAATTATTGTAAATGAAGTAGAAGAAATGGTCGTAGTTACAGAGGAACCCTCCGAAGAACCAACTCCTGAAGAACCTCTAGTTGAAGAACGACAATCTGGTCCTGTAGAAGTTATAATGGCTCAGGGTTCAGGTGTACCAGGATGTGAAGAGACAAACGAATGTTTTCTTCCTTATAAGGTAGAAATTAGTTCTGGTGAAACAGTGGTTTGGACTAATATGGATTCAGCAGCTCATACAATAACGAGTGGAGTTCCTACAACTCCCGATAATAACTTTGATTCAGGAATGATGATGGTGGATGAATCATGGGAGTCTACCTTTACTGAATCTGGAGAATATGATTACTATTGTATGCTTCATCCATGGATGACTGGCAAGGTTATTGTCAGCTAAATCTCTAAAGAGTTGAAACTATAGTTCCTTTTTCTGCTGATTCAAATTTGTATATTTTGTCAACAGTTGAATCGTCAAAAATTTCTGCGTCATGTGTTATTATGATAAACTGCATTGGCATTTCAGAATTTGAAATATTTGATAATTGGGACAATACTCCCACCAATGATTTTTTCCTTTCAGCATCAAGATGAGTGGTTGGTTCATCAAGTATCATTAGGTTAAGATTTGAGGCACCAAGAAGTTTAGCCATGCCTAGTCTGAGAGCTAAAGCGACACTTACCTTTTCCCCTCCACTTAGCGATTCCAAATCCAGGACCTCTTTTCTGGAATAGCAAGTAATGGTGATATCTCTTGCCTTTTCTGATAGTTGTATTCTTTGAATTTTTGTATTTAGTAAAGTAAGATATTCTGAGGATTTTGTTGAAATTGTGTTAAGTGCCCATGATCTCAGACTGGTTGCAACAGAACCATCTCTGCTAAAAATATTTGATTGAATCGAATCCAACTGCGTCATGTACTCTTTAACGGTTTTTAATTCAGTAAGGGCTTTCTGAATTATCTCTATCTGCTCTTCATTTGTTAAAATTTTTTCCGTTATTGCCCCTAATTGCTGATCAATCTGAGACAGATTTCCTTGTTTTTCATTAATAGAATTTTTAAGATTTGTAAATTGGATTTGATCAAATCCCTTAATCTCCTCTTCCAATTTTAAAATATTTTCAAAAATTATCTTAGAATGTGAGTCAATTTCTGCAATTTCTAAAAGATTACTATTTGCGGACGCTGGAATTTTTTGCACATTCATTTTTTTGACTTTAATTTCTTCTTTGATTTTTTTTAATTCTTCTTCATTGTTAATGGAATGGGCCTTTAAGGTAGCTTCTGCATCCCTTGCATTTTGTAATTTTTCTGCAAAATCTAATCTCTTCTTGTGGTACATTTCTTGTTCTTTTTTAGTGGCAACTATTTTTTCTTGGACTAAATCAAGTTCTTTCCTTAGATGTTCTTCTTGGAACAACGGGTTTAGTTTTTCAACTGTTGAATCACAAACAGGACATTTGTTATCCCGTAACTGAAGTTTCGCAGCAAGTACTTGCTTCTCTCTTAGTGAAGCAACCTGATTGGATAATTCTTGAATTTTATTTTGTGTACCTTCAACTGCTTGGTATACTTTCTCAACTTTTGATTCTAGATCATTTTTCAGTCCTGCGTATTGAAAACATTCTTCACAATCTTGTATTTTACGCTCTTTTTCTGTGATTTCATGCTGAATTTCTCGTATTGCCTCTATTGCATAGGCTTGCAGTTCCTGCTTTCTTATTTCTAATTGTTTAATTTTATCAATTTTTGGAGTATCTTCTTCTAGTTTGATCCGTAACTCTGTAATTTCTTGTTGCAATTTTTCGTGCTTTGTTCTTAGCAGTTCTTTTTGTGGTTTCGATTCTTCAAGTTCAATTTGATATTTTTCCAAGTCTCGTCGTAAAATTTCTATATGAGTGTCATCGTATCCTACTTTTTCTTTTATATTTCCACGAAAATTTTTACATACTTCTTTCATCGCAATCGATGCGACATCAAGCCTATCTATCCCAATTACGGCATTGATTAATTCTTTGAATTCTTTTGGTTTAGCTTTGATTATTGAATCAAGCTCTCCCTGTTGAACAATAGATGCAATTTTGAGTTTTTCAAAATCTAAACCAATTGTTTTTTCTATCTCGTGTGTCATAGACTCACCAAATTGTTTTCTTTCACCTGCTGCAATTTCTATGATTTTACCATTGATTTTTTTGGAAAATTTGGCAAACAATCCTCCCTTGCTGTCTATTTTTCTAACAGCCTGGTATTGTTTTCCATTTATGGTAAATTCTACTTTGGAAAATCCTTGTGTTGCACCACGTTTTATCAAACCTTTATTTGTTTTTCTGGAATGTTTACCAAACAATGCAAATGTAATGGCATCTATTATGCTTGATTTACCTGCACCATTATGACCTACAAAAACTGTTACTCCATTTTCAAAATCTAATTTTGTTTCAGAATGTGATAAAAAATCTCCTAGCTCTATTGATGTGATCATTTTTCTTTCTCCTTTTTGAATTGTTCAAAGTTTTCTAAAATAACATGCATTGCTTCTTTTAGTTGGTTTGATGTCAAGGGTGGAAGAAGTTCCTTTATGGCAAATTCAGCAATTTGCTTAGATCCTAACGCATTTACTGACAGTCTGAACATTTCATCATTAATCACATTTGGTCTATCTAGAAATACCGAGGAATCCATAACCTCCTTAGAACTAATTCTCCAAAAGCATCTCAATGTTTGAGCTTGAAGGAGACTAATTTGTGCCTGAATGTAGTCAGTTTCAATGTTTTCACCCTGAATTTTTATTTCAACAATTGGCTTTCTTTCAAATGACGAAATCTTGTCTGAAATCTCTTTAACCGTGTTTTCCAATTTCTCATAATCTGTTTTGAATGAAAATTGAGGTCGTATATGTAATTCAATCCAATCTGGTTTGGCTTCCTTCGCTGAAATGTCTACCTCGAAAAATCCTTTTTTTGCCTCTTTGATTCCCTCACTTGTTGTAAGTTCGGTGGATCCTGGATATGCAACAGGACCACTTAGTTGATTAAAATTTCTAGTGTCCATGTCATGGAGATGACCCATAGCGTAGTAGGTGAAATTGTTTGGAAGATCTGTTGACTGCAATTCTCCAGCAAACTTGTTAAATTCGGTAATTCCTTGATGAAGTACCAAAATTTTATGACCGACATGTTCTTTTGCTGCTTTATCAACTTCTGCAAATTTTTCTTCAAAATGTGGAATCTCAGGTTTTCTAATTTTATCAAAACCTACTAAAAGCACTCCTTTGTATTCAATGGGTTTTCCTTGCCCAATGTATCTTGAGAATCCTAAGTTGTGATACACATAAGGAATGGGGGTGGTACGAATTCTACTAATATCATGTTCTCCTAAAATAAAAAAAGAGTCTACGTTGTTTTGCTTCAATCTTTTTAACGCATTTGCCATTTGAACTATTGCAGTTCCGCTGGGGGTTGGTACATGAAAAAGGTCTCCAGCAAATATCACAAAATCTACATGATCCTTAATTGACGTATCGATTGCTTCGTTGAAAGCTTTGTAGACATCTTGCTCTCGCTCTTCTGAAGCATACTGTATTAATCCCAAATGAATATCTGAAATATGTGAAAATAACATTTAATCTAACAACAAATCTTTTTGAATCAATCCCTGGGTAGATTCTACAGCTATCTCATTCATCTTCTCAGCACATGCCCATTCGTTAACAGCGCTCTGATCCGAACCCATTATCTTTTCTTTGACTTCATCAACATGGACCAAAGATGGCAGGTTGGTCCACTGACCTACAAGTATGGCATCTCCTACGTTTAAGGAAGTTAATTGAGAAATTAATTCACGGCTAGTGGATTCTGTTGCTGAGGCTATTTGACGCTGGTCATCCTCTTGAATTATCTTCATAATAGCAAAAGAACCCATCTGGCTTAGGATGTTGAGATCAATGCTTCTTGGTCTCTGAGAAACAATTCCAAGACCCACCCCAAACTTTCTTCCCTCTCTTGCTATTTTAGCTGCCCAATACTTTGCACTGGTATCATGGTCTTTTGGAATAAAAACATGGGCTTCTTCTATTATCACAAAAATTGGTGAATGAAACTTGTATTTTCTTTCCTTTTTTGATCTTCCATGTCTTGCTATGCTTGCATCTTTTCTATCTCTTAGTAATTGTTGTAGGTAAAATGCAACTGCTACGTTAGCTTGTTTTTCTGACAGTTCTGAAATATTTAGAATATTAATTCTTCCTTCTTTTATGAAGCTAATTGGATCTCCCATGTCAGGATCTAAAATATCTTCAAATCTTTTTTGCGCCTCTTCCACAATATCCTGAACTCTATAAGCCGATGTTCTAATTTCTTTCAGTTTCTTATCCTCAGCATTGACAATAAATTCTAATTCATTTTCTAACCTGTTCCAAAATTCTTTTGATTCTTTAACATTTTTTGTAAAAGCCATTCGCAATATTCTTTGCTGTACATTGGCACCATCCCTTATTTCCAACACTTCTGATAACTGATCAGCATCCAATAATCTTGGATTAATTTTTGCATCAACAACATTGATTCGAGGAATGTTTAGTGTAGTGTAATCATTATGATAATCAAAAATAATTACAGTTCCATTTAGTTTTCCAATGTGCTTTGCAATCAAGGAAACAAGATTACTTTTCCCCATACCTGTCATTGCTAAAATTCCTAAATGCCTTGAGACAATTTTATCTAAATTGATCTTGGCTTCAACTGTTTTATTTCTTAGCAAATTTCCAATTTTTACCCAGCCCTCTTTTGTTGAGCTAAAAATTGCCTCTAACTCATATTTAGTTGGCTGAGTAATTTCCGTACCTGGAATTGGTGGTATGGCGGGAATAATTGACTGTCCCTTCTGTAATTTATCTAAAAATCCTAAAATTCCAATATTTGCAGTAAAAGTTTTGTCTCGTTTGTTAATTTCCGCAATTTCTGTACTCTCTGCTGCTTCGTCAAAATTTTTAACATCAGCAAAAGCTGCACTTGATATTTTTGATTTTTCTACTAGACCGAGAATTTTTCCTGCTTGTGTATCAATTATAACATATTCCCCAACAGAAAGAGGTCTTGATGTAAGGGCGGTTACAAAAGTTGGTTTTGATTCTCCAATTACATACCCTAAACTCATTCTAGAACCTCCCTTGACCCAATTTCATTGCTCAAACCCAATAAGCTTACCATCTTGGCTAGTTCTTTGTCGGATATTTTACAGTTATTGTGAGCAAGTTTTAGTGAATATGGATATCCTCCAACACTGTTTTTAAATAATTTATTTAATACAGATTTTATTTCATTTTCAGTATGATCTTCTCCTAGAAATTCTAATTTGATAATTGGGGTTGACTCACTTAATCTCACAAAGGTAGATGCAATTGTTTTGTCTTGACCATATTTTTTTTCAACAAACAACTTTGAAAATCCAGAAAACTTTGTTATATGGTTATAATAAAAAATATCACCTGCAAGAGAACCCAACTTTTCAAACTGTTTTTTTGTATTGGAAGTCTTTGCTATAAAAATAACATTATTTTTCTTTTTCATTGTTTTTACCACTATGGCATCCAAGGTTGATTGTCTGGTCATAAACTGAGAATGAAGGGATCCATCCATTAACACTAAATCCACTTCATCGACTGTTTTCTCACACGCCTCTATCTCCATCATACTTGCTATTCTTGAGAGATCAATATCAGAACCTAATCCAGAATCATGAAGATCAACTAGTATTTCCCCGTCTGATTTTACGGATACTGCAGTAGATGCCCAAAGTTCTATTCCTTGAAATTTTGTATTGTTAAAACTTGAATCAATTCCGGCAGTAACAGCTTCCTGTTTCGTAGGATGATATTCTATCCAGTTTTCTCTGGCTTTTTGAAGAATTTGCTCAAATTTTGGTCCTTTTAGAACAGATAACATCTTGTCCCTGTTAATTATCGCATCTTTGTAGACAGTATTGAGCACAAAAATAGTTGGTTGGTTTGAATAAAATCTTTAGGTTCTACTGAATGTTGACAATCGTATTCTTTTTTTGAAATTCCTCTTTTGGAAATCCACTGCCCATTGAAGATTACATTGATTGGGACGTGAATAGAGATTTTCTTAAATCAATTTAATCCAATTTTTCCTTTGAGAATAATTTTCTCACTAGTTCCTGAAGGGGTTGTAGTATCAATGTATCTTATCTCATACCAGTCCCCAATGTGGACAACTTTGCCATCAAGTTGACGAGGAATTTTGATCTTCACCTCAAAAATATCTGTATTTTCTCCTGTCTCAATTAGATTGCTAGAGTTTGCATCAAAGCTTGGAGATGCAAGGGTTATTCTAATTCCTCCTTCTCCTCGATATTCTAATCTACTTAGGGGAATTCTATCAACGTCTTTGGAATCTCTGTTTGCATCTGGTTCGTAAAGTCGTAAGGTAAACTCATGACCAATCCTTGTGCCACCTCCTGAGGTCTGAATCTGAGCAAATGTATTTCGCAGAGGAATTGATTTTACAAGAATTCTCTGTTCTCCAGACGCATCTGACTCATCAAAATATCTTACCTCTATAATATCATCTTGATTAATTGGTCTTCCGTTTATAGATGCAGGCAACTGCAACTTTGCATAGAATATTCCAGTATC
>JADFOW010000093.1 GCA_022562615.1 Nitrososphaerota archaeon
ATTGTGACATAATTTTCACATCTATCTGCGTCTCATTTTATCCCAAAACAAGTTTTTGGGTCTCAATTAATGAGTAAATCACTACGGGCCCAAAGAGTTTCAGAACTGATTCAAACCTCTAAGGATTTTAAATTGCATCTAAATCACTCCCAACAAAGGTTCAAGCCTCTAAGGAATAAAATCTACAAAGAGCATATTTAGTGAGCAAGTAGGCGGGTTGCTGGTTGGTTTCTCTAAATTATTTGTTAAATGATGATTTTTGAATTAAGAGTCTTGAACTAAAACACAGACCCTTTTGAAGGTATCAATAACATATGTAATCTTAAATCAAAATTAGATCTGATTTATCTACGACTCATACTTTGTGAGAATTGTTATGAGTGAATCCCCCGAAGATTATGATGTTTTTGTTTCATACTATGAGGATACAGCGGATGACTATGCAGAAAGAATTCGCAGAGTGCTATCTGACTCAGGATACAAAGTCTTTGTGGCACACATTGAGAGACCACGTAGAGAAGGAAATTTTGAAGAATATGTTAACAATGCAATAGATAGCTCTCATACCTTTATTTTCATTAATACCATCAATGCATTGTCAAGACCTCAAGTAATTCGTGAGTTTCAACAATCTTTTCCAAATGGAGATCTTACTACAAGAAGCTTATGGATATTCAAACATGACATGGAAGATGTTCCTCATGGAAGTGCAGAATTCAAAAATCAAACAAATATTGATTTATCTTCAGAGAACCAAAGTCCATTTAAATCTCCAGCAGAATTAGCATATTCTGCTTTAAGCAGATGTAAGAAAAGAAAACTGGAAAAAAGCACTGTAAATGAATTTGTACAAAAAAATGTCAAATTAAATGAAGAGCAAAGAAAAGATTATTCTGAATTACTTCATGAGAAAATTTTTGCAAAAGAATTTGAAAAACGTGGTTATGTTGCTGAATTTCAAAGGGAAATTGGAAACCATCTTTCTGCAGACTTGATATTACAAAAAAATAATGAATGGATAATTCAGACAACTGGGTCTAACATGGCAAAAGTACTTGAGGTTAAGGGAATTGATAAGAAAAACGTCAGAACAAACAATGTATTTGAGATTGCAGGTACTTTGGGAATTGAGGCATCTAGAAATGCTTTGATTAATGAACTAAACCATACTCTGGGAGACCAGGGATTAGAGGTTGATAATCGGTATATTATGTTGGTATCTGATTTGATGTGTTCTAAAGGATACATGCAACAAATTGGACGACATGGAATTGCCGGATCTAAAGACAGTGTTCTTGCAAGGGCTGCATTTGAAATCACTGTGCCTACAATTGCTCATGCGGCCTTGACGGGAGAAGTTGAACGACTAAAAGGAATTACTGAAAATGTAATTGTTGGAAGTAACATCCCAGTGGGAAGTGGAACAGTTGACTTGTACATGCAAGTCAGTAAGAAAAAATAATTAATGTCAAATAGATGGCCGACGGAATATCAACCTTGATGAACAAGAGTAGAAACAAATTTGTTTTTTAAGGTTAAGCAATAACCAAACTATCACAGGCAATCTTGTAGATTTTGATGTTCACATGAACCTAACATTAGTTGATGCCGAATATGTTTCCGATGATAAAACTCAGAAATTAGGAAAAATTCTTTTACGTGGAGACAATGTTTTAACAATTTCTTTACCCGATGATGACTCTTGATTAATTAGAAATTCTGTTGTAACTCTCAAAGATTAAATCATATCGATTCTATATTTTTTTAATGTGGCAATTGTTTTTAATCTTTGCAATAATTTTCCCTTTGGCATATGCTGAGCAAATACCTGATTATTATAAACCATACTCTCCAATTTTTACAGACAAACCCATATACTCTTGGACTGATAAAGTCAAAATAACTATTTTTGCTCCTAGCTGGAATACTGATAGACATCTGATAGATTATATTGGTGATACTAAATCCCATCCCATTAAAATTTCAACCGGCAGTAATTCTCTTGAGCCATATAGATTTGCCGAGACTGGGGTCAATACTGGAATATTTAAAGCAGAGATTACGTTGACTGGATTTCCTCATGATGCTGACGGCGATGGAGATATTGATACCACTCCTAGAACCTTAGGAAACGGACCTACAAGTGGATTTTTACAAGTTGACCGAGATTCTGCAATAACTATTTCATTTGAATTTGCCGACGGTGTTGTATTGATTGAATCGGTTCCTACAACCTGGAATATAGGCAATATTCAATTCTCTGAGAATAATTTTCTTTCAGACAAATCGGCATTAATACGAGTAATTGATCCAGATCTAAATCTTAATCCTGAAGCGTTAGACCAAATTCCTATCCAAGTATCTTCAGATTCTGATATTGCTGGAATTGAAGTTGCCGCAATAGAAACCTCAGAAAGTTCAGGGATTTTTGTTGCAACAATTACTTTTACCCAAAACTTATCCTCCAGCGGAAATCGGTTATTTGCTTTACCCGGGGATGAAATCTATGCAAAATATGATGACCATACACTGCCAAAGCCATACTCAACATCTGATAATCTGGAAATCATAACTTTAGCAAAAATTGCTTCCTTTATTTCCCCCTTGGAAAGACTAACAAATTCTCCAATTATTCTGACTGACCGTTTAGGAACTCCTTTGAAATCTTTTCAAGCAAACGATAGAATTCAAATTGTTGGATCGATTACAAACGAACAAAACTTTGATCAAAAATTTGTTTATTTGATCCAAGTAAAAGATCATAATGATTCAATAGTATCACTCTCTTGGATAGCTGGTGAATTATCCGGACAACAAAATCTAGATGTTTCTCAATCATGGTTACCCAAAAATTCAGGAACTTTTACCATTGAATCATATGTGTGGAACTCTCTGGAGGATCAAATCCCTTTGTCTCAATTCACAACGACGTCATTAATTATTGGATAACCAAAAGTATGATTTCTACGTGATTATTAAATACAAAATTGAGAATTTACACATGTGCTAGTAAACAAGATAGGTATACTGTTAGTGGTAACCATACTTTCTTTTACATTAATCTCAGAAAGCTTTGCAGAAACTATCTTGGTAGAATTTGACAAGTTTGAATACAAAACAGGGGAAAAATTAACTCTTTCAGGTTCCATTTCGGAATATACAATGCCAGTAGTGGCAGTCAGCATTTATGATCCAAATGGAAAAATCCTATCTGCAAATAATTTGGAACTTGATGGAGAGGGAAATTTTTCCAAAACAGTCTCATTAGATTCTCCATTTTATGATATTCCTGGTAAATACAAAGTAAAAATCAATTATATGAAAATCATTCAAGAAGAGTTTTTTACCATTACTGGCGAGGTTTATCAGTCAGATTCTATCATAGATGAGAAAACTAAACCTGAAATTATTTTACTAGCTGCCGAAAAGGAATTATATGCTGATGGTGATACTGTAAAAATTACAGGAATAGTTTCAATCCGAGAATCCACTACTGTTTTAATTGGGATCTATGATCCATTTGGAACACCTGTAGGATTTTATTTTGGGACTATAGATAAAAATCTAGAATTTTCTACAAGTTTTCTTGTAAAGGGAGGAGTAAATTTCAAAGTTGATGGTGTATATTCTATCAAGGCCCATTATGCTGAAAGTGAGGCCATAACTACTTTCGAATTTTATGAAGATATGTCTAACAAAGATGAGGACAAATCAAAACCAACTGAGGACAAATCAAAACCAACTGAGGACAAATCAAAACCAACTGAGGACAAATCAAAACCAACTGAGGACAAATCAAAACCAACTGAGGACAAACCAAAACAAACTGAGGACAAATCAAA
>JADFOW010000033.1 GCA_022562615.1 Nitrososphaerota archaeon
AAGATCATTTTCTGCCTTTTGTGCCTTTTGTTCTGCCTCTACTTTAGATTCGATTGCTGAGGAAAATAATGCAGAAAATTGAAAATCAGTAATTGAAATGACCTCAGTAACTATGTTAAATACACCTAGTCGCGTTGTAATATCTCGTTCAATGTCAGACTTTACCTGAGGTCTCTTTGTGATCAATTCCTCTGCGTTGTAATTTGCAGTTACCTGTTTTACGACCTCCTCTACTGCTGGCTGTATAATTCTGTTCTCATAGTTAAGACCCACTTCCTTGTATAGAACATTAATTTTATTAGGATCTGGGTGATAGTTTACCGTTACTTCAGTAGTAACAGTCTGAAGATCCGCTGAAGCTGCAGATGTTGATTGTACAAACTTTAGTGTTCTGACTTCCATATTAACTACCGAATCTTGGAATGGTGTTACGATATGAAGCCCTTCAGCCAGTGGTTTGGTGTCTGTGTCTACTGCATTCCAGTGGAGTAAAACGCCTCTGTGTCCTGCCTCTACTATTTGTACTGCTGCAGCTCCTGCCACTCCAATGACTAATAGTACTATAATTCCAATTATAACGACCTTGGCAACCTTTGGATTGATGCTTACTTGTTGGCCTTCATATCTGGACATTTAGAATCATAATTTTAGGCATTTTTGAATCATATAATTGTTTGAGAATTTTGAAAAAATGTTGATTTTTTTAAATTCTTCAAGATCTATAGTCACAAAAATTCCACTTGGCACATCATAGTTTTTCTAGAGTTATTTTCTAAATTCTTGGAGGCTGAGGGTGTAGCCACAAAGAGTCTCTGAGATAATAATGGAAAATAAAAGATTTGAGTTTTTTTCCTTTAAATTACGAAAAAATTCATGGCGGTTATGGAAGTAATTGAAATCTTACGTGAAGTCTCAAACCAAGTTTACGAAAATGTAAAAAACCTAGCTGGAACAAAAGCCGCCGCAGGTGATTTTGGCAGAGGTGCTGGTGGGGATATTTCACGAAACATTGACTTGGTAGCTGAAAAGACGGTTCTGGATTATCTAAAACAAATTAATTTCAATTGTGTTGTTTTAGGTGAGGAGTGTGGACGTGTCGAAATTAATGATAAGCCAAAAGGATTTGTCATCATGGATGCGATTGATGGAACAGCTAACGCAATTAATGGTATTCCATTCTTTTGTTGTTCCTTAGCATTTGCCACAGATGACAAACTAAGTTCTATTACAGATGCAGTAGTTACAAATCTATCAAATGGAGAACAGTATTGGGCATCAAAAGGAAAAGGTGCATTTTTGAATGAGACTAAAATTCATGTACAAAATGAAGAGACAGCATACAAAATTGTTGGGGTAAATACATCAGGTGCATCCTCAGAACTTTTGAAAAAGTTACAGCCAATTTTTGAACACCATGGCCCTACGAGGCATTTTGGAGCAAATGCCCTTGAGATGGCTTTTCTTTCCAGAGGTTTGATCGGCGTTTTAATTGATTTACGCTGTAAAATTAGAATTATAGACATGGCAGCCGGATATTTACTCGTCAAGGAAGCGGGGGGTTTAATTGTGGATGCAAACAAACAACCATTAGATTCAGACCTTGGACATCTAATTAGATTGTCCTATATTGTTGCAGCAAATCGGGGTATTCTAGATGAAATAATGTCTGAAATAAACAAACAGTGATGAAAATGAAAGCGTTAATTATTGCAGCAGGACAGGGAAAAAGGCTAAGACCTATTGGAGATACTAAACCATTAGTTACACTCCTTGGTTTGGGTCTCATAGAGCGAGTGATCCTTACTGCAAAAAAATCAGGAATTAAAGAATTCTGCATTGTAACTGGATATCATGGTGAGCAGATCAGAGAAGCACTCTCTGATGGGGAAAAATATGGTGTAAAGATACAGTATGTTCAAAATGACTCGTGGACTCGAGGCAATGCTATTTCAATTCTAAAAGCCAGAGATAATTTTAAAGAATCATTTGTACTATTAATGGCTGATCACAACTACGACCACAGAATACTGGACAGGCTATTAAAAACAAAGATTGGAAAAGATGAATGCATCCTTTGTGTTGATAGAAATCCAAAAAACCATCTAAACATAGATGACGCAACAAAGGTTCGGACTGTAGATCACATAATCGAGGCAATTGGGAAGGATCTGATTGATTACAACTGTATAGACACTGGTATATTCATATGCAGTCCCGTAATTTTTGATGTATTAGAGCAAAGCGTCTCCCAAGGAGACGAGGGTCTTTCTGGTGGAATAAAAATTCTGGCACAGAGGCACAAGATGAGATACATGCAGCTTGAAGATAATTTCTGGATTGACGTTGACGATAAAACAGACAGAAAAAATGCTGAACTACTCATTTGCAACAAACTCAAAAAAGATACGGATGGGCCAGTATCCAGAATACTCAACAGGCCAATTTCACTGAGAATCTCCAAAATATTATTAAAGACAGGAATTACTCCAAACCAGATTTCAATTCTGAGTTTTGTCATTGGTTTAGCTGGTGCATCTTTTTTCTTCGTGGGAGAATATTTTTATCTGATTTTAGGAGCAATGCTGGTTCATTTTCATTCTGTGGTGGATGGATGTGATGGTGAAGTAGCACGGCTCAAGCTAAGACAGACCAAGTATGGAGGTTGGCTTGATTCAGTTTTAGACAGATATGCCGATGCTGCCATTATTCTGGGACTTTCCTATGGTTACTGGAGCATCACCGGAGATGCCACAATATGGATAATTGGATTTTTTGCATTAATTGGAACCTTCCTTAATAGCTATACCAGTTCCAAGTATGATTCAATTTTTAAAAATGGAGACATGGCAAAAAGATCAAGGTTTAGAATGGGCAGAGATGTAAGGTTACTGCTCATAGTGATTGGTGCTTTAACTAATCAAGTTCTCATAATGCTGATCATCCTGGCAGTTATATCAAACTTTGAGGCCTTGCGAAGACTGATAGTATTTAGGAACAAACTTGATGAGGATAAGCCAACCATCAATAAAGCATTTGTCAATTAAAGACTTTTAATTATGCAGTTATTTTCATAATTTTTTGATCAAGTAATCAAACCCTTCCTCAATTGTAGGCAGTTCATATTTTTCGATTTGTTCCTCCACAAGACTTGCAGGAATTGATTTGCTTTCTATTACCGTTCTATGTTCCAATCTTTGGCAAATAACATTCTCCGGAGTAACAAAGTAGACCCCTTTGATGATGATTGTTTTTCCATACTTTCTTGCCATTTCCCTGAGTTTCAAAATAAGATTACGCCTCATTTCAGAGCTCAGGTTAGTTCTGTCAATCACAAAGTCCTTGTTGTTTTTTATGCAGTACTTGATGTCATCATAAAAGTATCTTGTAAATTTCTTGAAGATACCAGTAGACTGTGCCATCTTAAATGCATTATCATAACTTATTCCAAGCATGTTTGCCTGTTCTTCAACATATTTGTCTGTGGAACAAATTACCTGACCTAAGGTTTTGGCATGGGTTGACTTGCCGCTTCCGCTTGAACCAACTAAGATTGTTGTTAACATTTTTCATCACTACCATAAACATTCAATGCAAAAAAACCATTTGATAGTTTAACTAGAAAATTACTCCGTAGCTGTAGTGCTTGCTTTTTTGGCTCGATCCCTTTTACAGAAATTACAGTATTCTTCTCTTGAATAGCTATTAATCGGAGTCAAGCAATCATGGCAATATTTCATAACTATAGTAGTTGATCTGAGTATTTTAAGACTTTCCAATACTAAACATTTGATATAAAATTGTTTAATGAGATATGAAGAATCAGCCAAAAAAATAATTCAGTCTTAGCACAGATTTTAAAATTTTCCAGCGTTCATGAAATTAAGAAATTTTTGGGTCAGCCTTTTCTGAGTATGAATTGCATCAACGATTCTTTTCCATAATCTATTCCATGCTCATCAAGTGTATGTTTTCCGAATTCATCTATAACTTTTGGAGCATCCCCTTCTACTTCAAAATCACATTCAAATCCATAATTTTTGCAAGAAAGTTTCACCATATATCATAGTACAATCACTAAGAAATAAAGGTAGTCATGTTTGCAAAAAATTCAATTCCATATTCTAGTTAAAATTATGAAATCCTAACGAGTTTATCGACTGGCAGTAAAAATAGAATGCCACATAACACTACTCCCTTAAAATTATGATTTTAGTCTAGTCTAATCAAGTTTACATTTTTATCAAAATACTAACAGAAAATATCTAGACATTGGAGATAGAGAGAAAATCATGTTCTGTCCATTTCCTGATTAAAATGTGAATTCATTTAGATTAGTTCTATACCAATCAGAGTTACTATAGTATTGCAAAAAAATAAAAGTCTGAAAGTAAAAGCTACGGGAAGACGGGTCTAGAGGGATTCGGACCCTCGACAACCGGATTAAGAGTCCGGTGCGCTACCTGGCTGCGCCATAGACCCACAAAAATAGCTGAAGCCTAATG
The DNA here is from genome assembly GCA_022562615.1 of Nitrososphaerota archaeon. GTDB lineage: Archaea > Thermoproteota > Nitrososphaeria > Nitrososphaerales > Nitrosopumilaceae > Nitrosomaritimum. The sequence continues at coordinate 4,503 of JADFOW010000033.1, forward strand.
TTGTTATTAATCTTAAGATTGTAAAAGAAAATAAAATTTAGTTTTTTGTAGTTTGAATTTCGTTGTATTTTTCAAGAATTGCAGTTAGTACAGTTGAAACTGGTACATCGTTCATCTTTTTCTTCTCAACAAGAAGTTTTCGATATGCATCTAAGGTTATGTATACTGGGATGGAACCATTTCCTTCAAGTAAACCTCTGACATTGTAGAGTGCCGTTTCCATACCTTTTTCAGCAGACCTTGCAAACTTTGCCTTGTCTAAAATTAATCCTAATGGACCAAATGGCATTTCATAATCTACTGTCATTGTTACTCTGGTGAGATTATCACCTAGAGACTTGAATTCAGTGGTAATTTGCCATCTTTTGAATGGACCTTTAAATTGTTTAGCAGTAATTCTTTCATTTTTGATGAATTCTGTTGTTTCACAATCCCATTCTAAGCGCTTGCCACTAAAATCACCAATTATTCTGAAAGTTGTTCCTACACCCATTCCTTGTTTGATATCCATAGGAACAACAGTCATTCCTACAACATCATTTCTCATTTGATCAGAAATATGTTCTGGTCTTGCAAAATAGGTAAAAACATTATCTACTGCCGTTTTAATATCGATTGATTTTCTTACGACAGTCAATGAATGAATATTTTGCTGGTAAGGATTTAAAGGTTTTGAAGATTTTCTTGTCCAAATTGATTAACACTTTATTCATGGTGTAGAATCAATTAGTTGAATGATAAAATTTCGATCAGTTGCAGTAATAATATTTTTAGTCTTAACAATGGTACCTATTTTTTCTGAAGCGAATAGTCACTCAATGTTTAATTCTGCCGAATCATTTTTGGGCGGATATAGAGTTCAAGTTGCTACTTTACCCGAATTTCCACAAATAGGAGAAACTTCCCAGATTCTTTTTAGAGTAACTGATGTAGATTTTGAGGAAGTAGACCGCTTTACATTAGGAGCTAGATTTTTTTACCATGAACAGCAAATTGATACAATTTATCCAAAGTCATATGAAGGGGGACATATAGAAATGGACTACATTTGGAAAAATTCAGGAAATCACATTGTTAGGGTTGATTTGTATGATATGGAGGGTAGTTCAGGAGTTTTAACTTATACATTTAACATGGGAACTCAAAATCCTTTTGGATATATTTTCATTATATCCATTGCAATAGGTGCTCTAGTATTAGGAGTAGTTGTAACTTACATCTATTTTCCAGAGAAACTAAAATTCAAATTTAGGTCTTAGCTTTAATGGTTGATTTTGTAATTTTAAACGCAAATAAAGTAGTAAGTAGAACCATTGCAAACAAAAGAATCCCAACTCCTAAATGAATTGCAACTAAAACTGCATGAAGTTTAAGATCGATTACCATTGCACCTAATGTAATTTGTGTAATTACAAGTGTTGCTGCAAAAATACTTGTGAATTTTATTTTTCTACCTGCATTTTTATTAATCCAACTAGCTACTGATGTTGCAATAACTAACGTTCCCGTAGTTGCTGCAACAAATCTGTGAATCCATTCGATAAGATATTCTTCATTTGGCAATACCCCACTAGGACAAAGAGGCCATTCTGGGCAGGTTAAGCCAAGTCCAGCAGCTGAGACATATCCCCCAATAAACATCAGAGAATATAGTACAATTAGGGTTGATAAGGCGAGATATTGAAGAGCCAATACTATTCTACAATGAATGATCCCTGCATGCCAAGTGATGCATGACCTGGAACCGTACAAATGTAATAATAAGTTCCTGGTGCACCTGCTGTAAAAGTAGACATTCCAGATTCACCAGGTCGTAAAGGCGCAGTTGCTGCGGCAATTTCAGAGCCCCAAAGTACCTTATTGAAATCATCAGGGGATGCTGCAATACCAAATGCATGGAATCCTTTTCCTATGTTTGTGGCAGTAAAGGTTACTTCATCCCCGGAATTTACGACAAAGTCCGGGTTGTGTCCCTCCTCATCGGGTAATGCATTAAAAGCAAGCTGGCTAAATCCATCCTCTGATTCGACAAAGTTAACACTGAAATCATGGCTAACTCCAGTTGGAGGAGCAGCTTTTGCTGGACCTGCTGATTCGCCTACAATAATTTCTCCAACCATTCCGAATTCTCTGTGTCCTGGAACTGTACAGATGTAATAGTATGTGCCTTCTTCGCTTGGAACGAATTCAGATGAGCCTGTATCTCCTGACCTTAATGGGCTTGTAGCTTTACCTACTTCACTACCAGGAACAATTCCACTAAATCCTTCTTCGGCAGAAGTAACACCAAATGCATGGAATCCTTTTCCAGCATTTTCCACATTGAATACAATCTTGTCTCCAACGTTTGCATTAATTGTTGGATTGTGACCCTCTTCTCCTGGTAACGCATTAAAAGCAAGCTGGCTAAATCCATCCTCTGATTCGACAAAATTCAAATCTATTGTGATTGTTTTTCCAGTGGCAACTGCTGGTGCCCCAGTTTCTTGTACACCGGCCATCAGAGCAACAACTGGTGGTGGGGACGAAATCCAATAATCCCACATACCAAAGAAGATAGCTCCCCCAACGATACAGATTCCTAACATGATTGCCATCATATATCCTGTTCTGGCAGGAGTTGTTCGATATACTGTTTCATTTTCAATCATTTCTCAATTTCTCCTAATTATGATGTGGAGTCTTTGCTTCAAAGGGATAGTAGTATGTGCCTCCAAGACCAAATGGGTCGTGAATGTCTGCTGGTTTTCCTTTAGCAGAACTGTAAATGAGGTTATACAAGAAAATTACCATACTTACACCAATTATCATTGCCCCTACTGATGCAATTTGGTTTCCTATTATCCATGAGGGAATTTCAGGATAGTCAAAAATTCTACGTGGCATACCTAAGAGACCAAGCATATGTTGGGTAAAGAATACCAAAATGGCTCCTATAAAGGATAAAATGAAATGGACTTTGCCCATAGTTTCATTGTACATCCTTCCGGTTACATATGGGAACATGTAGTAAATGAATCCTATCGTTCCAAATGCAATTGTACCCATTACAAATAGATGAAAATGACCAACTACCCAATAGGTATCGTGGGTGGTAAAGTCCAATGGCATTGCAGCATTGGCAACACCCCCTGCACCTGCTGAGAAGAACAAGGCAATACCTCCAATTGACCACATCATTGGGGTAAGGAATTTAATTCTACCATTCCACATTGTAGCGATAAAGTTGAACACGTGCATGCCAGAGGCTGGTACTGCTGCCAAAGTTCCAACCATGAATACTGTTTTTTCAGTAAATGACATTCCTGAAGCATACATGTGGTGTGCCCATGAAGAAAAACTTACGACTGCTAACAAAACAAATGCAAAGATACCGGAGGACTTGCTAAAGATTGGTTTTCTTGAGAATCTGGGAATAATTTCATACATCATGCCGATTGCTGGGATTACCAAGACATAGACTTCAGGATGGAATGTAAACCAAAACAGATGTTGATATGCTATAGGATCGCCACCCATAGCAGGGTTGAAGAATCCACTTACTCCTAGTCTGTCAGTAAGTAACATCAAAAGTGCAGCTGCAAATGTTGGAATTGCGACAACTATGATCATTGATGAGACCAAAAATGACCAAGCTAACAACGGGATTTGGCCCATTGACATGTCAGGGTGTTTACATTTCATAATTGTTACAATAAAGTTAATAGCTCCAAGTACTGAGGAAATTCCCAAAATCTTAAGTCCAAATATCCACATGTCAGCAGCTGGACCAGGTGCACTAATGATAGAGTATGGTGGTGTCGCATACCATGTAAAGTCAGCAAAACCTAACCAGACTAATGCACCACCAGGAGGAATCATCCAAAATGCAATTGCATTGAGTTTTGGATATGCCATGTCCTTGTACCTTATCATAATTGGAACAAAGTAGTTGCCAACGGCTGATGCACTTGGAAGTATGAACAAGAAGATCAGTGTTGTTCCATGGACTGTAAAGATTCTGTTAAAGGTCATAGAATCTGCAATTATTTGTGGCCCTGGGAAGAACAGTTCTGCTCTAATTATAAGGGCCAGAACACCTCCCAAAAACAAAAATGCTATTGACAAGATTAGATAGAGTAATCCTATATCTGTGTGATGTGTTGAGAACATTATTTGCCATATTGGACGTGGTTTTTGTAGTTCTAGAGTCATTAGTTATCTACCTCACAAATAATCGATTGATTTTTAGATAAAAGCGTTAGCATCACCTTGATGGTTCCTCCACAATTAATTTTCCACGCATATTATAATGAAGTAATCCACAATACTCCCTACATTGAATATCATGTTCGCCTGCTTTATCTGGTGCAAACCAAACCGTGTTGACTCTTCCTGGAACAGCATCCATTAAGACAACATAATCATGAATGTTAAAGGAGTGGTTAACATCCTTAGAAATTATTTCAAATTTGTAAGCCTTTCCAGCTTCGACATGCAAGGTTCCTATCTCTTTTGTTCCATCTTCATGTTCAAATGACCAGAACCATTGTTGTGCAGTTACTATTATGACCTCAGCATCAGCTGGTACGTGCTCAACTAGCCTTTCAACGTTCCATGCTTCTGCTCCGACCCAAACCATCAAAGCTATAATAACGCCAACGTAAAGCCATTCAGGCCAGTTAGAATGATGTCCCATCTATGCAGGACCGCCCCATGTGTCCGATTTTTCATATTCAGTTGGTTTTGCTTGTGGATGAGTTTCCCTGAATCTCCAAACAATCCAAATCAAAGTTCCAGAAACTACAGCACCCACTGTAAATGCTACAGTCATTAATTTAAAGAATAGATTCCAAATCAAAACTCGACGATCAATATATTTAGCTGGTTCATCAGCCTGTGCAAAAACATGATCAACAGATGGAATAACAACTAAAATTGCCAATACTAAGAACAGACCAAGTAAATTCCTCATTATCGGTGACTGTCGTGACCTATAATTTCTATTTAAGGGTTTTCGAGATTATTATCTACCAATCCTTATCGAAACGTTTTGGATTCATTACATTTATTCCTGAAATTGAAAACTTTCGTTTGTATTCTCTAAATATGTTAAGAGAGGCATTTGCAATAATTAATTCAAACAAGTTCTCAGGAGAAAGAGAAACTACTGTAGAAAGCATGGCTTTGATCGGATCCATATGGGTTACTAGAACAACATTTTCATCTGGATGATTCTCAATTACATGATCAACAATGTCTAGTATTCGCCTTTTAACTTGTTCAAAAGTTTCGACTCCATTATGTGCAATTTCTAGTTCTCCTCTGTAAAATTTCATAAATACATTTCCATGACTAGAAAAAATTTCATCATAAGGCCTTCCAGTAAATTTTCCCATATCAAGTTCGATTAACCTGTCATCAATTCTTACATCAATAGAAATATGTTTGCCAATAATTTCTGCTGTATTTTTTGCTCTCTCAATCGGACTTGAATAAATTGCGGAGATGTTCATTTCCTCTAAGAATTTAGCAGCTTGTTCTGATTGATCAACTCCTTTTTCAGTTAGGGGAACACCAGGTGTGCGTCCAGCTAGAACCCTTTCTGTGTTATTTTTAGCTTGTCCATGTCTGAGGAAAATGATTAAACCCAATTAGATCGAATTCCAAATAGAGATAATAATAACATTATCAGATGAAAACCATGAAAATAGGAATTATTGGAGGAACCGGAGGAATGGGAAAAGGTTTTGCATTGAGATGGTCTAAAAACAATGATGTAATAATTGGATCAAGAGATGCCTCTAGAGCATCAAGTTCTGCAGAAGAATATACAAATCTTGCAAAAGAATACTTTGGAGAAATTAATGGAACAATTACTGGAAAAGATAACCTCTCAGTTGCTAAAGAAAGTGATGTTTTAGTTTTATCCATTCCATATGAAAATATTGATACACTTTGCTCCGAAATTTTACCTGAAATTAAAGAAAGCTGTGTTGTAATATCGCCAATTGTTCCAATGGTAAAAACAGATGTGGGCTTTGAGTTTATTCCAATCAAGGAAAACAAGCCATATTCATATCAACTTGTTTCAAAATATCTCAAAGACAAATCAAAATTAGTTTCAGCCTTTCATGTAATCTCTGAAAAGAAGCTTGTAAATCCCACCCTAGTTCTTGATTACGATATTTTTGTTTGTGGTGATGACAAAGAATCAGTTGAAGTTGTAAATGGATTGATAAATGAAATCAAAGGATTAAGACCGATTTACTTGGGACCGGGGAAATTGTCCTATATGGCTGAAATTTCAACGCCATTGTTACTAAACGCAATGATTAGAAACAAAATAAAAAACCCCGGTATTAAAATTGTCTAAGACAAAATAAATGAGTACTAATTATTATCGTCGAGGCAGAAATCCAACTACTGCCATTGGGGTTTTGTTTATTGTAATTGGAGCTATCGCTTTAGTTAGGCAGTTAATTATCTGGACAGAGGATTTTGTCTTTGAATTTTTGTTAAATTCAGAAATTACTAGTGAAAAAGTTTCAGTTGCAACTATTGGCGTTGGTGTTTTTATTGTATTGTTAGGACTAAGAAAACATGCCTCTAAGGGATGAATTTTTAAAATCTCAAAAGGTTTTGAGGCTTGCAACGCTAGGTAAAAACAGAACACCGCATATTGTACCCGTTTGGTATATCTACAGTTCAAGAAAAATCTACATTGGAACAAACACTCGTACTCAAAAAGCAAGGAATCTAAAGAAAAACACGCGTGTTGCATTTTGTGTCGATGTAGGAATTAGCGCTCCAAATATTTTTGGTGTAAATGGAGAAGGAAACGCCAATCTTATCATGGACAAAACCAAAGTAAAAAAAATTGCAACAAAGATACTTTTACGATATTTTAAAAATATGAAAGATAAATCGGCAATCGAGTTATTAGAGGATACAGATTGCATTATTGAGATAATTCCTGAAAAGTTTTCAATTTGGAGTTATTGAGAAACAAACTTTTCTATTTTATTCATTGCAGAGTCTAATACTTCAATACTTGGTAGATACACTAACCTGAAATATCCACTTCCATATTTTTCTCCAAAACCAGAACCATGGACTACTAAAACACCCTGAGATTCCAAGAGCTTGGTTACAAATTCTTTGTCCGAACCATACTTGTTATTTTCAATCTTTGGAAAAGCGTAAAAGGCTCCTTTTGGATTTGAGCAAGATAAACCAGGCATTGAATTAAGTCTCTTAACCACAAGATCCCTTCTCTTTTTACACTCTGAAACAAAATCAGAAATGTATCCTTGAGGTCCACGCAGGGATTCCAAAGCAGCATACTGAACTGGAAGATTTGTGGCAATTCTAACTCTTGCTAGTTTTGGAAGATTTTCACGTAATGGTTCCAGTTGCGGAGATTGATTAAAAGCAATGTAACCAATCCTCCAGCCAGTCATTAAATGGACTTTGGAGAATCCGTTGAGAATAATTACAGGCGAGTCGCCAGCAACTTTTCCAATACCTACAAACTTTTCATCAAAGACAATTTGATCGTATATTTCATCACAAATTATGTAGAGATTGTGTTGATTGGCAAGGTCAACTAGCTGTTTTAGGGATGATTCATTGAATACTACGCCTGTTGGATTGTTTGGACTAATCAAACATATTGCAACAGTTTTTGGAGTAATCTTTGATTTAATATCATCAATGTCAGGAGTTGAATTAATCAAGTCTACTGCAAATTCAATTGGGACTCCTCCATGTAGTCTAACATATGAGGCGTATGGTGGATAATAGGGTCCAGGTAAAAGAACTTCATCACCTTCTTCTACTATTGATGAAATTATCATATCAAGTCCTTCAGAAATTCCATTTGTAATTAGAATGTCATCGGATGATATTGAAAGTCCTTTGGAGTTTTCTTTTTTTGCAATTTCTTCTCTTAGTTCTGGTAGTCCTTCAGACAAAGTGTAGAAATTATTTCCATTTCTTACTGCATTGATCAAAGCTTCTTTTACATTGTCAGGTGGTTGAAAACCAAACTGAACGGGATCACCTATGTTAAGATAGTCAACTTTCATTCCAAGTTGCTCAACCTTTCTTGCAGCAAGTACAATGTCCCTAATTGCATATTCTACCCCCATTACTTTTTTGGAAACTTTCAAAGTGTCTAGACAGATATTTAGGCCCGTTAAATTCCTACTTGTTTGGACTCGTTGCACAGTCTGGACAGTGCGGGCGGCTTCGGACCGCCAGGTCGAGGGATCGAAGCCCTCCGAGCCCTTTAGGGTATCTTATTAGGTAAATAATTTCCAAGTTTATGTGAATTGAGACCAACGTTGTTCAAAGTCGGCATAGCATTGACAATATTAGGAATGGTTTGGTTAGCTGTTATTTTTGATGAAGCAGATAAAATTTCAGATATTTTTTCATTAAAGTCATCAGATTCTACCGAAATTGAAATGAATTTTGAAGGTAAAGATATAGGATATTACAAGATTTACCTGCCTGAGTTTTCCGGAGAAGAAGTCTTTGTGCAAATTTTAGATCAGAATCAAAATATAATCTCTGATGAAATAGTTGAAACCAAAATGTCTGTTGGGTATTTTAATTTTGAAGGAGGAACATATGTGGCCAAGATCACCAATCTTTCAAATGATCAGATTAATCTTGAAGTGGAATTTGGGGATACCAATAGTCTAGAGATGATAATTCCAGGAATAGTCACACTAGCTGGTGGATTAATGATAATAATAGCGTCATACATCAAGCTAAGAGACTATAGAATTGAGCAACCTGATGAAAATATATCATAAATAGGCTTGCATTGAATTACGTGACCAAATATTAGAAATATATTGAATCCTAGCCAGCTTGTTAAAAGTAAGAGTGAAATTATTGAAAATGGTAAAAATATCTTTAGTTTAGTGTGTTGTCTACTTTTTATTATAAGAAATCCTCCAAGAGCTGCCAAAACAATACCAAATTCTAATGGTTGATGTGACCAAGAGATTAAACCATCAATACCATAAAGGTCATGAGAAAGAGAATCGGCAAATCCTGAAACAAGCTGAATAATAGAGCCTAGAATTACCAGTTGAATTCCTTTTTTTAAAATTCCTTTTACAGAATTTCTAACTAAAAGAATGATGCCAATAATTCCAGCACTGGTAATCATTGATACACCAGCATAAACTGAAACGTGCTGAATGGACCAAAACAATTCTGGCTCCCCCCGAAGATGAGATATTGCATCCCATATTCCTCCAGTCAAAATTACTACAGAGCCAATAACTGCCAGAACTGAGGT
>JADFOW010000094.1 GCA_022562615.1 Nitrososphaerota archaeon
TTATGCACGCACTCGCAAAATGGAAGGATTCAAAGGATTTGCTTAAACATAAGGACTAATCCAAGAATCCCAACAGGTACTAACTCTTGAGTGAATTTTTGAGTAATTGTAAATGAAACTATTGTTCTCATCCTTCCCAAAAAATAATTTCAAATATTGAATTAGTATGAAAAAAATCTTACTTACAAGAAATTATATGACCTGATTTCACAGCAGTTTTATGAATGGATTTAGCAAATGCCCAAGCTGTGTAGAGAAATTAGTCGTAGTCACTTTGAAAGTAGAGGGTGATTCAATGATTTGCCCATTCTGTGAATCTGTTTATTGAAAATTCCTTCCCAAAAAATAATTTCTCAAAATAAATTCTGCAATATCCTTATTTTCACACAGAATTTAGAAAAATTATGGGAATAATAACCAAAAGATTAGCGATTGTTTTAGCTGGGATAATTTTTGGGATAATTGTTTCTGAACCACTTAGAAAGGTAATTCCTTACCCTTTGGGTTTGTATGCCCAAGTGGTTGTTGTGATAATTTTTACAATTATTTTTGGCGTAATAGGATATTTCAAAACAAAAAACAAAGGTAATTCTCCTATATCTATCATAGAAGAAAAATATGCCAAAGGTGAAATTACCAGGGAAGAATTTGATAAGATGAAAGACGATTTAGATTAATTCTCATCCTTCCCAAAAAATAATTTCAAAATTATCCTTAGCTAACAACTAGTAAACGTAGGATTTACTTTAAATGAAATTACGTACTGAAATTTCTTATGATGATTGAAAATACTGAATGTGATTGTTCTCCAGATTGTTGCAAGGTTAATGATACAACTTATCATTATCACGTTGAAGAAGACTGCGTCCATCCAAATGGGTTTATCCACAAAACATGTGATAAGGACAGTCAGTAAATTATTATTTTAAGTTCATCCTTCCCAAAAAATAATTTCAAATATTGGATTAGTGTGCACTAAATCTAACTTACAAGAAATTATATGACCTGATTTTATAGAAGTTTTATGAATGGAATTACCAAATGCCCAAGCTGTGTAGAGAAATTAGTCGTAGTCACTTTGAAAGTAGAGGGAACCTCAATGGTTTGTCCATTCTGTGAATCTGTTTATTGAAAAATCCTTCCCAAAAAATAATTTAAAATAACTTCATAAAATATGAGCATTTAATTACAAGAAATAAGGATAATATTTCCTTTTTGAGCCTCAAAAGTCTTTTAAGGTTTAGAAATTTTTTTAAGTGTGAATTGAATTTGTTGTCTTGAAGGCTGGCTTTTGATGTAGCCTCATGTGATTATCTTATGTGAGCTTGCCAGCTTTCAACTTTTTGTTCAATTAAAAAATATAATTAATTTGTGACAATAATCTACAAAATTAAAATATAGTTTTTTAAAATCAACAAATACATTTTTTTGTATATTGTGAAAAGAATTTTTGAACAAATTGACAAAAGATTTGCATGATGTAAAGATCAAATTAAAACAAAAAGTTATAGAGATTATGTGTATAATAAAAAAATAAATCACTTTACAAAAAACATTTCATTGAAAACATGCAATAAATACACCGCAATTGTTGTTAATACATACAAACAATAACATTTACAGTAAATATTGAACAATTTTTTGTGCAATTAACATACAAAATGTGTTTAACAGTGACAAAAACATTTTAAAAAAAATTTTGTGTTGTTTTATTGCAATGTGTTGCATTTTTTGTTAACTTAAAACGGTTTTTATATTACTTAACGATATATTTACAGAATGGCTACATCAAAAGCTAAGCGTAGTGCAGCTGCACAAAAAGCAGCACGTACACGAAAAAGAAATGCAGCAGCAAAAGAAACAGCAAGAAAAAAAATGACAGCGAAACGTAGCGTAGCTACAAAGAAACGTAGCGTAACTACAAAGAAACGTAGCGTAGCTACAAAGAAACGTAGCACAGCAAGAAGACCCGCACGAAAAGCTGCACGAAGAACTACAAGAAGAAAGTAATTTCTTCTTCTTTTTTTATTTTTATCCTTCCCAAAAAATAATTTCAAACTAAGAAATATTGTAATTCTGTAAACTCTGTTTGGTCATTGCTCTTCTACCAATAATCAACACCATGGCAAACGCAATACCTAGGAAAAGCAATGAAAAAAAACCAAATTCAGGAACAACAAATGATTTTGTAGACGAGTATAATCCCCCAGCATCAACCTCTACTGAATAAGTTCCATTCAGTCCAAATCTCTCATCAATAATAAATTCCTCTGAAAATGTTCTATCTGGACTTGGCACAAAGGTATTAACACCAATTTTTTTTCCATCAGGATCATAGACTACAATATTGATTTTTTTGGTAAATGCCTCCTCTGAAAGACAGCCAGATATGCTAATGACATCACCTTGATCATACTTTTCCTTGTCTGTCAATACTATAACTGGGCTGTCTCCTAGTATTTCTAAACAAGTTGGTTCTGGTTCAGGTTGGATAAAAAAATCTAATTTTGTAGATTTGTCATCATACTTTGCTTCAACCACATATGTCATACCATTGGCAAATTCCTTGTAGGAAGTATCCACTTGAAATGTAAAAGGCCATGCAGTATTTTCAAAATACTCGACAGATGTACGTTCTGGGATTACATCAACTTTTAAAATTATTTCCTTTGTTTCTTGTTTATAGACAGTTATAGAAACAATTTCACCGTCAATAGGATAATCTCCATAAAGATAGCCTTCATAAGTGATGATTTGCCCACGTTCCACATTTCTCTTATCTGCTTCAATTGCAATCAAACCCTCCCAGGCAAAAGATGAAGGAATTATAGATACTGCCAGAAAAACTATTGACATGGCAAGAATTTTTTTCAAAGTTCTTATCTCTCCAAATTAAATACTAAAGTTGATTTATTAGTTTTCCTTATATTTGATCTGTCATTAAATAATTTTAATTCTCATCCTTCCCAAAAAATAATTTCAAATTAACATTTCATTCAAACTGTGGTTAGAACTTAGTAAAGGATCAACTTTTCTTCTCTGGCTTCCTTTTCCCATCATTTCCAGAAACTACAAAGATGAATCTGATAAACAGTATCCAGAGACAAGTTATAGAGTATCAAATCAAAAAACTAAAGAACGAACTCGCAAAAGAGACGGTGTTATTAAAATCTGAAGCCGTAAAGAAAGGTTGGGCAACACGGAGAAAGAACTCCACGTTAATTCATTTAGAAAATTAAGGATCCTTTCTTCTTCTTTTTAATTCTCATCCTTCCCAAAAAATAATTTCAAATTAATATTTTCAATTAAATGTAATTATCAAAAGTCTAGTTTTCATTTTTTATCACATATGCTTAATGCCAGCCTCTGTCCTTCAAAATTTGTTTAGTATCCATTTTTACACATACAGCTGTTGAAAAATTAGGTTTTGCAACCAAAGCAAATTCAGGAAATGGTTTTTTGCATTGACCATTAAATTTCATAGCCTTGCTGAATTTCTCCAAAACGAGAATCGATTGACCTTGTTCATCAGATGGTATGCCTGAATGTGTCGCTGCACCTTTTGTGAATGGAAAAATTCCAACTTTTTGTGGAGTATAGGAGAATTTGAAAGTTTTTGGTATCTCAGAGATTGTAAAGTTTTGAGATTGACTGATTAATTTGCCATCTTCACCAATATTATAGTAAACAAACCCATCAAAAATTTTATCATTGCGAAAATCATATGTAAAAATAACGTCTACTTCTTGTCC
>JADFOW010000095.1 GCA_022562615.1 Nitrososphaerota archaeon
TGGTAAAAGAACTAGGACCACCGCCCGAGTTTCTTGGAAAAACAAAGTAAAAATGAAATTTCTATGTTCTAGTTGCGGACATATCTATGGAGATTGTGCGTGTATGTGTTGTCGTGCAGATGAAGAACCTTGATTCTCATCCTTCCCAAAAAATAATTCAAAGATACTAATCCCAAAAACAACCTTTTTCGGGCGATCAGAGCAATTGTGGGATAGTATCTGTCTGGGATTAAATTACGTACTAAATAAATTGTAGCTTTTTAATTGTTACAAAAATTAAGATATTAGATGTATTGTAAAACGAGAGTCTAGGAAAATGAATTGACAAAAAAATCACTCGAAGTTTTTCTTTTTTCGATTCTCATCCTTCCCAAAAAATTAATTTAAAAACTAATTTTCATTCATTTCCAAATATATGTGATTCTTTTTTTGATTCAGTTTAGCCAGTACAAGATCCTTGTTGGATAAGATATCAAAATCATTTGGGTTAATTTCCAAGGCCTTATCAAAAGATGCTACAGCTTCTTCGCATCTATCAAGAAGATATAGTAATAGACCCTTGTTGTATAACGTATTCATATGCTTTGGATTAATTTCCAAGGCCATGTCAAAACATACTACAGCTTCTTCGAGTTTTCCAAGTCTAGCTAGTGCAATACCCTTTTTGGATAATGTTTTCATATTATTTGGGTTAATTTCCAAGGCCTTGTCAAAAGATGCTACAGCTTCTCCGTGTTTTCCAAGTCTAACCAGTGCAATACCATTTTTGTAAAATGTATCAAATTCTAGATTAATTTGCACCCAATCACCTAAACCTAATGAAATAAACATTCACCAGTTTTTCATCAAAGATGATAGCGTTTTGATATGCTGCAACATAGCCCAATTCTGGTTCAGAAATATTCATGATAAATCATAATACAACCATTATTACTTAAGACAGTTGTTCTGTAACACTATTTTTTTACAGATAATTTAAAATTCACTCACAATATTTCCCATATAAAATAATTTTGGTATATTTCTCATCCTTCCCAAAAAATAATTCTCATGCCTTTATTTCTCCTGCTTCATGCCCTTCTTTAATTTGATTAAAGATATGTTGTTTTTCAGTTTGAGTTAATGGATTTTTGTTTTTGAATTCTATAAAGTCTATTACATCATCTGGTTTGTTTAAAGTAAGACATTCGTATGGATCTAGTTTTGATGGTTCTATTAATTTCCAAGTTCCCATTCTAATCATCTTCTGAAAAATCAATCTCATTGATTTCATAGTGAATATCTACTATGGATTCGATATGTCCCCTCCATTGACGACCGTTTGTTTAATGGAATTAAAGAATTACTACACATTGATACTGGCGATCTTTTTTCATTTTTTATTCATCCTTCCCAAAAAATAATTTCAAATTCATTTAGAGTAGGATGAAAAATAAAAAAAGAGGATTAATTTTAGGCTCTAATTGATTCTGCAAATTCTTGTAGATGAGATATTTTCTGCTCTAAAGTCATTTCTGTAAATGTTTCCATTTTCTCTTTGTATTCTGCTCGTTTTACATCTCTTTGTTCATCGGACAGATCATGGTATTGCATCTTCATTTCCTTAAAATGTGACTTGATTGTCTGTTGGTCCTCTTCGGATATTGCATCAAATGCTTGCTTCATCTCTTTGAACTGAGTAAACTTTTGTGTCATCTCTTCGGGGGACATTTGTGAAAATTTCTCCATCATCTCTTTGTGATGTGACCATTTATGGCCATGACCATATTGTTTTAGATCTTCCCATGACTTGCCTTCAGAGACATAGAGGGTATTTTTCTCCCCAGCATCAACTATCACTTTGTGTACATTTCCTTGTGCATCTACTACCTTGAATTTGTAGACTAGATACCCTTGAACAACTCCAAGCTTGCCACTAGTTACTTGACCTTCTTCAACTGCACTTTGTGCAACATCAGAAGCTGCAGAAAATGTAATCTGAGCTTTTTCCAAGTTTTCTTTGTGGGTTTCGCTTGCAGTGATGGTTCCAGTTATTTCAGGCATATCGTAATGATGTTTGTATTCTGCCGCAGCAAACATTGGTGAAAGTCCAATTAGGGATAATCCTAAAACCCCAACTGCTACTACAGCCAAAATTGTTACAAGTTTGGTCTTCTTCAATTCCTTAAACTATGTATTTTTCACTAATATAGTTGGCTACGGATTTTTTAATTGAATCATTTTTTCATAAAAAAATGTCTAAAATGACAAGTAAATTTTGGTTTACTTAATTTTCCATCCTTCCCAAAAAATAATTTCAAATTAGAATCTGTAGAGGCTTGAACCAGTCTTGAAATGAAAATGGTTTTATTACATTTTACTCATTTTATCATACATGCTAAAGACTCGTTATGACGATACCATAAGATTAGTTACACAACCTAATCATGCGGTTGCTGCAGGATATATGGCATCACATTGGGGAAATGATGAATTTACAAAATTAGGATTTTATGGTAACAGTTCTGAACCAGAAAGATTAGCAATAGAAACAATTTTTGGTATTGCAGAACATGACAATGGATGGTGGGAATGGGAATCGTCTCCAACAAATTCTAAATCAGATAAACTTCCTCTTGGACTTGCAGAAGTTTTAAGCAACCCTACAGAAGCTACACAACGTTGGAGAATTGGAACAACTCGTTTTGAAGACAGTCATCCTTATGCCAGTTTACTAATGAATTTTCATGCATATAGATTATACAATGTTGCAAATGAAGAAGAGAGTTCAATTCATCCATTATTTGGAAATTCAAAATCATTTAGTAATGAAAAAACCCCTCAAGCAATTTCATTAATAGAAGCATTACAAAATCAACAAGGCAAAATCAAAAAACATCTTATCAGTTTAGGTGATTGGTACAAAGATGCAATTCGTCCAGAAATTCTTTTACCTCATGCAAGAATGATGCAGATTTTAGATGCGGTATCATTGTATTTGTGTTCAGATTTCATACCTCCTGTATCTGGAAAAGCCAAAGGATTAGGTTGTGATGAAGTTGAGATTAAACACATACCTAGGAAAAACTGGGAAGACAGAGTAAAACTTCACATAACTCCACAAGAAGATGGTACACTTGAATGTGATCCATATCCTTTTGATGAGAATAATTTAGTGGTACCAATAGTCGTAACAGAAATTGAAAATTTTAGCCAAAATGAAATTTCTCTAATGGAGATATACAAAATCCCACGAAAAATTGTTAATTTTACATTTCAAAAATGTAATTAAAAAAATCTTTTACAGATTCAAATCTGTAGAGGCTTGAACCGTTTTTGGGTAAGAAATCTAGAGGGATTAATTACTTTATTGTCCATTATGTGGTTCCATTATGGACTCAGTTAAGCAGGAAAAAAAATAAAAAAATAGACTAATTTAAGAAAATAAAAATAAGATCTTAAATTTATAAAAATTTCTAATCTATTCTGTTTTTTTGACTTTTTGTGCTGCAGGTCCTTTTTGACCTTCGCCTACCTCGAACTCGACTTTATCGCCTTCATTGATGAATCCTTCAACATCTGTTTTGTGAACAAATAGATCGTCACCAGATTCTCTCTCGATAAAACCAAAGCCCTTAGTTCGGTTGAACCACTTTACTGTGCCTTGTTCCATTTGCTTTACTG
>JADFOW010000096.1 GCA_022562615.1 Nitrososphaerota archaeon
CTTGAAATATCGATAAAAAGGACAACAGTGTAGGAAATTTACATGGTAACTTTCGATCCAAATTCTAAGTGTATACGTTGTGGAAAAAGCTCTTTATTGACTGATGGAGTTACAGGAGAGCAATTTTGTTCAAAGTGTGGCTTTGTAATTTCTGAAAAAGTAAATGAATCAGGCCCAGAAAGGCAATCATTTTCGACACAAGGAGGAGTAGATACTGCAAGGACCGGTGCACCAACATCACTTACGATACATGATAGGGGACTATCAACTGTAATTAATCCAGCTAACAAAGATGCAACTGGAAGACCACTATCTTCTTCAATGAAAAGTACCATTACAAGACTTCGAACTTGGGATAGTAGAAGTCAATCAAATGCCTCTGAGGATAGAAATCTTAAACAGGCTCTAACTGAGCTTAATAGACTCAAAGACAAACTTGCAGTTTCTTCTAATATTCTTGAAAAAGCAGCATATATTTACAGGAAGGCAATGGAGAAAAAACTGGTTCGCGGGAGATCCATCTCTGCAATGATTGCTGCATCACTTTATGCTGCATGTAGAGACACCAAAACACCTAGAACACTAAATGATGTTGCAGATGCGGCTAATGTTAAACGAAAAGATATTTCAAGATGTTACAGATTATTGCATAAGGAATTAGAGCTAAAGATGCCTGTTGTAGATTCAATTCAATTAATTGCAAGGATTTCAAGTAAACTAGAGATCCCAGAAAAAATAAAACGAGATGCAGTTAAAGTACTCCAAGAGGTACAAAAACGTGAAGAATCCTCTGGAAAGGATCCGATGGGTCTTGCAGCAGCTGGATTATACCTAGCCTGTGTTGAAAACGAAGTATCTATCACTCAACGGGACCTTGCAGAAGCTGCAGGTGTTACAGAAGTTACCATAAGAAATCGATACAAGGGATTGAAATTAAGCCAACAAATGAATCACACAATATTATGATCTCAGAGATTTATCCATCTACTAGAAATTGGAAAATAAATAATGATTAAAAAAAAATGCGATAGATGTGGTTCACCTTTAGGTACTGAAAGCAAGAAAACCAAGGAAAGATTTTGTGGTAAATGTAAAAGGAAATTTCAATTATATAGATCTTAGAGAAGTTTGAAATTATTTTTTGGGAAGGATGAGACGCGAAGATTTTTGAATGAGTTTCACGTATATAGATTATGATTGACCCAGATAAAAAAGTTGAAAATGATAAAAATGATGAACTTCATGAAATTGAACTAAAATGTTTAGCACTCGGACAAATCCCAGGTGTTCTCTTTAAGGATAACGACAACCAATATGTTTCTCTTGAAAAAGCCATTGAGATTATGAGGACAGTAGAAAAAAGAGGTGACGAGATACATCAAATGGCTAGGTCATTTCGAGAAAAGTATGAGTTTTCTAAAGAATAATTATTTTCTAGATACTTTCAAGGATTTACTGTATCAATATCAAATACTAAAAGAAAATAAGATATGTTTTTAATTTTAAATTATTTTTTGGGAAGGATGGAACAATAGTTTCATTTACAATTACTCAAAAATTCACTCAAGAGTTAGTACCTGTTGGGATTCTTGGATTAGTCCTTATGTTTAAGCAAATCCTTTGAATCCTTCCATTTTGCGAGTGCGTGCATAACTAAAACCAGAACACCAAAAAGACCGAAATGAATTAAAGCTAAAATTTCAATCATTCCTTAGTCCAATAACTCCAAAGTGAATTTCTTTTCATCTAAAAGATCTTTACATCTAATATCATAAATTGAAAATTCTGTGTTTTGGGTACTCGTCATATTCCTATATTATACCAACTATTCCTTTTATTCATTTAATTTCAAATCTGGCAGAGTTACAATTTGTTTTCGTAATCTTGTATTGGAGTATGAATTATTTTTTGGGAAGGATGAGAATTGAGAAATTATGCGCATCCGTTAAATACGATCAATTTTTTTGTGTGATCGTTGGGCCATATCGGAATTGCATTAATGATGATTTTGGTTTTCGGAGTTATGCTAGTACACGTACAAACAATTTATGCCCAAGCCCCAAATGAAACGAGCAGTCAAACTACACTTTCTGGTGATTTGTTAAACAGTCCACTTGCTCAGGACATTTTAGAAAAAATTGAACAGACTTATCAATGGATTGAAGATCTGGAGAACAGAGATTATGAAAAAACCAAGGCTCAGAAGGAGCTAGAGGAAAAACGAGCCATTGCACTTGAACGGCTTAACCAAGATCTTCTTGAATGGGAGAACCTTTGGGCAAACTATACCTCAAGGGCGGCCTTTGAGCGATTTGTAGAAGACAAACCTTCCCAAATTCAGGGCGTCTTTTGGGACCAGTTTGAGTTCAAGGAAATGAAGGTCAATGCTGGCAGAACGGCCCTAAAAGAAGTCATTGCAAACGGTGGAAGCCTTAGTGAGGCAAGAGCTGCTTACCACAAAGCTGCTGAAACTAAGAGAATTGAATTAATCGAGATGAACGCACAGTTTAATGTAAAACATAATCTTGCTTACTACAAGGAACAATTACTTTTCAACTCTACGGGGCAATTAACTCTAAATCCATATACTGTATCAACCCTTGGAGAATTTTACAAGGACTATAGGACAAACCCTGGTTATCTTTTAGCAAATCCAAATGACGAGCATGCATACGGATCATTAGGAACTAATAGTGATACTGATTGCCGTTCTGGATATGTATTGGTTCACAGGTTTACAAACAATGATTATGCTTGCATAACTGAATCTACTGCTGAGAGGTGGGAAAGATATGGTATCGGTGAAGTGGTTGATACAGAAGCAGTCATTTATGATGAGGCCTCAGTAACTCCAACAGTTCCAACGAATCCTGGAACACAATGTAAAGACAGACACGTTGTTGTTTATCACTTTGAGGCAAAAGCTTATGGCTGTGTACTTGAATCTGTTGCCAATACTTGGATTGAAGAAGATTTAGCTGAGATACATGAACTAACACAATTCATTTTAAATAAAGACAAACATAAAGAAATTGAGAATCAAATCTATGAGATAAACCAAGAGATTACTGCAATCAATGACGATAACATTTTGGAGCAAATACAACTAAAGAAAAAATATGATCTAATGTACCTAGATGCAGACAAATTAGAATCACAAGAACAAAAAAAACTCTTGAAGAAATTTTATTCAGAAGACGAAATGAGCAAAAACGAACTAAGCTCTTTAATCATGAAGATTAGAGAAAACAACGAATCAAACAAGGAGAAAATTTTAGAGGATAAAGCTGAAGCCCTAGAAGATCTTAAAAGAGATTTACATAGAAAAATGCAACAAATGGCAAGTGAATTTGAGGATAATTCTGAGATAAAGCTGGTTTGGAATTCAAGTGCTGAAAAATATTACGCAGCAAAAAGGTAACCGACTAGAATATTAGAGAAAAAAAATAAAATAAAAACTAGACTTTTGATAATTACATTTTAAATAAACGGTTAATTTGAAATTATTTTTTGTGAAGGATGTTTAATTTTAATTGAAAGTTTAAACAATTTTTAAAAAAAGTATAGACCAACTTTATGAATTATTATAAGTAAATAAAATGGGAAGCTAACCAGATTCATCATCCAAGTTTGTTTTCAAACTTGG
>JADFOW010000034.1 GCA_022562615.1 Nitrososphaerota archaeon
TTCTACTATTCCTTTAGCCCTACTGTTGCAGATTTAGAACGTGAAAATCCTGTATTCAAAGAGGCTGTGAGACTAACTATTACACCACTGCTAACATCATTATCTCTCCTAAACTATGTCGATATGGACTCTGAAGTCGAGGTTCTGGGATATGGAATTAGTTTGATTCTGTTGAATGTTGGAATGTATTTTGTAGCCCCTGTAATGGTAATTCATAGATTTAGAAAATATAAAATTCATAATCCAAAATGATCATAAATTTATGTTACTTGTATATAGTTATACTATGACCATAGAACGTGTAACAAAAGATGATCTTATTTCATTTATAGAAAATAATGCAAAAATTAGAATTGATAGCTTTGTTGAAAGTGCTTTTGAAACCGCCGAAGAAGTACACGCAGATATTAAAAGAGAAGATGATATCTCACCATTTTTGGAAACTCATGTTTGGCCAGTAACCTTAGATGTTATTGAACACTACTTAACAACTACTCATCTTCTTACCACCCTTCAGATAACATCATCTATTCTACATGATGTGATGGAGGACAATGATAGAATTTTAAATCTATATTCATCCCAAGCCTATGGTTTTGACGCATATTTTAGGCATAGATTTGGAGAATATGTATACGAGGCAGCCAACACACTCAAAACAAAACCATTGGAAAATTACTCTGGTTCTAATGAAAACGAAAAAAAATTTACTAGGTTCACTGATTATTGTAATAATCTTACAAATTCAAAATATGATATAAAAATTATCAAACTTGCAGACCGATTAAACAATATGAAATTTATGGCACAAATTCCAAATCATGAGAAAATTAAAAGATATCTGAAAGAAGCTGAGGAATTTTACCTTGCCTTTTCTCTTTTTCCACCTCAAACAATTGATTTTTACAAAGAACTCAGAAAAGCGTATGATGAGCTAAAAAGCATAAAAATTACAGTCTAAAAATTAGCCGTATTGATAGTGAATTCCTTTTTCACCACGGGGGTGTCTCCATTCGGTTTCTTGTGAGCAAGTTCCGCAATCGACACAACCTTCGTGCTGTATCATTACCTTACCATCCTCTTCACTATAGCATTTGGTAGGACATAGCGTAACAATTTTTTTCATAAACTCACTTTCAGAATTTAACACCTTGATATGGGATACATGATCATCATTGTAACTCAATTTTGCAATTCGATCAGCAATTGAAGGAATATTAGGAGAATATGTAGATGAAACAGTTTCCCCTAATCTTTCAGCTAACTGAATCGGAATTTTCACATAGGTGTCTTCTGTCTCTATCATAGGCAAGAGCCTGTCATAACCAAGAATATTTGCAAATTTAACGGCAATTCCTCTAAGGATTCCACTTGACATCATTTTTAGGATTAAACCATTTCGTGAACCAATAATGTCTTTTGGAACATCCTTTGCTGCATCAAGAAATATTTTTAGATAATCTTTATCGATTTGCTCCATATCCAAGGTGTATGGACTTTCTTTTACTAACTGTGAATAATATTCTCCGAGATAATTTTCAGAAAAATCGTCTTTATCAAGAGATCTTGCTACTGCATTTGCTGCTCTAACTCCATCATCAATTCCAACATTTAATCCCTCAATTCTTGGACCAACAAAAATTCCTCGTCCTGCAGCATCTCCAATAAATAAAATATTCTTGAAAAAGGGTTTTTCCACCCTACACCTTTTGCCATCAGGGACTAATTTTGCACTATACTCTGTTTCAACATAATCAGTTCCAAAAGTTACGTCAAATTTTTCAGCCATTTGCTTTTCAATAGATGATAGTTTTTCTTGAATATCCTCTTCAGTTTTGTACTTACCTGATTCGATTAGATTTTCTCTTTTACTAGGAGAAAGAGAAGATTCTCGAATTTCCTTCCATGTTTTAATTAATTTTGCTACTCCAAAACGAATTCGGAGTTGTTCTTCTTGTGGTAAACTTTTATCGATTTCTTTTTTGATTGGTACAACATCCTTGATAAATTCACTTACGAGAGGATTTTTTATCAAGGCATCAATTAATGCAAAAGGTTCAACTGGATTTCTCAACAGAGAATCAAAATGATATACAACTCCCAGAGACAGGGTATCACGGTTAGTATAAAGAAATCCTCCTCCAATATGGTTTAGAGTTATATCTCCTGCAAAAAGATGGGCAGCTCCTTCATCCGGATTTACACCAAATCTTTCTTCAATTATTTCTTCGGGTAGTTTTACTATTACTTTTACCCCCTGATACAATTGCATAGGTGTAAACTTTGGTCTTGCTCTCACCATCTCAGCAACTTCTGAATTAACCCCATCAGCTGCGATTATTGCTCTGACTTCAAATTCATCTAGCTCATCAGTTTGTATGATTGCTTTTTGTCCATTCCACGAAATTGACTTTACATGAACCCCAGGTATTATTCCGCCACCCATTTTTTCGGCACTTTCGACGGCTTGTTGTGCAAACCACGAATTGAGTTTATTCATAAGAACTGAGCAACCAAAATTAGACTGATAATTATGTGCTTCAGTAAGATCCATAGAATAATCTTTAGCTTTACAAGTCGAATGTAGAATGTATTTTGTTATCTTTCTTTCAAATGGAGCATCATCAAGAAAATTTTCATAAAGTTCATCAACGTTAGTTACTTTACCTTTTTTTGGTTTTTTAGAATAAAGAATTCCACCTGAGATGTTTTTGGAACCAACTTTAGTTCCAGCCTCTAAAAGAATTGCCTGCTTTCTAAGTTTAGATAGTTGTTTTAATGCGGCAAGTCCAGCAGAGCCACCTCCTATTATTGCTACATCATATTTTTCCAAAATTAGTTAGCCTCCACAATCTGAATTTGTTTTTTAATTTCTTCAATTAATATTGGAATTACATCTTCCATTCTCCCTTTAATGAAAATATCACATTCGTCCTTAATTGGAGCATTTTCATCAGGATTAATTGCTACTACAAATCCTGAATCTTTCATTCCCCAAACATGTTGCATTGCTCCACTAACACCTACTGCGATATAGAGCAGTGCGCTTGTTTTATGTCCGCTAGTTCCAATTACTCTATCTGGAATCATGAATTTGGACTCTAATGATGGACTAATTGAGTATGGCTTTTTAGATATGGGTAATGTAATACCGATCTCAGCATTCAATTCATTTGCGAGCTTTTGAACAAGTTTGATGTTCTTCTCAGGATCATCTTTGATTCCTCTACCAAAACTAACAATAGTCCGTGGAGTTTCAAAATCCACCTCACTCTGGATTACTTCACGACTGATTATCTTTACTTTGAGGTCTTCTTCATCAATTCTTGGAACAAATTCAATCACTTGACCCTCTCTTTTTGAATTAGGTTCTATTGGTTCAAAAACTCCTGGAATAATGCTGCAGGCTTGGGGGTGGTAATCCCGTTTAAAAGCTGGATTACGATTATCTAGACAAAGAATCGTGGTCCATAAGAATCCAGAAAAGTCTGGCCTATACATCTCTAGAGTTTTTTCATAAGTTTCTTTAGCACCGCCTGTTTTTTGTTGATGAGACATTTCAATATCTGCTATTACAAGTTGATTAATATCAGAAGCCAGCCCAGAATCCAAACCTGCTAAAACGGTTGATGACAAATGTCTTCCAATACTATCAGCTGCAAAAAACATGTATCTTGGGCGTCTAAAGTTTTCTGCATATTCGGGTTCTATTTGTCCACCAATTTCTTTGTCAATTGCAATTTGACAAATTACTTTGGTGTAAATTGTATTCCGAATCTCTTCTAATTGTGGGTGATCACAATAAATTACTGAATCTGCACCAATAGCGATTAATTCTTTAGATAATTCCTTAATGTTATTTCCTAAAACAATGGCAACAACCTTTTCTTTTGATGAGTATTTTTGATTAAATTCATCCATTAACCTTCTTGCTTCACCTATCATTTCCTTGCTAACTGGTAGTATTGTCCCCTGCTCAATCTCAATTACAACGTACAAATGACGATATTTTTCTGCCATTACTTTATCACCATAGCCTCAAGCGCCTCTTTCATTTTACTTACAACTTTCCGAAGTTGGTCAGGATCTGAACCATCTACAACTTCAGCTTTTCTAGTGGCAGTTGATTTAGGAACTCTCTCAACTTTGTAAACTATTGTTGGAGAGCCTGGCAGTCCAACAAGAGTTTTATCTACACCAAGTTCGTCAGCATTAAAAATTCTGAAATGTTCCTTGAAGTTTTTTACTCTTTCTCTTGCTTCTTTTTGGTATTTTTGAAAGGATAATCTTTGAGAGATAGTATCATATGTAGATTTGTAGGTAGGATCAATTGAAATAAAAACTGGTAAAGGCGCCTCTACTTCTTCAATGACATTGGGAGTCCCCTGTAAACTAATCAAACGTTTTACGCGGATTATCCTAGTTTCCAAATCTATACTATAACTAGTTACATTTCCCAGAAACGTAAAACCAAGCTTCCAAGCTGTCTGTGGTCCGGTTTGGCCCGTTTCCCCATCTGAGGCTCTATGTCCCGAAAAAACAATATCCATCTTTCCTTGCATTTTTCCAATTCCTACCCTTAACACTTCAGCCGTACCTAACGTATCAGCTCCTGCAAAAAGCCTGTCGCTATACAAATGAAGTTCCTCAGCATCAGAAATTTCTTGGGCTTGCTGAAGGGCAAGATCAGCTATTGGAGGACCCATTGTTCCAATTGAAATCTTTGCATCATACATTACCTTAGCATAAAATGCAGCTTGGGCCGCAATTGCACTATGAGGTCCCAGGGTATTTTTTGTCTCCGCCCGATTTAGTGTCCCATCAGGATTATAGCTAACATTTCCTTCCGAAAAATCTGGCTCTAGTTTAATGATTACAGCCACATTTAGAGTCATTATTTTGCCTCAAAATTGTATTAATAAAATGGTTTCCACTAGTTTCAATAAGAAAACTCAAAATTTCTTAAATTTAACTTCCTAGAATGGATGAATATGTTCTATATGTTCGATTTTTTACTATAATACCAGAAATCAGACAGCTCTGATAATATCTGAATGAAGAATTTCGTATGCCATTGAGGCATCTTTTTCTTTTAGAATTATGGTAATATTATCTTGGCTGAAAAAGGCATTTACAAGTTCAACTCCTTTATTGTGCAAGACCTCTGCCACATAAGATACGACATCAGATTTGTTCTGGTTTTGTGGCATAGAAATTCTAATTTTCGCTAAACCTGTACTAAATATATTTTCTCTATTTGGAATGGTATCGAAAATCTGACGAATATCATCTAGATCTTCTGTGAGAAATCTAAAGCTATCAGATGACCTAAAAAAGTCATAATCACTAGTAATTTTGGAAAATTTGGCTAAAATTGTTAAAGGATCAATACCTTGAGAATCCTTTATTGAAAATTTAATATCAACTATTCCATCTGTAAGTGCTAACCTAGCATTTTTCAAGACTGGTTGTTCCTCCACTTCATCTTTTAGATCAAGAGAATCTCCAAATCGTTTGATTGCTACTACTACCGTATTCAAGTTCACAGAATGTCCAAGAACCCTTTCAACATCAGGTTGGATCTTTACCGCGAGAGCAGTGTAATTAATTAAATCCATTTTCATACAGTCAAAAATTGAACGATTTCGGGTAATAATTTCCCGAACTACTTCAGGAACAGATATGCTTGATAGTCTCATTAAATAATGTTATATTATGTCAAATATAATAGCATTTAGTAAAGAATCAATAAAATATAGGTAATATTTATATAGTGTCATACATATTACATATAGTAGATAAATATGACAATATTTAATGATGAATTCAATCGAGTCTTCGGAAGAATGTCAATGTCTTTTTTTAATTTAGATGACATTTTAGAAGAATTCAAAACAAAGGAAACCAATACTGGTCCATTTTATTACGGTTATACCATGACCGTTGGTCCTGATGGTAGACCTGCTGTAAGGGAGTATGGCAACATAAACCAAGAATCACTACCTGACTCTAATACCAGAGAACCAATGGTAGACACCATCGTTGATGAGAAAGCAAAACTGGTAAAACTAATAGCCGAAATGCCAGGTGTTGAAAAATCAGATGTAAAGATTCTGGTGCAAGAAAAAATAGTTGATATTTCTGCAGAACATGGTGAAAAGAAATATCACGTCAAAGTTCCAATAAAATGTAAAGTTGATGAAAATTCTGCAAAAGCTTCATACAAAAACGGAATTCTTGAACTAGTCTTTAAACTGGTTGAAGATGAAAAACCAAAAGGAAAAAGAGTGGAGGTTGAATAAACCTCTAAAAATTTTTTGGTGATTTAATGAGTGAAGTTGTTTTAAAAATTGACGAGGTACCACAACAACACGTGGGAAGAGGAAGGGCTATAATTGATCCAAAAATCTTAGAAGACACAAATTGGAATACTGGCCAAATTTTAGAATTAATCTATAACAAGAAAACACACGTAAAACTTTGGCCCGGTTCTCCAGAGGAATATGGATCAGGTTTAATCAAAATTGATGGAGTAACAAGACAAAATATTGGAGCAGGAATTGGAGATAAAATTTCAGTAAAAGCTGTTGAAGCTGCTAATGCTGAACAAATTATTTTATCACCAACTGAAAAAATTACAGCTGAAGGGTTACAGGAATATATGATTTACAATTACTTGAATCATGTATTTACAACTGGAGATACAGTTGCACTAAGTACTCAAATGGGAGGAAGAGTACAGTTTGTAATTACTAGTACCAAGCCATCAAAACCAGTAATTGTTACAGAAAATACTATTTTCAAACTTGGCCCAATGACCAAAGCAATTGATTCAACTATCCCACGAATTACATACGATGAACTAGGTGGTTTGAAAAATGAAGTTCAAAAAATCCGAGAGATGGTAGAATTACCAATGAGACATCCCGAGTTATTTGAGAAAATAGGCGTGGAAGCACCAAAAGGAGTATTACTTTATGGACCACCCGGAACAGGAAAAACTCTTTTAGCAAAAGCAGTGGCGGGTGAGACTAATGCCCACTTTATCTCTCTTAGTGGCCCAGAAATTATGGGCAAATACTATGGTGAAAGTGAAGAAAGGTTACGGGAGATTTTCAAACAAGCTGAAGAAAATTCTCCAAGTATAATTTTCATTGATGAAATTGACTCTATTGCTCCAAAACGAGATGAAGTAACGGGAGAAGTTGAAAAGAGAATAGTTTCCCAACTTTTGGCATTAATGGATGGTATGAAAAGCAGAGGGAAGGTTGTAGTTATTGCAGCTACCAACAGACCAGACTCTATTGATCTTGCCCTAAGACGACCTGGAAGATTTGACAGAGAAATTGAAATTGGAATTCCAGACGATCAAGGTCGATATGATATTCTTTCAATTCATACTCGTGGAATGCCAATTGATGAAAAAGTTGATCTTAAACAAATTTCCAAAATCACACATGGATTTGTTGGTGCCGATTTAGAGTTTTTATCTAAAGAAGCAGCAATGAGATCTTTACGAAGAATTCTACCTGAAATTGATCTGGATGAGGACAAAATTTCCAAAGAGATTCTGCAAAAAATTAAGGTAACTAGCGAAGATTTTAGAGAGGCTCTCAAAGAAATTCGACCAAGTGCATTACGTGAGGTGCAAGTACAAATTCCAAATGTTAGTTGGGATGATGTAGGAGGACTAACCGAACTAAAAGAAGAACTTCGTGAAGCAGTAGAATGGCCTCTCAAATACAAAGAGGCCTTTGATTTTGTTGATGTAGAAACTCCAAAAGGAATTCTACTACATGGCCCACCTGGCACAGGAAAAACTCTAATTGCTAAAGCTTTGGCCAAAATGACAGAGTCTAACTTTATCAACATTAAAGGTCCAGAACTACTATCAAAATGGGTTGGCGAATCTGAAAAAGGAGTAAGAGAAATTTTCAGAAAAGCTCGTCAAGTAGCACCTTGTATAATATTCCTTGACGAAGTGGATGCACTCATACCTAGAAGAGGAAGTGGTGGATCAGAATCTCATGTAACTCAAAATGTTGTCTCTCAAATTCTAACAGAAATTGATGGATTAGAAGAATTACATAATGTTTTGATAATTGCTGCAACAAATAGGCTAGATCTCGTAGATGAAGCATTGCTTAGACCTGGAAGATTTGACAGAATAATTGAAGTACCCAATCCTGATAACAAAGGAAGAGAGCAGATATTCAAGATTCATACCAAAAAGAAGCCACTTGCAGACAATGTAAGTATCTCAAAATTGGTAGAACTTACTAATGGATTCAGCGGAGCTGAAATTGCTGCCGTTGCGAATAGAGCAGCTACTGCAGCCCTCAAGAGATATGTTAATGGAAAGTCAGAAAACATAAAGGAAATCAAGGTTACGCAGCATGATCTTTTAGATGCAATTGATAAAGTACAGCCTAGAAAGACCGAATCACCCATGATTCATTCCATAAAATAGTCTAAATACTAAGGAAAATGACCTGAATCTATGAAACTCTATCTTGACTTTGAACCATGCCAGGAATGCAATACACTGATAAAAGAGCTAAGTAGTCCTGATATGTTATTTGCAGATGCAAAAACAAGAAATCACGAATCTGCAAAATTCCTGCGACATCTAACCTACAATCACAATGAAGTAGTTCAGGCTGTAATGGAAGACTTGCCTAAACAAAAAAAGGATCAAGAGTTTGATTTCTTTAAATAATTTTATTGTTCCTTTTGAGTCAATTATCAGACTTTTAAAATCATAATCATATTCATATATAAAAAATTAATTCAATAAGGTGGTGCGATACTAAAATGAACAAGATTCTTATTTTTGGATTTACGATAATTATTTTTTCATTATTTTTTATAAATCCGATATATTCTCAAGAACCAGAACCACCAAAAATCCCTGAACCTTCTCCTGAACCTAGACCAATTGAAATTCCAGAACCAGAGCCGATTAGACAACCATTTCCAGAAGAAAGTGATGTTGAAAAAATTCAAAGATTAACCGAGGAAAATACAGAGCTAAAAGAGGAAAATTTTATTTTACAAGTAAGAATTGTTGAATTAAACAACATAATTGAAAATCTTCATGCAATAATTATGGAACAAATTAAAGTAATACTGGAATTAGTAAACCAACTTTAAGAATGTATTTGAAAAATTATTTTCTTCGATAATACATTTGTAATAGATTAGATGTCCTAGTTAACCAATCTGAAGGGTCTTTTTGATCATATTAGAGCGGTTTCTAATTGTAACATCACTAACTCCTGATTCCTTAGAAAACTTTTTTTGACTAATTTTTTCTCCGTTTAGAATAGAAGCAATATACAACGATGCTGCTGCCTGCGCAACAGGATTCTTTCCAGCAGTAATCATCGCATCTTCACATCTTTTTAGAATATCAAATGCATCTCTCTTTGTTTTTTCACTCAAATTCAGATTATTTGAGATTTTGACAATAAATGATGTAATATTATACTGATTCAGCTTCAAGCCTAGTTTTTTAATGATTGTTCTTAGGTCTCTTGATAAAATTCTTCGTTCTATATTTCCAGCCTTGGCAATATCATCCAAAGTCCTTGGAGTATTATTCTGCCTACATGAGGCATACAAAGATGCGGAAATTAATGAAGCCATAGTTCTTCCTCTAGTTAGTTTTGCATTTACTGCTTTTCGATAAATAAAAGCCGCATTTTCAACAACATTATCAGGAACTCCTAACTTTGTTTTCATTCCATGTAACAAAGTAAATGCCTTACTTAATGAGGAAGTTGTTCTTGATTTACTTCTTTGGTCCCACATACGAAGTCTATTAAATTCAAATTTGGTTTTACTTGATAAACTATTTCCAGAAAAATCTTTGTTTGTCCCTATTACTGTTGATAACCCTTTATCAAACATTGTCAATGACATTGGAGGGCCTGTTCTCGCATTTTTCATAAAATCTTCTGAACTAAAACTACGATTTTCATGTGAAGTATCGTCCAAGTTTTGCACTAAGACAAGCCCGCAACCCCCACAAAAAACTTCTCCTCTATAAGAATCTGTTATTACAGGGTAGGTTTTGCAAGTATCAAGTTGACACCTGACATCGTTATCACTAGTATAATTCTCTAACACTGCTATAAATTATAGGCATTTATTACATAAAAATAAAACGAAATAGGTAAATTTGATATCAAAACAAAACTTTTACTACAAAAAATTCCTTAATATTTTCTAACGATAAAACTTAGTTGTTATACATTATACTTTCTATTAAATGTTAAAAATAAATTAAAAAATATTTTTTGAAATTATCTATTTCTTAATCGACTCAAGAGAATATCCACGGTTTACAATCATTTGAATTACTGCATCAATTGGATATTCAATACCATGTTCTTCCTCAAAATGTGCTTTCAACTTTTCAAGTAGTTGGATGCTTTTTTCTCCTTCTAGAGTAAAATCACACTCAAACCCATATTCGCTGCAGCGAAGTTTAAAGTCCATTAATATAAGAATAAAAGAAGTCTATAAAAATTATAGGTACTTTATTCAAAATTATAGAACTAAATTGAAACCTGATCTTGTTTTTCCCATATTCTTAATACGCATTAATTTATACAGATTTACTTACCGTGAGGATTCCAATTGGTATTAAATCATTTTAATACCAAAAGTAGTTTCAGATCATAAATTCAAAATAGGAAATTACTTGAAAAATTGATCAATTGAATCTCTATACTTTACAATAATTTTTCCAAATTCAGTAAAATCCTCTGCCGTAGGATACTTTAATCTCATAGCATACTGATTAACAAAAATTGAAACTGCGCTGCCTACAATTAGATTGTAACAGGCATCAGCAAGATTGTTTGAATACGGGAATGCAATTTTAAGTAATGGTATATAGGCTTCAGTTTGGGAAATCATTAATTTTATCTGCTTTTCGACAGATTCCTTAATATCATCTGGGATCGGCATACTATAGTTAGTATTACTTCCTCATAAATAAGAAATCTATTTCTAGAATAATTTTAGGTGACAATTTGTTTTAGATACCTTACATCGCCTTTTCCACTTCTAGGTTGGCAAATGAAAAATAAAATTTTTCTTAAAATACAAATTTAAACAACGGAGAGTAAAATCTAGCCAAATTAAATTTATAACACAATTAATAAAATAAAAAATATTGACGGAACTTGACAGAAAAATATTTGGACAGATTACAACGAAAGAAATCATTGGTGCATCTCCTCCAGCAATACCAGATACTAAAAATTTACTTGATGCAGAACTACAACATTTGACAAGTCAACTTGAATTACAAAACAAAGAGAACTTGCAAAAATTACTAGAAGAACAACAAATAGCAGAAAAACATGTTAATAGTAGACCAGGCGCTATGGCTCTTGCACAAGAAAAAATCCAATTATTTACAGAATATAGTCAAAAATACATCCAAACCATAAACAAAAAATTACAATCCTAAGTGTAAGTCTCAAAAAAATTTGATTAGAAATTATTCTTTTTGAGAATCTTCTGGAGGCTTTTTGATAAAACCACCTTCTTTTGGTTCTGGAGGAGGAATTTTCTTTGATCTTCCTATACCAACTGTAGTAATTATTACAGAGGATAAAATTATAAAGAAAATAATTTGTGGATAAGCCTCCGCATTTGGTAATCCTAATGTTAACGGAAATGTTGCTAATACTGCAGCAGCTAACCCCCTTGGAATCATTGAATATGTAACCCTTCTATCCAACAACGAAAATCTTTTTGTTAAAGTGGTTTTACTCACAACTATTCTTCCAAGGTAAAATGCAATTGTGATTCCAACTCCAAGTATTACATATTCATACTGCACAATACTTGCCATCAATCCTACAAACACAAAGAAGAAAGACCTTACCAAAAATGTTAACTGGTTATGTGTGGGATCATCAAGTTCTATTCTTGGGAGTTTGAATTTTAGAATTCTTGCAAGGTGTCTTCTGTTTCCTAACATAAGTCCAAATACTAATGCTGTGAGAGCACCTGACTCTCCAAACAAATTTGCCAAAAAGAATAGAACAAACAAAATTCCCAAAGTAAGCATGTAGGCATGTTGAGCATTACCAAGTTTAGTAGAAACATACATCCATGGAATTCCCACCCCAAAACCAAGTACTAGTCCAACAACTATTGCTCTTCCTAATGTTTCTTCTAAGACCTGGAGGTCAAATTGACCCACAAGTATTGCTTCAAAGAGAATAAAGGCGATAATTGTAGACAAGATATCAGTCAAGGCTGATT
Source organism: Nitrososphaerota archaeon (assembly GCA_022562615.1). GTDB lineage: Archaea > Thermoproteota > Nitrososphaeria > Nitrososphaerales > Nitrosopumilaceae > Nitrosomaritimum. The sequence continues at coordinate 12,289 of JADFOW010000034.1, forward strand.
CAAAACTAAGCATGTTTTTTGTTTCCTCTGAAATTCTGATATTTCTGACCAGTCCAAACACAATTGCTGAACTACTTCCTCCAACAATAGAACCAAGTAGAATACTCTCTAACCAAGACCAATCTAGAGCAAAGTGTATAGCTAATGTTGCAATTGTAACTGATAGGATAAACCCAAGAATTGCTAATGTAAAAGAAAAATGTGCAGTTTTTACGATTTGTTTTAGATCTAAATTTAATCCACCATCAAACATGATAATTATCAAAGCTAGAGCAGCAAAATATGGAACAATTTGTATCATTACTTCTGGTTGAATAATTCCAAGAACAGGTCCAATTATCACACCAAGAATCATCAAGAATGCAACATCTGGAATTCCAGTTTTTTTAAAAAATGCCTCACCTGCTACTCCAAGAAATATTATCACACCTGCCGCAAGTAATATTACAGGAGCTGAAGCAATGGGACTATCTTGACTTAATGTACCAACAAAATTCTGAAATTCATTGATTTTTTCTAATAAGAAACTTGTATCAATAGCATCTAAAGAGCCTAAATCCCCAAACTGTACTCTGATTAGCTCCAATATCCCAAAAAAAATCAGACTCATATATCATTGATTTTGATTGTGAACTATTAAAAACCAAATTAGTCAAGCTAGATTGATTCAGTGTTTATGCATTGTTTTTGTAAATAACTTTAGAACACATTAAATCTCACCATTGAACTTGATGTAATATTGAGTGCAACTGGAGAACTTCGAGCGGATCATGATCAGGTTCGTCGTCTACAAAAAATAATTGAAAAGTGTGCAGAAAAGATAGCTAATGGATCAAATATTCCATTTTCTGATATTGAAAAAATAACCCTTGTCATTTACGAATTTGTGGATACTATACATCATTCTAGAGAGGAAAATTCCTACTTTCCATGTGTGGCAAGCTATGATACTCTAAAAGAAGAAATTCGAAAATTTATGATTGAACATGAATTTGGAAGAAACATTGCAAGGGAAATTACAAAACATTTGAAAAGATGGAAAAAAGGCGAAGATGCAAGAGAACCAGTCTACAGATTTTTAAGAACATATTCGATATA
>JADFOW010000035.1:0-11329 GCA_022562615.1 Nitrososphaerota archaeon
GGGTCTAAAAAAGATAATTTTGGTACTGATTCAGTTATTATACTTGAAACAAATGTTGATGATGTTTCAGGGGAAATATTAGGCAATCTAATTGAAAAAATCATGCAAGATGGTGCCAAGGATGCTTCCATTTATCACGGGATTACAAAAAAAGGAAGACCAACAAATCTTGTATCAATAATTTGTGATAATAGTACATATGATAAAATAACTGATACTCTGATTACAGAGACTGGAACTTTGGGAATACGTGTGACTACAGCAAACAGACTCATTGTTCCAAGGACTATTCATGAAGTAAAATTAAATTTTGATGGAAAAATATACACTGTGAAATACAAAGTTTCAGTGTTTAAAGGAAAATCTAACTTCAAAATTGAATTTGATGATTTGAAAAAAATCTCAAATTTTCTTAACAAATCCATTAAGGAAACGGAATCATTGATTAGAAAAGAGATAACCAAGGAAGATGTATAAAATGACCAAGCTTAATGATCTGATTAATTGGTTTGAAAATAAAAGTGGTGTTATAATAGCTCTGTCTGGTGGAGTTGATAGTGCATTAGTAGCTTATGCTGCATATCAAAAATTAGGTATCTCTGCAATTGCTGTAACTGCTGATTACAAAACTTTATCCCAGGAAGAACTTGAAACTGCCAAACAAATTTGCAAAGAGATTGGTATTTCTCAAATTCTTCTGGATTATAATGAATTAGAAAACCAAGAATTTGTAAAAAATGATTCCAATCGATGCTTTCATTGTAGGCTGGAATTAGCGACTCATTTGGTAAATTTAGCAAAAAAACATAATATCGATTTTATTGTAGATGGAACAAATTTAGATGATTTAGGTGACTATAGGCCAGGATTAAAGGCCCTAAAACAAAATGGAATAAGAAGTCCATTAGTGGAAAATAATCTAACTAAAAACGAAATTAGAGAAATGGCAAAATCTGTAGGGCTATCTGTTTATAATAAACCATCTAATTCTTGTTTAGCATCTAGAATTCCTTGGGGTCAAAAAATTACTTTCGAAAGATTACTAAGAATAGAATATGGAGAAACAATTGTCAAACAAACCACAAAATTAAAACAAGTTAGGGTGCGAGATCTTAAAGGTATCGCCAAATTAGAAGTAGAAAAAGAAAAAATATTTGTTCTGCGCGACGACAAAATTTTTGAAGAAATTTCAAAGAAATTAAAATTAATTGGATTTTCAGATGTTATTATAGATCCAGAGGGATACAAACCTGGAAAAATAAACGTGATTGCAGATTGATTTATCTCGATAATGCTGCCTCAACAAAAATCCATAATGATGTCCTAGAAGATATGATGCCTTATCTTAAAGAACACTATGGGAATCCCTCGTCAATTCATAGATATGGACGCCTTGCTCGAAAAGCCATCGAAAAAGCTAGAAAACAGATTGCCTATTTAATTAACGCAGACCCCTCCGAAATCTTGTTAACTTCTGGTGGCACCGAATCAAATAATACAGCTCTTTACGGAATCGCAAAAAAGAATCCCCGATCTCGTATTATTACATCGTCCATTGAGCATGACGCTATTTTAGAACCTTGCAAAAAATTAGAAAAAGAAGGTTTTGATATTATTTATTTACCTGTAAACAAATATGGATTAGTCGATCCATTAATTTTAAATGATAATCTTACTGAAAATACCTCGCTAGTATCGATAATGTTTGGCAACAATGAGGTAGGAACTGTAGAGCCTATATCTGATTTTGTCAAAATTTGTAAAGAGCAGAATATTCCTTTTCATACAGATGCTGTTCAAGCTATTGGCAAAATTCCAATTGATGTTAAGGAATTAGGAATAGATTTACTATCAATTTCCTCCCATAAAATTAATGGTCCAAAAGGCATTGGAGCATTATACATTAGAAAAGGAATTTCAATAGATCCAGTAATCCTAGGTGGTGGGCAAGAAAATGGTTTACGTTCTGGAACAGAAAACGTTGCCAACATTGTAGGATTTGGAAAAGCATGTGAACTTTCAAGAATTAATCTTTTGGAGAACATTTCTAGAATGAAAGAGTTACGAGATTATATTTCTAACAAAATTATTCAAGAAATTCCAAAAGTCATTCTAAACGGTCATCCTGAATCAAGATTACCAAATAATATTCACTTCACTTTTCTTGGTGTTAATGGTGAAGATCTTTTAATAAAATTAGATGAACATGAGATTGCAGCATCTACTGGTTCTGCATGTTCGGTCCAGATACAAAAAGCATCCCATGTACTTCAGGCTATGGGCTTTTCACACGAGCAAATTACTGGCTCTCTTAGATTAACCCTTGGAATTTCAAATAATTTAGAAGAGATGGATAAAACTGTTGAAATATTAAAAAATGTGGTTAAAGAACTTCGTTCAGTTTCACCCTTTAAAGAAAAATATTCCTTCTAATTTGAAAATTAAATTTTAAATTGAAACTTGCTTTTAGTGAATCCAATTGTAATTATAACTCCAAATACTAAAATCAAGGTAATCATGGTCCCAAATTCTGGTATCGCAAATGTTCCTATGATTTCTATTTTATATGTAGGGATCGTTTCTTCTGATTCTTTTTCATCGAAATTAATTGTAATTAATCTTGATCGAGGATTAGTTTCGATTTCTTCATAAGGAAACTGGACTCCGTCAATTAAAATAATGAATTTCTTGTCTAGATCCTTGACTCCATCTGCATCTATTGATTCTCTTGGAAGGTTAAGAGAAATGGTCCCTTCATCTGGCGCTTCAATGAGAACCTGCAAGGTAAAATTATCCGGCTCAAGAATCATGTCTTTGACTATACCTCCTTTGATGGTATATTCTACATCAAAAGTTCCACCATTTGGAATTTTGACTTCAAAACTATCTGTGGTTTCTGGAAACTCTTGTTTTGGTGTGAAAGTAATGGTAATTTCTGCAATATTTCCCTCACCATGAGAAACTCTTATCAAATAATCTCCCGCATGTCTCCATAGTGGTCTTTCTGCAATTATGGTGTGGGAATAGCTTCCATCTTGTGCTGGATCAAATTGAGCAGCATCTAGTAAATTTCCTTCGTACCAAAGTTGAAGAATAATTGGAGTATCAACAATTATTGTTGCTAATTGACCTGAGATTACAACTGTGTCTCCTTCGTCATAGTGACCATCGTCGGTTTCTACTGTTAAAAATGGAACATCATCACTTTGAGCAAAAGCTGGAAAGCTAGAAAACGCCAATAAAATTAAAACAAAAAAAATCTTAAGATCCACAAAAAACATGCATTATTATTTCTATATCTCTTTTTCTATCTAAAATAAAAAATGAAAAAAAGTTGTAGGTCTAGTATCTTGGCATAATACTTAGTCTTGATTTTGCAGAAACTGCAATTATTGAAATAATTGCTACTGCTAGAATCAAAGCTGCAATTGCACCAAATTCTGGGATTACGTAGGTACCAATAATTTCAATCTTTTCAGCACCTGCTAGGAACATTACTGTAATTTCATTTCCATTAATCTCTACATCATCCCATTCTTCTCCGTCAACAAGTACCATAAAGACACCGTCAAGGATATTTTTTGATGGGGTTAATGTGAGTATTCCATCTTCATTTGCACTGATCATTACGATAAGGGAATTATCCCTGGTATTGACAGTTGCACCTGTTACCACTCCTCCTGAAATACTATATGGTACACAATTACCTTTTACAGAGAATTCTGATTCAGCACATTTTACACTTGGCTGTGTTGGTTGGGTAATTATTCCGTTAACTAACTCTATCAACACTTTGTTGTTTTTCTCAGCACTTCCATAGTTGGCATTAATGTAGTATGTTCCATCATATTTCCAGAGATTACCTGCTGTATTGAAGGTTGTTCTAAAATTACCATTATCATCAACAGAGATTTGGTCAATTGTGACTATGGAAAACAAAGAACTCATTACAGTAAGTGTTACTGGAACCCCAGAAACTACATTTGCTACTCTGCCTTCAACAATAATTGTATCATTATGATCATATGTGGACTTATCAGTCCAAAGTGAAATTGGAATATCTTCAAGTAATAATTGCCTGGCTATTGCTCTGGGATCCTCTGGTCCACAATCAGGACATGCCATTTGAGCATATGCCGATGATACCGTTAAAGTACCGACTGCAATCAAAAGGGCTAGTAGGGCAAACGACGTAGGGTTATTCATCTTGTATGCGATTCAAAAGAATCTCTATTTATGTATATTTAAAAAACGAAAAAAAGTAACAGATCTAGTATCTTGGCATGATACTGAGTTTTGATTTTGTAGAAACTATGATTATTGATATGATCGCTATTGTTAGAATCAAAGCTGCAATTGCACCAAATTCCGGTATAACTACTCCATCAATAATTTCCACTTCAACTGAAGCCTTATAATCTGGAGATTCTCCCTGTTGAGCCCTTACCGTATAGATACCATCTTGAGTCCATAATGGACCTCCAGTTGTAATATCTTTAGTAAATTTCCCATCTAGGCTTGGTGTAATTTGATCAACAGACACTACATTGCCATTTGGCGCAATAACCTTCAATGTAATATCTATGTTGGTTCTATCAGAATGTCCTGTTATTCCTATTGTGGTTGAACCTTCCATTGCATTAGCTCTCATGGTAAGTCCTTTAAGAGTAAGTTGCTCGAGTTCCTGCACAAAGATGCCAGTTTCCAAATTTGACTCTGTTACCAATGTCTCCATTGTAATCCCATTAATTACTTCTACCATAACTGACATTGTGTATAATGAACTATCATGTACACTTTGCATAGCAGTTATCGTGTAGAAACCATTTTGTTTCCATGATGGACCTAATTTGAATTCTGTAGAAAAGAATCCATTTGCATCAGGGGTTATTTGATCGAATGCTAATATATTGAATCCATCAGGGGATGCCACCTTAAAGGTAATATCGGTGACATGTGATGCTGTTTGACCACGAATTAAGATGGTATCTGATCCTTCGGATGCTTCTGCCGTCAAAGACATTCCAAGCATTGCACCAAAAACATCTTGTTGAAATGAAGTTACTGACATTAGTGATAATACCATTAGGACTAGAATGATTGAGGTTGTTGAACGCTTAAAATTCATCCTGATTCACCACTAACTATTTGTTATTTATATATTTAAAAAATGAAAAAAAATTGTAGGTCTAGTATCTTGGCATAATACTTAGTTTTGATTTTGCAGAAACTGCAATTATTGAAATAATTGCTACTGCTAGAATCAAAGCTGCAATTGCACCAAATTCTGGGACTACATGTGTGCCGATAATTTCAATCTCTTCAGCACCTGCTGGGAATGATATTACTAGAGTTCTATCTGTGGATGTTGTTGTTTCATCAAAGTCAACTTCTTCACCATCAACTAAGACAAAGTAATCATCATCCTCATCTCCAATCTTTGCATCAATCAATTCTCTTGGCAAGGTAATGGTGAGTTGGCCATCATCAAATGCATCAATTTTTATGATAAGTGAATTTGCATCTAAATCAGGTGTAATTGAGATGAGTTTTCCACCTGTGATTTCGTATCCTACCATAAAGTCGGTTCCTTCAACTGCAATTAAATTATCTGATACCGTTGGGGTTGATCCTCCAAATGTAAACGTGGTCTCGGCTGTTCTATTTTCGGTTGCATAGAGTACTTGAACCGTGTATTCTCCACTAGCCTTCATTAGTGATCCTCCTGCAGTTAGTTCTGTACTGTATTTTTTATCTGAGCCAACCATAAGTTGGTCAATAACTACTACATTGCCATTAGGAGCAATAACCAAGAGACTAATAGCATACCCGAAAAGAATTTCACTTACTTCTCCTGTTACTATGATTGTTTCACCCTCAGAATAGGATGTCTTATCAGTAGTAACAACGATTGGTTCCACTATCTGTCCAAATGCTGGTGCCATTCCAATACTTACAATCATGATTGCAAATAAGGCAAACACCGATAGATGAGTTTTCATCAATTTTACGCTCAAATTTATACTATTTAATGTTATGAAAAATATAATTGACTAAAAAGAAAAATTACTGACGAATTTCAGATTAGATATATATTAACCTCAACAGGAATTTTCGACAGTTTGTGTGTATTATTTATCACTACATCTAATGTTCTTTGTGAGGGTGTGAATTTTGGTAACTAAGAAAAACCAAATTCTTGTACCGAACCACGTTTATGTTCCAAAACATGAAATAATGTCTGTAAAAGAAGCTGAAGAAGTTTTAAAAAAATACAATTGTAAACCAACTGAATTACCACTTATCTTTGTAACCGATCCAGCTATCTTAGGACTTGGTGTAAAGCCTGGGGATATGATAAAAATTTACAGAAAGAGTCCAACTTCTGGTGAGAGTCTTTACTATAGATATGTGGTGGAAGTTTAGATGGTAGATCCCTCAACTAAGCGGTGGCCAATAATTCAGGATATACTAAAAAGAGAGGGAATTGCCAGACAACATCTTAATTCATTTGATGAATTCCTGGAAAGAGGTCTTCAGAGTATAATTAATGAAGTGGGACAAATAGATATTGAAAATGCAGAGTACCCTTACAAGATTCAACTTGGTAAAGTAAAACTCCAACAACCAAGAATGATGGAGCTTGATGGTTCTATAACGCACATTACGCCAGCCGAAGCTAGACTTAGAAATGTTTCATATTGTGCTCCTGTGATGATGGAGGCAAGCGTAATTGAAGATGGAAAAATCTTAGAATCTAGGTTTGTACACATTGGTGATGTGCCAGTTATGGCAAAATCACATGCATGTATTTTGAATAATTTTTCGTCTCAAAAATTAATTGAACATGGAGAAGACCCTAATGATCCAGGTGGCTATTTTATTATTAATGGTTCTGAAAGAGTAATAGTCGGATTAGAAGATCTTTCTTACAACAAGATAATTGTTGATAAAGAAAATGTTGGAGGAAATATTGTATTCAAAGCTAAAGTATATTCATCAATTGTTGGTTATCGTGCTAAATTAGAATTGGTTATGAAAAATGATGGCCTTATAGTAGCTAGAATCCCTGGCTCACCAGTAGACATTCCAGTGGTAATTTTGATGAGAGCGCTTGGATTAGAATCAGATAAAGAAACAGCTTCAGCAGTTTCACTTGTTGATGAAGTTCAAGATGAATTGGAAGGTTCATTTGAAAAAGCTAGTGATGTCCCTACATCAAAGGATTCAATTGTGTATATCAGCAAAAGAATTGCTCCTGGGATGTTAGAGGAGTTTCAAATTAAACGTGCTGAGACACTTTTGGATTGGGGGCTTTTACCTCACTTAGGAAAACATCCTGAAAACCGAAAAGAAAAAGCACAATTTTTGGGAGAAGCTACATGCAAACTTCTTGAACTAAAACTTGGATGGATTGAACCAGATGACAAAGACCATTATGGAAATAAAGTAATAAAATTTGCAGGACAAATGTTGGCAGATCTCTTCAGAACCGCTTTTAGAAATTTAGTTAGAGATATGAAATATCAATTAGAAAGATCAGGCCAGAAAAGAGGTATAAATGCGGTAGCCGCTGCAATTCGTCCAGGAATTATTAGCGATAAATTAAACAATGCTATTGCAACTGGAAACTGGGGAAGAGGTCGGGTAGGTGTAACTCAACTTCTGGACAGAACAAACTATCTTTCAACAATCAGCCATTTAAGACGAATTCAGTCTCCATTGAGCAGAACCCAACCAAACTTTGAAGCAAGAGACTTACATGCAACACATTTTGGAAGAATCTGTCCAAGTGAAACTCCTGAAGGTTCTAATTGCGGTCTTGTAAAAAATCTTGCACTTTCAGGGATTATCTCAGTAAATATTCCATCAGAAGAAATTGTAGAAAAACTATTTGATTTGGGTACCGTACATTTCTTTGATGCAAAAGATGACTTGAAAAAAAATGCAACTAGAATATTCGTCGATGGTCGTCTTATTGGATACATTAAAGATGGTGCACAATTAGCTGGATCTCTTAGGGAGCTAAGGCGAAACTCAAAGATTCATCCTCATGTAGGAATTTCATTCCACAAATCAGACATAGAGGGCGCAACGAAAAGACTCTATGTTAATTGCAATGCAGGCCGTGTCTTGAGGCCTTTGATAATTATTAAAGATAATAGATCACTACTTACTCAAGAACTTCTAGATAAGGTAACAAAGAAACTTCTTTCGTGGAATGATCTGTTGAGAATGGGAGTACTTGAATTAATTGATGCAAACGAGGAGGAAAACTGTTATGTCACATTGGATGAAAAAAATGCTAAGAACCATACTCACTTGGAAGTATTTCCACCATCAATTCTTGGTGCAGGAGCATCGATTATTCCATATCCAGAACATAATCAATCTCCAAGAAATACCTATGAATCTGCAATGGCAAAGCAAAGTTTAGGATTTTCAACACCTATGATGAACACAAGTACCTATGTAAGACAACACCTAATGCTTTATCCACAAACTCCTGTAGTTAATACAAAAGCCATGCAATTACTTGGATTGGAAGAAAGGCCGGCTGGTCAAAACTGTGTCGTTGCTGTTTTACCTTTTGATGGTTATAACATTGAGGATGCAATTGTTTTGAGTAAACCTTCGGTTGATCGAGGTTTGGGAAGAACATTCTTCTATAGAGTTTATGATGCTGAAGCAAAGCAGTACCCAGGCGGAATGCGTGATAGTTTTGAAATTCCAAATGCCGATGATAACATTAGAGGATACAAAGGTGAAAAAGCCTACCGCCTTCTAGAGGAAGATGGAGTGGTAGCTTCTGAATCTTATATTAAGGGAGGTGATGTACTAATTGGAAAAACCAGCCCACCAAGATTCATGGAGGAGTATAGGGAATTTGAATCAACGGGTCCTTACAGGCGAGATACTTCTATTGGTGTAAGGCCTTCGGAAACTGGAGTTATTGATACCGTCGTGATGACACAATCCAATGAAGGAGGAAAAATGTATAAAATTCGAGCCAGAGATATGAGAATTCCTGAGATTGGAGATAAATTTGCATCAAGACATGGACAAAAAGGAATCCTTGGTATTTTAGCAAGAGGAGAAGACTTACCATATACGGCAGATGGTATTTCACCGGATGTTCTAATCAATCCTCATGCATTCCCATCCAGAATGACAGTTGGAATGATGATGGAATCTATCTGTGGAAAAGCAGGCTCCCTTAGAGGACGTCAGTATGATGGTTCTGCATTTGTTGGTGAAAAAATTGAAGAAGTAAAATCTGTTATGGATGCCGCAGGTTTCAAATATTCTGGAAAAGAAATAATGTATGATGGAAGAACAGGAAAATCATTTCCGGTTGAAGTTTTCATTGGAGTTGTTTATTATCAAAAATTACATCATATGGTTGCAGATAAAATACATGCAAGGGCTCGTGGACAAGTTCAGATGTTAACCAAACAACCAACTGAAGGACGAGCCAGAGGAGGTGGTTTAAGATTTGGTGAAATGGAACGAGATTGTCTTATTGCATATGGTGCCTCAATGATTCTAAAAGATAGATTGTTGGATGAATCTGATAAAGCAGATATCTTTGTTTGTGAAAGATGTGGGTTAGTTGCTTATCATGATGTTAAACAGAGGAGATATGTTTGTAGAGTTTGTGGTGACAAAGCTAAAGTATCATCAGTTACTGTTGCATATGCTTTCAAATTATTACTACAAGAAATGCAAAGTTTGAATATAGCGCCTAGATTAATAATTGAGGAAAAAGTATAATGTCTGTTCAAGCAATTAAAGCAATTACTGGAATTAGATTTTCTGTATGGTCTCCAAATGAAATTAGAAAATATTCCGTTGCTGAAATTACTGCCCCAGAAACATATGATGAAGATGGAATGCCCGTTCAAGGAGGATTAATGGATGGAAGATTGGGAACATTAGAACCTGGACAAAAATGTCTTACTTGTGGAAACACTGCTGCAAGATGTCCAGGACACTTTGGACATATTGAACTTGCAGAACCAATTTTACATATTGCATTTATTGATAACATCCATAAACTCTTGCAATCTGTCTGCCGATCATGTGCGAGACTTAGAGTTCCTCAAGAAGACTTGGATGCATTCACCGCAATTAAAGAAAGACATTTGGCATATACTTTAATCTCACAAAAACGCATTCCTGAACAAATAATAGAAAAAGCAAAGAAAGCAAAAGAATGTCCACATTGCGGAAAAATACAATATGATTTGATATTTACCAAACCAACTATCTTTGTTGAAAAAACAGAGATAGGTGAACACAGACTACTTCCAGTCACGATCAGGGAAAGATTCTCACAAATCACAGACGAAGATCTACGTCTTTTATCATATGATCCTGTCACTGCAAGACCTGAATGGTTTATTTTGCAGGCAATGCCTGTAGCTCCAGTAACTGTTAGACCTTCTATCATTCTGGAAACTGGAATTAGATCTGAGGATGATTTAACACACAAGATGGTAGACATCATCAGAGTTAACCAAAGACTCAAAGAGAGTAAAGAAGCCGGAACTCCTCCTCTTATTGTTCAAGATTTAGTGGACTTGTTACAATATCATGCAACCACCTATTTTGATAACGAAGTTTCTGGCATCCCTCAGGCCCACCATCGTTCTGGTCGGCCTCTAAAAACACTAACTCAAAGACTAAAAGGAAAAGAAGGAAGATTTAGAGGATCCTTGTCGGGAAAGAGAGTAGACTTTTCAAGTAGAACTGTCATTTCACCTGACCCAAACTTGGATTTATCCGAAGTGGGTGTTCCTTTACAAATTGCAATGAAACTAACAATTCCAGAAATCGTTACTGAATGGAATATTGAAAGAATGAGACACCTTGTAATTAACGGTCCAAATAAATTCCCAGGTGTAAATTATATTGTTAGACCCGATGGCGTAAAAATCAGACTTGATTTTGTTGAAGACCGTTCTGTGATTGCTGAAACTCTTGAAATGGGATATCTAATAGAGAGACATCTTTCTGATGGTGATATAGTCATGTTTAACAGACAACCATCACTTCACCAAATGTCCATTATGGCACATTATGTTAAAGTACTGCCAGGAAAAACTTTTAGATTGCATCCATCTGTATGTCCACCATACAACGCAGATTTTGATGGCGATGAAATGAACTTACATGTACCACAAAGCGAAGAAGCCAGAGCAGAGGCGATCCTGCTAATGAGAGTTCAAGACCAACTAATTTCTCCAAGATATGGCGGTCCAATCATTGGTGCATTAAGAGACTACGTTACAGGTGCATATCTTCTCACGAAAGATGATACTGTCTT
>JADFOW010000035.1:11429-13154 GCA_022562615.1 Nitrososphaerota archaeon
TCAGTTCAAGAATTTTCAAATCTTGCAATGCTTGGTGCATATACTGGAAAACTACCAAAACCTATGATAAAAACAAAAGATGGTCCAGCATATACTGGAAAACAACTATTTTCATTATTTTTGCCCAAAGACTTCAATTTTGTAATTACATCAAAATGGTCGAAAGGAACCAAGGGAAAACCAAAAGATGTTGTAATTAAACAAGGTGAACTACTTAGTGGTGTAATTGACAAGGCCTCAATAGGGGCTGAAGAACCAGAAAGCGTATTGCATAGGATTGCAAAGGATTATGGAAATGCAGAAGCAAAATCCTTCTTAAATTCAATCTTAATTATGGTAAAACAGTATATCACCTCTTATGGATTTAGTTATGGCTATTCAGACTTGGAAATTCCTGATAAAGACAAACAGCAAATTCTAGATGATATTCACGAAACCTATGATGTCATATCTGACTTAACTTCTCAATATGAAAAGGGTACTCTAAAACTTACTAGAGGAATGAAGCCTGAGGAAGCTTTGGAGGCCTATATTGTAAATGAATTAGGCAAGGCAAGGGACAAGGCAGGAAACACTGCTGACCAATCATTAGACCAAAGCAATGCCGGTAAAATAATGGCAACAACTGGAGCAAGAGGTTCTTCCCTAAACATTGGTCAGATGGCAGGTGCTTTGGGACAACAATCAAGAAGAGGAAATAGATTATCTTCAGGTTTTCATAATCGTGCTCTTACACACTTTAAAGAGAATGATCCAAATCCGGACGCGCAAGGATTTGTAAAATCAAATTATAGGGAAGGGTTGTCTACACTAGAATTTTTCTTCCATGCTATGGGTGGAAGAGAGGGACTGGTAGATACCGCAGTTAGAACTCAGCAAAGTGGATACATGCAACGCAGACTGATTAATGCCTTAGAACACATTCGATTGGAATATGATGGAACAGTTAGAGATCCACATGGACACATTATTCAATTCTTGTATGGGGATGATGGTATTGATGTAGCAAAAAGTGATCATGGCGAGGCCTTTAATATCACTAGATTAATTGAATCTCAAACCATTATTGATTCAGGAAAGAAAGCAACAAAAGAAGAAATTGAAGAAATTACCAAAAAATACACCAAAACATTCAATCCAAGGTTGAAACAGCTTGTAGCTAATGGACTTCTTGATTCAAAACTAAGCAAAGAAGGAGTAACAATTGTTGGTAAAAAAGGACTTTTGCTATACAATAAAGCCAAAGTAGAACCTGGTCAAGCAGTAGGAATTATTACTGCTCAATCAATTGGTGAACCTGGAACTCAGATGACCTTGAGAACTTTCCACTTTGCAGGAATTAAAGAAAGAAACGTAACCTTGGGCCTTCCCAGATTAATAGAATTAGTTGATGCAAGAAAGAAACCAGTTACTCCAACTATGGACATTTATCTTGATGAAGAAACAAAAAAATCAAGAGAAAAAGCAATTGAGGTTGCAAGACATATTTTACAAACAAAGGTTTCCGATTTAATTGAAGGAAGTGAAACTGATTACAAAACTGAAATCAAACTTATTCTCAGCGAAAACAAATTAAGAAGCAGAGGATGTACCATTGGGGAAGTTGAGACTGTTTTACAATCCAACAAAAAATTTAAGATAGAAACAACAGGAGAATTAATCACTCTGAAACTAGCTGAAGAAGCAGATGCTCCAACAGCAATAGCCATTAAAAACAAGATTCTT
>JADFOW010000036.1 GCA_022562615.1 Nitrososphaerota archaeon
AGGTTATCCTGGAATGACAATAACTTGATTTGACTCTCAAAGGTCAGAAAAATCACTACAACCTAAAGTTCCTCAAAGGCTATGGCCACTCAATCTCTGTTAAAAATTCTAAAATAATTCTCAAAGATTGCCATGATCCATTCTCAGAGCCTGACAAAGAAGAATGGTTTGTTAAAAACATGCCATATGAGAAGATAGTTCTTTCAGGCAAAGGCTACATTTCAACGGAGGCTTTAATCGTAATAACTAGGGCAATTCGGACAGAATGATCTGTTGGAAGGTGTTTAAAATTTTAAATTACAATCCGCCCTAATATTTCCATCAATCCAAATCCCCAAATTCAAACAATTGTTGAACAGCTATATTTTGGTGCAATACTTAGTGAAAACTCAACAAAACATGCAAAACATCTTGCTTTTATCAGTATAGATGATGCCATTATGACGTGTATTGGCAGTTATGTTTCAACAAAAATTAAAGGCACAAAATCAAACTATTTTGATATGTGGTTAGACCTATTAGAAAAAGATAACAAGATTACAGTAGATGAAAAAAATGATATTAAAAAATATCACAATGCACGAAAAAATATACTAAATCAACCTGATACCCTGATGATGAAAATTAATAAAAAATACATTGTATTATTAAAAATCCTCTTAGCTTATCTATTTGGTTATCGATTATCAAAATCAGATTGGGAAAAAAGAATTAAAGAATACAAACAGAAATTAAATTTGTAAGTTTTTAAAAACACATTATACAAAAGTTATGTTACATTTTTTTTGGCTAGAATATTTTGGGCAATCGGAATAATATGTCACGATATAATCCTATATAATATTATGAAAGATATCAATTCCCATCCTTCCCAAAAAATAATTTTTAGTTAACCACTTTCAAGAAAACAGAAAGAGTTTAAAATTTAAGGATTATCTTTGGTTTCACTAATTTGTTTACCAGATACTATTCTAAAATAATTATTCCATGACTTTCTGTATATTTCGTGAATCACATCATAATAATAATTAAACATTAAATCGAAATCATCTAATTTTTTGTTTTGTTCACTTTGGATCATATTACTAATGTCTATTGTGATTTAATGATTATAATCGAGTGTGTGTTATTTTATGGCAAATACCTCTTTTTTCATGCCTGTTTGTTCCAAATGCGTGACCCACATCGCAATTATTTGAATTCTAAATAATTAAATGAATTTTAGCGATTACCAAAAAATAATTTCAAACTTACCAACCTTAGAAAAACAAACTACTTTTTCGGTTTGGATTTTTCCCTTATTTTTTATGGATTAAGATTTTTAAAATCCAGGCATTTTGGATCGTATTCATCTAGGTATTTTTTGCCATTAAATTGAGGATTTGCAATGTATAATTCACAGGTTTCGGAATCTATGCTGGGACTATTTTTATCATTACTCATAAACTGCAATGTAAGAATACCGACGAGTACAATTATCAAAATAATTGGAAGCTTTTTTGAATAAATATCCACAAATTCCCCTCCATGATTTTAAACTTAAGCGTATTGATAGGGTTTAGAATCTAAATTACACTGAAATGTAAACAGGTTTATCAAAGGAATAATTCAATCAAAAATGGTTTGCATGCCAACAGCCAGAAAGGAATTCAATTGAAAGATTGAGCCTTTCTGGATTACATTCTATCAGGTGCAACAATACCTAACAAATCCAGTGCTCGTTCTATTGTTATCTTAAAGGAATGCACAAGACAAAGACGGGATTTAATGAGGTTCTTTTCATCCAGATCTAGAACTTTGACCTGCTCATAAAACGAGTTGAAGACTACTGCCAGATCATAGCAATATCTAGAAATTACCTTGGGAGAGAGATTCTTTGCTGCATCCCTTACTTGTAAATCAAACAAGCCAATCATTCTCACAAGATTATTCTCATTTGGATCAGTCAATAGTGAAAAATCAACGTCCATCGATGGGTTTTGTCCAGATTTTTCAATTATTCTTGTAGCCCTTGCATGTGTATATTGTATGTAGGGAGCAGTGTCACCTTCCAAGCTAAGAGATTTTGTTAAATCAAAAACGATGATTTTATCAAGATCTTGTTTTATCATCTCATACCTCAAAGTTCCAACAGATATTTGATGTGCAATCTTTTCAATTTCAGATGAATTCATCTCAGGATTTCGCTTTGCAGTCTCCTCGGTAGTTTTGCTTTTTAGCAAATCAAAAACAGAATCTGCATTAACGTAAAGCCCTTTTCTACCAGACATCTGAGCTTGTCTTCCTTGTGTATCAAGCCCGAGAGTTTTAGCTGTATTGGCACTCAGTGTAACTGATTCGTATCCCAAGTGGACATATGCATCAGATTGTGACTTGAATTTTGCCATGAGTGTTGTGATTATTTTTTGTAATCTTGTTTGTCTGGAATCAATTACGGTGATTACTTTGTCTCCTGCAAAGTTTTGCTTTGGTTCCTCTGAATCATCGAGAGTTGTTTGCCATAGTGTGCGAGAGCCCGTTTGTGCTTTTTTGTATTTTTTATAATTAAAGGGATCTTCAAGCACCCCTAGCTTCCAGGCAGCGTATGGAATGTCTTTTGCAATGTAGGTGGCGGTACCATTGCTTCGGACTATCACCTTATCTTCTTCTTTTCCTTCTCCTCTAATCACCCAACATCCAGAGTTTTTTCCATCTTTTTCAAATTCAATTAGGTTCATTGTTTGAAGTTTTTCAAAGATTTTACTCCACAAACCGGAGCGAATTATTTGGGATTCATAATTTAGGCAGTCATAGGTTACCCCTAGATTCCAGCATGTTTCTAGTTGATTTTCAAGTACTTTGGCCGTTATTTCATCTGCAAACTGAGCAATCTCAGAAGTCCCATCTTCAAGTTCCCTGAGAATTTTTTGTCGAATCTCTTCTAAACTAGAATCTTGTTCGTATTTTTCAGTTGTTTTGACGTATACATCGTCTCCACAATAATGATCAAATTTTTTTCCCTCAGGTGGATCTTGGGAGAATCCAAGGTGCTTAAATCCCACTATGATATCCGCTACCTGAAGGCCTGAATCATCGACATAGTTTAGGACATTTACTTTGTAATTTGATTTTTCAAGTATTCTAGAAATGGTGTCACCTACAATTATGTTTCTAATGTGTCCAATGTGAAGTGCCTTGTTGGGATTTACACTGGTATGTTCCACTACAATTGTAGAATTTTTTCCCAAATCCACAGAACCAAACGAATCTAAATTGGATTCAGATAAAATCAATTGATTTAATTTTTCCCAGTTTGCAAAGAAATTAAGATATCCAGAAGGGTGAGATTCAACTTTTGAAACCAATGTATGATTGAACTGGGAGTATTTTTCAGATAGGGTATTTGAAATTTCCTGAGGACTCTTCTTCAAAGGCTTTGCAAGTAAAAACGAAATGTTTGAGGTGACATCACCAAATCCAGATTTTGCAGGTTCCACAGTAAATAAAATATTAGAAACTCCAAGGCCATCGAGAATTATGTGTAAATTATTCTCAATTTCATCCATTATTGATTTGAATGTCAATTTTATACACCTGAAATTAGGGGAGCCAATTTATCCAAGGCCTCAATTACGCCATCACCGGCCTTTGCAGATACAGTCATAGTTGCTTGAGCCTTTACATCATCAAATGAATTTCCAAGTGCAATACTGGTTTTTGCTATCTTGAATAAAGGAATATCTGTTGCGCTATCGCCGATTGCTATTACATCATCAGAAGAAATTGATAGTCTCTTCATGATTTCTTTAAACCCTACACCCTTATCGATTCCACTAGAATTGATGTGAATTGCATATTGGCTGTCTGATAATGAAACATTAAGATTTTCTTTTGCGACCAGTTTCCTTGCAAGATCCAGATCAAAAGTTCTCTCCAATACGACCTCAGTCATTCGCGGAAAAACAGGTTTTTCAACAACGTTATCTATCCTATCTTGAATTATTTGAAAAGCTTCCTTACATTGCTCAATGTTGCCCAATAAAACATGTTCATTAGTATCTACAGTAATACATCCCCCATTTTCCCCTACAGCGATCTTAGTAGTTCCCCCAAAAACAGATAGTAAAAATCCCTCAACGGAAGATCTTCCAGTCACAAAGATCACATTGTGACCGAGCTCTTTTACATGACGCAAGGCAGCAAGTGCCTCAAGGTGAATTCTTCCACCTCCGTTTTCGGTAATTGTTCCATCAATGTCTACAGCAAATGTTTTAGGATTCATGTAATTTGTTTTTCATACCGAATAATATTTGCTCCGTAAGAAATTCTACTTATATTGATTAGTAATCACAAGAAATGAAATTTATGGTAAAGAAAGGGGTTATTGAGGAAGTTTTTAGTAAAGCAAGATTTTCTGAAGAATCAAATTTGTATATTGTTTCCTACAGAGATTTTAAAAAAATAAGAGAGACTACCTTGCCAGAATTTATCAAGGAGTCCGACAACTTTCAAAAGATACCCATCTCTAGAATTACAAAGATTATAAAAAATAATACGGTTTTATTTGAAAAGATTTCCAAACAGGATGAGTAAGAGTGGGAATTCCTGAAAAAATCAAGGCCATACAAGATGAAATGGCTAAAACCAAAGTTAACAAAGCTACTGAGCATCATCTTGGTTTACTAAAAGCAAAGATTGCAAAACTAAAACGAGAGCAAGAAGAAAATGTTTCAAAAAAAAGGGGTGCAAAGACAGATGGTTTTGATGTTAGAAGATCTGGTGATGCCACGGTTGTATTCATTGGGTTACCAAGTGTAGGGAAATCAACTTTGCTTAACAAGTTAACAGATGCACAGTCCCTTATCGGATCTTTTCAATTTACAACAACAACTGTTGTGCCAGGAATGATGGAGTACAGAGGAGCAAAAATTCAGGTTCTTGATCTCCCAGGAATTATCAAAGGCGCATCTACAGGAAAAGGATTAGGAAGAAGAATCCTATCTGTTGCAAGGAGTGCTGACCTAGTTTTGCTTTTACTTGATGTATTTCAACCCTATCACGAAAATGTGCTTGTTAACGAGTTAGGTAATATTGGAATACGGCTAAACACACTTCCTCCAAATATTACAATTGAGAAATCAAGAATGGGTGGAATAGCTGTTGCCCAACAAGTAAAGCTAACAAAAATTTCGGAAAAACACCTAAAAGATATTTTACATATTTACGGAATTGTTAGTGCCAGAGTAGTAATCAGAGAAGATGTGACCTCGGAGCAGGTAGCAGACTATATTGCAGGAAATATTAGTTACTCAAAAGCAATAACAATTCTAAACAAAATTGACTTGGTAAATAAACAATTCCTAAAAGATTTGAAAAAGAAAATAAAATCAGACGTTATTGAAGTATCAGCAAATTCTAATATCAACATAGATTTGCTTAAAGAGAAAATTTATGAAAAATTAAGATTCATTAGAATTTACATGAGGCCAAAAGGTGGGGAAACTGATTTCAAAGAGCCATTAATTGCAAGAGAAGGAGACACGATAGAAGATGTTTGTAACAAGCTTCACCGACGAATGAAAAAACAATTCAGATACGGAATGGTATGGGGGAAAAGTGTAAAATTCGGAGGACAAAGAGTTGGATTAAATCATATTTTGTTGGATGAAGATGTATTGACTATAATTAAAAAACGTGGCATGTAATTTTTAAAAATTGAGAAAAATAGATCAGAATAAGTTACACAAATTTAAATTTACAATAAGATTAAACAAAATCACGACCAATTTTTTTGTAATCTATTATTTTCAAACCTAAATTATGTTACAAAAACAAAAAAATGGAAAAAAATTATTCAAAGAAAAAAATTACCTAAGATAGATTAAAATTTCGATCATTTAATTTTTTGACGGATAAAATTTCGTTGATATTTTGTAATCCGTCTGTGTAATTTTCTTTAGTTTAACTTTAGAAAAATGATGAAAATGCGGGATCACCAATGGCTACAAAAAGAAAAGCTGCAACTAAACGTAGATCAACTGGAAAAAAGCAGCTCCAAAGAGAAAACGATAGACCGTCAAAAATATTAACGATCGTCAATTAGAGACGATTTATTTTCCTTTTTCAAATTGAAAAACTACATTGTTTTTACAAGTGTTAATTTTGAAAAGTTCAAAATGATTTTTTCAAAAGAATAAATAAAAAATAGTTTTGTGATAAATGCTCTTAATTAAAATTAAATTTCACAATTAAAATTCATAAAAAATATTTTAAAATTATTTTTATTGCAATATTTAATTTTGTAGGATGTTAGTAAAGATAACTCATTAGTTTGATTTGTTCTTCAGTTGTAATGATGTCTTTTGTTGTTAGAAGTTCTAAAAGATCTTTAAACAATGCCTTTTGTTCTGCAGACATTCCACCCGCTGAACCTTTTTCGCCTGGAGGACCTGGAGGACCTCTGGGACCTGATGGGCCGACTGGACCTTGTTCTCCGACATGACCTTGTTCCCCAAGAGGACCTATTGAACCTGTTGGCCCTCTTTCACCTTGTGGACCTTGAATTCCCTGTGGACCTTGTGGACCTTTATCTCCTGGAGTACCAGATGGACCTCTTTCACCTTGTGGACCTTGTGGACCTTGTGGACCTTTATCGCCTTTTTGGCCAGGTATACCTGTTGGACCTTTTTCTCCAAGTGGGCCAGTTTGACCTTTTTCTCCTTTTTCTCCTTGAGGGCCAGGAACTCCGGTTAAGCCTTTTTCGCCCACAGGTCCTTGTGGACCCTGTGGACCTTTACCTCCAATTGTACCTTCTAGACCTTTAGATCCTTTATCGCCAATGGGGCCTGGTGTGCCTTTAGGACCTTTTTCTCCTTGGGTACCCAGGGGGCCTGTAATTCCCTTTTCTCCTTGCTGGCCTTGTGAGCCTTTGTCTCCTTGCTGGCCTGAAGACCCTGTTATTCCTTTTGAACCAACAGACCCTTGTGATCCTTGTGAGCCCTTGTCTCCCATGTGGCCAGGTGTACCTGTTGGACCTTTTTCTCCTTGTTGACCGGGTTTGCCTTGAAGCCCCTTCTCTCCTTGAACACCTAGTGAACCAGTTGGGCCTTTGTCTCCCATTAAGCCGCTAGCCCCGGTTAATCCCTTATCGCCAAGGACTCCTTGTGGCCCTTTGTCTCCTTTTTCACCTAGTGATCCTCGAGGTCCAATCGGACCTTTATCACCGGTTGTTCCCGTTAGTCCTTTATCGCCTTTATCCCCTATTGATCCTCTTAAACCGATTTGCCCCTTGTCTCCAATTGTACCGGTAAGACCTCTGTCTCCTTTTTCTCCCGGAGTGCCAAAAATTCCTTTTTCCCCTTTTTCTCCAGCAAGTCCTTGGTTTCCTTTTCCGCCTTTATCACCAGTTAATCCCTTGTCTCCAAATGGACCTTTGTCTCCAGATGGGCCTTTTGCGCCGGTTAATCCTTTATCGCCAAGGACTCCTTGTGGACCTTTGTCTCCATGTGGACCTTTGTCTCCATGTGGACCAGACGGACCTCGTTGACCCGAAGTTCCTGTTGGTCCTATGGGTCCTTGGGATCCTGTTTGTCCTTGGGACTCTGCTTTAGGTGTTGGTGGAACTTGTGGTTCAGAAGTGGTTGAAGGGACAGGTTCTGGAGTAATTGATGGGATTTCTTTTAATGGAGTCTCAACTGCCACATCAAAAACAGAATACAAAGAAGAAAGTAAATCATTTACAATAATCCAAATTTTGTCAAAAGCATAAACAGATTCAGGAATGGGATTGTCAACAGAACCCAAAGTTTCAGTAAAAGATTCATTTTGTATTCGAAGATGAAAGTTCCCAACCCACAGTGAAGAGAATGTCTTGTTTTTGATTTCATCCTCGGAGGGTTTTTCTCCGACAATTGATATTTGAACCTCGTATACTCCCGCCTCCTTAAATGGTGCAGGTCCTTCAACATTTAATTTAGAATAAGACATATTCGTTTGTGCTAATTCGAGGTATTTCTATATTTTCTAGTATTCCTACTACTCAACATTAGGGTCCATTGAGGATAGTATTTATCTAGATTAAATGTCCATTATCAATTAGTGAAAAAACCATTTCAAAGAGCATTAAAAGGAAAAAAATCTGAAGATTTAGAGAAAAAAGAAATCACAAGCCTAGTTGACGCTGACTATAATCGGAGAACATTATTCAAGAAGGGAATCAATCTTATGGCAGATCACAAGCTTGAAGACGCCGTAGACGTATTCGAGCAAGCCCTAAGAATCGATCCAGAAGATGTTGAGACTTTGATGAAATTAGGATATTCGAGATTCCATTTAGATGATCATTCAGAAGCACTCAGAATTTATGATAAAATTTTAGATATTGATGTTACAAATCCTGAAGCTTGGAATTTGAAGTCACTAGTACATTATGAGCAAAAGAAATATGCAAAAGCACTTGCTTCAATCGAAAAGGCAGTAGAATCAGATCCCGTATACGGAATGGCATGGTACAATAAAGCATGTTATCAATCATTGTTAAGTCAAATTCCAGAATCATTAGAATCTTTGAAGCGTTCAGTCGAAATTGATGTTAAAAATGCAAGAAAATCAATTCGAGACAAAGATTTCAAAAATGTAAAAACAGAAGAGGGTTTTAAGAGAATTGAAGAAGTTGTAGTTTTAGAATCAATCAGGCAAGGTTATCACACGATTGGAGCTATTGTATGGACCACATACATGGATAGAGTAGACCTCGAAAAGGCACTGAAAAAACTGATGGGTAAAGGATTGATCGTTCAAAACGAGAAAAGGGACGGATTGCATAGAATACCTGTATGGGATCTTGCCCCAAATGTTGCGAAAAGGATGGGAGAAGAGAAAAAAGGGCTGTTTGGAATTACAACAAAGAAATTACCCATCCCTGTTAAGAATTTAAAGAATCTAAGTGAATCAATTCAAATCGCAAGAGAAGCAATTGAAGAAGAAAATATTGAAAAGACCATAGATATTTTTGATGAGTTTATTGAAATATCAAGGTCAGGTAATTATATGATTGAAAATTTCTTTGAAGAGCATAGAGAAATCAGATTGTGGAAGATCAGACTAAAAGATAGAGGCGTAGATTATTTTTTTGACAATAAAGAAAAGATGCTTGATCTTTTTGACAATATAGAAAGCACTGTCACAAAAAAACTCAGAGAAGAAGTAGCCTAGTTATTCGGCAGACAAATCCCAGTAATTTGCCTCCTCTTGTTTTTCTGTAGGTTTGGACAAGCCCTTCCATTCTTTAAAAGAACGAACGTATAGTTTTACGTTTGGAAGTCCCACTGATTTTAGCGCATAGTATGCCAGCCCAGAAAGAGTTCCAACGCTTCCACAATAGGTAATAATTTCTGTATCTCCGGAAATTCCTCTATTATCTAAGAGTCTCTTCATGTCTTCTTTTGGACGAAGGATCTTGTCTTGAGTTGCCAAAGTACGATATGGGAGGCTCATTGCTCCTGGAATATGCTGTTCAAGAAAGTTTAATCGCTCTCTATTATCTACCAAAATTACTCCTTCTTTTTCTTTTGCAGATTCCAAATAATCCGATGTTGCAAGAATTTCCGGTCTTAGTTTAAGAGAATGCTCTTTAGTTTGAACCTCAGGAACTAAATTATCATTTTCCAATCCTATGGATTTCCACCGGCTATAAGTTGTATCAAGTAAAGAAACATCTGAATGACCCAGATACTCTAGTGTCCATGCAACTCTTGATGCAAGTGCTCCAAAAGTATCATCATAGACAACTACAGAAGTTTCATCATCAATGCCCATAGAATTTATCAGTTTTATAACACGTTCTGGGCTATCATCAGAAAGTAAATTTGCCAGCGGTAAATTTACAGCGGTAGGGATGTGGTTTTTTTTATAATCTTCCTCCCTTCTAACATCAATTACCCTGACGCTCTTATCTTTGATTTCAGATCTCAAAGTGTCAACATCAGTTGTTATTTTTACAACTTTTTCTTGACTCAAGCGGCACATTCACCCTTGCCTGTTTTGGTGTGGTAGCTAGTATCATTTCCATAGTCAGAGTAAAAATCAGGATCGTCAGTTTTAGATGGTGGAGTGATTAAGGGAGTTAGAATTTTTTTAATGTCATCCATTGATTTTATTTCTGAATCATCTATTCCGTTTACAACTCTACGAATCCAAGATTTTAGATCATCTTCTGGTTTTTTGTTTTGTTTGAACAAATCAATTATCTTCAAAATAACTGGAATTACTCTTTTTGCAGGAACTCTAAGACAACTAATACCAAGCATTGTTTCTCCATCGGATCTTCCCCCTAACTGCATCATATAGTTTGGATACATGTCTTTGCCTACTCTTCCTCCACCTCCAAAGAAGCCAATTGTAGCAATTCCATGTTGCCCACAAGAATTTGGACAACCGCTGATCTTAATGGAAGAGTCACGTAAATCATCATCTTCATCCAATTTCAGCTCTAGGAATTTTCTTTGAATTTCTTTTGCAAGTCTATGCGAGTTGGTTAAGGCTAGATTACAAGAAGTGGTTCCGGAGCATCCAATGGGGGCTGCCATAGTTAAGGCACCTGATTTTGCAAGTCCTGCATTCAATAATTGGGAGTAAAGACGTGGCAGGTCATCCTCATGAACGAATCTCAGTGCAACATCTTGATTAAATCCACATCTCGCAAGGCCTTCAGATGAAAAGTCTTGAATTAGTTCCGATAGTATATTCAATTGATTAGAAGTAATATCGCCAGCCTCCAAGGTTATGAAAACTGAATAATATCCTGATTGCTTTTGTTTGAAGGTATTTCCCTTTAACCATCGTTCATATCCATCAGAATTTGAAGAGCCACTCTCATCGGAAATTCTGATGGGTCTTTTAATTTCATTTGGAGTATCATCAACATTCAGTCTTGTAACTACAGATTGTGTTGCCCTTACAATTGCTCTTTCTTTTAGTACAAGGTTTTGGAATTTTTCCCATCCCATTTCATTTACTAGATATCGCATTCTGTTTCTGGCCATGTTTTTCCTGTCACCTATTCTATCAAATATTCTCACTACGGCCATTGAAGTAAACAGTAGATCCTCTTCGGGAGTAAATTCTTCTAATTGATAACCAACAAAGGATTTGTTTCCTAATCCCCCACCAAGAAATACCTTGAATCCTTTCTGAGTAGAACCTTCTTGTTGTCTTGTTTGAGGTATTAATCCAACGTCAACCATCCTTACCATTCCATGTTTTTCACAACATGTAAAATTAAACTTGAATTTTCTTGGTAAATTTTGAGCCATCGGATTTCTCAAAAAGAATCTTGCTGTTGCAAGAGCATATGGTGTTGAGTCAAATTCTTCATCAGGGCAAACTCCAGAAAGCGGACTACACATAACATTTCTTATACTATTTCCACAAGCCTCTCTTGTGGTTAGACCGACTTCTGCTAAACCCCTAAAAATTTCTGAAACATCTTCAAGAACAACCCAATGTAGTTGAATATTTTCTCGTGTGGAAAAATGTGCACTGCCAATTGAGAATTGTTCACTCAATTGAGATAATTTTTCAAGTTGGTGAGGGTAAATTTCTCCTGCAGGTAATTTGATACGAACCATTGCATAGTCACTGGTCAATCGTGTCCCATATGCACCGTGTTGCAATCTAAAGCGCCTAAAACTATCAGCATCATATTTTCCTTGACGGTAAAGTTTTACAGTATTTGCAAAATGATCAGCCTCTTGGGATCTTGCCCAATTTATTTTTCCTTTCCTAGATTTGGGTCGATGCTGCTTAAGGTTAGATAGTGTCAATACAAACCAATGCCGTTGATTTCGGTTATAAATTTTTGATATAGGAAATTTTGGTTCATAAAATTCAAAATACATACAAAATATTTCGTTCTTGTAAAAATAATTTAGAACAAATCTAAAATTAGGACATACTAATTTGTAAATTTCGTGCGAAAGTATTAATGTCAATTAAAAAAGCAAGGTTATCATGCAAGAGGCTACAGTTGCACAAAAATCAGAAAAAATATTTGCTGAGGTCAGAGAGGTTGAAATTACTCGTGCAATTGCCAATGAATTTCACGAAGTTCTAATTGACTATGCCGAATCAGATGTAATAATTATTGGAGCAGGTCCCGCGGGATTAACTGCTAGCAGAGAACTTTCAAACAGAGGTTTCAAAGTTTTGGTTATTGAGCAGAATAATTACCTAGGAGGAGGGTATTGGCTAGGTGGGTACATGATGAACCCAGTTACAGTTAGAGAACCTGCCCAAAAAATTTGGGACGAATTAGGAGTTCCATACAAAAAAGTTATGGAAGGATTATACATTACACCTGGACCTCATGCAGTTTCAAAATTAATTGCAGCCACCTGTGATGCAGGTGTGAAGTTTCTTAATCTTACAAAATTTGATGACCTTATTTTGAAAAATGGAAGAGTTGAAGGAATTGTTGTAAACTGGATGCCAGTATCGGCATTACCACGTAATATTACTTGTGTAGATCCAATTGCACTTGAAGCAAAAATAATAATTGACGCATCAGGACATGATTCAGTTGCAGTAAAAAGACTAGTAGATAGAGGATTAGTAGAGTGGAAGGGAATGAATCCAATGAATGTAAATGAGGGTGAAGAACATGTAGTTGAAAAAACAGGAGAAGTTTATCCTGGATTAATTGCTGCAGGAATGTCAGTTACCGAAACTCACGGCTTGGCAAGAATGGGGCCAACATTTGGATCAATGTTGTTTTCAGGAAAAAAAGCAGCAGAGATTGCAGCTGAGAAGATCAAAGAGTTAGAAAGATAATCAAACTGTCGTTTTTCATCAGTTTTTGAAATTATTTTTTGGAAAGAATGAGGAATAAAAATTATAATTTGCTAACAAATGTAAATTTTTAACTTATTGGTGTGGAAAACCAAATCCAGATGCTCTATCATATCCATTTGGAGAAATATCATCACTATTACTTTGTAACCATGATCTCACTGTTGAGGCATCTCCATTAGCTAAGCTCCAAACGTTTGCGGCCAGCCCAGAAATGTGTGGCGTTGCCATAGATGTCCCACTCTTAACGGCATAGCCACCATCATTGTTAGTAGATTCAACGTCCACACCT
>JADFOW010000097.1 GCA_022562615.1 Nitrososphaerota archaeon
ACTGACTGTAAATAAGTAGCAGTTGTTTTTTTTGCTACTGCAAAATATTTTTCAATACTTTGATTGTAAACGGTAAATAGATCCTCTTTTTTTTGAGGTGTTGTTATTTTTGGAGGCGTTGAGACCCCTTGGTGCTGTTGTGAATTGACCCTTGTTCTTGGTACATTTTTAACCATACCTCTCCCTTTGTCAAATAGTATACGTGAAAATGAGTGATAAAGTTATCTACAAAAATTTCAAAAAAAAGATAATTTATTGAAAGATCTCATTTATTTACTGTTCAAACCGTCTAGTTCTTCCATAAATTCAATAAAAAATCAAAATTATTTGACAAAGGATCTTTACTACAAATTGATTGATGCGACATAGAATCAAGCGATGTCCACAGTCATCACTATTGCAAATCAGAAGGGAGGCGTAGGTAAGACCGACTTGGCGGTAAATTTATCAGCCTTGCTTGCAGGGATGGGAAGACATGTTTTACTGATTGATTTTGATCCCCAGGCAAATGCTAGCTACTATCTTACCCAAGATGAATATACTTTGTCAACTGCCGATGTTTTGCTTGATGGAATTCCATTAGAGGAAATAATTGTGAAGAGTTGTGTCAAAGGACTTGACATTGCACCTGCTTCAATTGGTTTGAGTGCAGCACAGCTACATCTGGCCAGTGATGTAAACATGCAGTTTAAGCTAAAAAAAGCCCTAAGTGCAATAAAAAACCATTACGATTACATCCTTATCGACACCCCACCTTCACTTGGACCCTTAACAATCAATGCCTTTACAGCCGCTGATGGAATTTTAGTACCTGTTCAGACACACTTTTTCCCTGTACATGGTTTGTCTGATCTTCTAAAAACAGTGGATGAGCTTAGAGAAGTGGTAAACCCCAATCTCCTTTTCTATGGAATTGTTCTAACCATGTATGATCGTCGAACCAGTCTTGCCAAAGAGGTGCAACAGGTAGTTACAGCTCGTTTTAATGGGAAGGTGTTCAAGACAGTCATCCCCGTTTGCGTTAAACTTGCAGAAGCTCCAAGTCACCGAAAGCCCATCTCTCTCTATGCTCCAAGTAATAAGATTGGAAAGGTGTATACGCAACTGACGGAGGAGTTTCTAAAACGCCTAGAAAACTAGGGGAGGATCCTTTTGAAAATGGACTCAAACAAGACAGAGAAAAGTATCTTGATCTTTTTTTCAAACCAAGTGATGAATTAGTTTCATCATCACCTGAAATCTATGAACTAAAACAATTTACTTCAAAACTATCAAAGTCCGAATCGTTTGATTGGATACGAGGATATGTAGAATACCTATGGAAGAATGTTCCAGATCTGGGTGCATTATTAATTATTAACAATAAGGGTGAATTAGTAGAACATAAAACGTCTAACGAGTTTAGAAAAGAGTTTGGTTTAGTTTGGAATTTACGGAAATTGGGTTTGCCAAAGATACAATATAAAAAGTTGTTAGTAAAAAATCCGAGCATTGTTTTCAATGAAACTTTTAGTGAGCCTAGAAGTTATTAAAATGATCAAAAAATTAGGTCAAAATCCCTTTGAAGATGATTTCAGAAAAAAGAGTGAAAAACATCTTGAACTTTTCTTCAAACAAAAGATAGTATTAACAAAATCGCCTTCTGAAAATAATCAAACTCATGAAAAGACCAATCATCGTACAAACAAATATCAAATAATTTCAAACTATGAAGAAAAACGGATAAATGATTATCTGATAAAGAATGGAATTAGTACGACGTTGGATATCTCAACAGCACTGAATCTTTATGTATTTGATGCAGTACAAATTTTGCAAAAACTGGAAAGTAAAGGAATTGTCTTAAAAGCTAGGCAAGGTTAGTATGAACAATATTATGCCAATTTGTGAATCGTTAATTATTCCATATTAAAAGCGGGCTTCAATAGATTCCCCTCAATTTCGCAAAATCACTTTACAACCTGAAGATTCTTAACTCATAGGTATGATTTTGTGTTAGATTAAACAAATTTTACTTAATATTACAAGGAACACAATTAAGAATTATGAAAACAATTGAAGCGTTTGAAAACGATATTTTGTTACAAATACCTTTTTTACAAAACATGAATTTACAAAAACAAATATCTTTTAAAAAACAACAAAAAACAATTTTTTGTGGTACTGGTGATTCTCTTGCTGCAGCATTATTAGCAGAAGCATTTTCCAATTATCATACTAGAGCAGCTGATCCCCTTGATTTATTAAAAAATCCCTCGATAATAAAAAATAAAGATGCATACATAATTTCAATTTCAGGAAATACTACTTCAAATGTAAAAACTGCAAAATTATTTAAAAATGCAACTGCAATTACATCTCATCTTACAAGCAAGCTAGGTAATGCCTGTTCAAAAAAAATTCTCCTTGATTATCCTAGTTCTGGGGTATTTACATCTGGTAGCATTGGGTTTATTGCAAGTGCGTTAACTTGCATTTCATTAGTTTCAAAATTCCGTGTTAGAGGAGTAATAGAGTTATTCAGAAAGGCTTTACTAGAAAGCAAAAAGGTAAAGATAGGAAAAACTGTATTCATTTTAGGTAATTTACAGACTTTTCCAATAGCTATGTACGCCGCAGCAAAATTCTATGAAGTGTTAGGATTAAATGTACATTATTCTCGGATTGAACAATTCTCACATATGGAACTTTTTTCTGCAAAACGCGGAGACACTGTAATAATTTTTGAAGAAAAAAATCCTCATAATACAAAGATGATGAAAAATTTTAAAAAATTTGGTTTGAATGTTTTTCAGCCAAACTCAGGCACAAATGATAAAATCTCACAAGTGATTTTTTTTACATTTTTCTCACAATTAACTCCATTATTTTATGCAAAAAAAAATCGTCAAAAAGAATGTTATTTTGTAACTGCTAAAAAACTAAGAAATGTAAGCTCAAACATGATTTATTGATCTTTAGGCAGAAGCATTTTCTTCATAAGATTTAATAGCTACACAGAAAGGATTTACCGCGTTTATGAAATACAAATCCACCGAACAGGTCTTAAAAATAATTAAGAATAAGGAACAAATTAGAAATTTTGGTGTTATTGCCCATGTAGATCATGGTAAAACTACGATGAGTGATAGTCTTTTGGCAAATAGTGGAATAATTGCCCCTTCTGCTGCTGGTCAAGCCTTGGCACTTGACTATATGAAAGATGAGCAGGAACGAGGCATTACAATTGTACAAGCAAATATCACATTGCACTTTTCTAAAAATGATGAAGAGTACGTTATCAACATGATTGATACTCCAGGTCATGTTGACTTTTCTGGTAGAGTAATTCGGAGTCTTAGAGCAATTGATGGTGCAGTAGTTGTTTGTGATGCAGTTGAAGGCGTGATGACTCAAACTGAAACTGTTACAAGAATGGCTCTTGAAGAAAGAGTAAAACCTGTTTTGTATATCAATAAGGTTGATCGTTTAATTAAAGAGCTCCGACTGACTCCGGAGAAAATGCAAG
>JADFOW010000098.1:0-2363 GCA_022562615.1 Nitrososphaerota archaeon
ATTAGTCGTTGTGGTGTTGGAATATGTATGGCCGCGAGCAGTCCTGTTGCCATTTCAGGCAGTAATGGGGTGTGTATGAAAAAATTATCTTGGCTTACTAGACTAATACTTACTTTAGGATCACTTTGAAAAGTTTCTTGGAGTTGTTTTAGTACACCTACACCACCATATCCCCCACCCAAGATTAAAATCCGTTTTAATGATGGTGATGGATTGTCGTGTACATTTTCAACATGTTTTTGATATGTTGAAATTTTTGAGAATTCTATATCACAAATATGGCATCTATAGTTTGCGCCAACCTTTCTTGTTAAAAGAGATGCTAGACCACCAATAGTTAGTCCCCAGATAATGTGCATTAGAAAAGATTCTATTAAACTGGATACCAAGTTTTGGTTTACTACCTCAGATGCTTCAATATGGGTCATTTCAGGGTCTAGTTCTGCAATTAGTTCAGCCATGTTTGGTCCAAGAAATAGTTGAGACACGGGAATTGCAAACACGGTAAAAACAACAACTCCAGCAAATATCCCGTAAATCAAACCGTTTTTGATTTTTGAGATATTGAATTTGATTACCTTATGAAGGAAAATGCCAGTTATAATTCCTATAATGGTGGCAACTGTGATATGAAGTGCAAAGCCCACTTCTGGAGAGCTAGAGCCAACTACTTTTGCCATAACAAGCAAAGTAACCAAGTATTGGTCTTGAGTGGTAATGTCTAAAAAAATTCTTGGCAAGTGCATCGTAAAGCCGCCAATAATCGAAGCAACAGCTACGAAAAAGATCTCTCTTCTTAATGAGAACTCGACTCGTAGATAACGAGATTTTTTGTTAACAGAAGAGGTCAACTGAGAATCACGTTTGTTTGATAAAATCAATCCAACCTCTCAAGGCATCTGTTGATTGTACCATCATCGGAGAGTTTTTCTTTACAAATTCAATTTCATCTGAAGATGATTTTGGCGGATTTTGTTTATAATTATCAAATGTCTTTTTTCCGTCATAATCTACAAAGGCAATTCGTGCCCCATAGTCATCAGGATCTAACATACAGGCATCACCTGTTACAGTCCCCAAGTGATGTGGACAGGAAAGAAGTGACGCTCCCAACTGGTTCGAGGTTGTCACTCCTTTTCTTTTCAAATCTGGTTTTAGTTCATTAAAATCGGCAAAAAAGTAAAATGCGCCATCTGGCCGAGTTGCCTTTATTCCATCTACCTTGTTCCACTCATCACTAAGATAGTGACCCATAATGCGGTGAATTTGCCTTGTAGTGTTGATGTAATCTTCAATTTCGTCATTTGGTTCGTATGCTTTAATTGCTGCATATTGGGTGGGTGTTGAAACATTTGTGTAAACTGTTGCCGCAACTTTTTTGAAATCATTGAATAATTTTTCAGTAGATACCGTTGGCAAAATGCAAGAACCAAGTCGATAACCTCCTGCAGACCTGTCCTTCGACAAACCATTTGTAATGAAGCTGCCCTCTGGATAAACTAATCCCATGCTAGTAAAATCATTCATATCATAAGTATCAAGAGCATAAATTTCGTCTGCAAGAACAAGTATGTTGTGGTTTCTACAAACTTCAGAAATTTTTTCCAACTCTTTTTTTGAATAAACAATTCCAGTGGGATTATGAGGGTTATTCAAAACTAACATGTGTTGTTCCCCTTCAATCCTTGAGGCAAACTCGTCTAAATCGTCTGGTTGGATTCTGTAGTTGTGTTCTGGTTTAAGATGAAAAGTATGAAAGTGTTTTTCAGTAAGAAGAATTTGTGGTCTGTAACCAATCCAAGACGGCGACGGAATAATTACTCCGCCTTTTATTATATTAATAAGAGTGTTAAGCAAGTCTTTTGTTCCTGGACCCACAACGATTCTGTTTGGATCAACATCAAGTCCAAAATGTCTTTGGTTAAAACCAGCAATGGCTTCTCTAAGTTCTAGTATCCCTTCTGCAGCAGAATAGTGTCCTTGGTTCGCACTTTCGGCAAGTGCAGTTACCAAAGACGGTGGTACATGGAAAGGTGATTGACCAAATCCTAATGCATAAAATTCCTCGTGACATCCACCGTCAGCACATTTTTTTCGTTGTTCAGCAATCATCAGTCCAACTTTGAGGTTGTCTGGCATTACGATTTTCTCAACGTTTGATTCAACTTGAATTTCCATAGCTTCCAGATCCCATAAATGCTTAAAACGATTTTACCAATTTAAAATCAAAATTTCAGTCATTAAGGTCCAGATTGAAAATTGATATAACTTTGTTTTCTCAATTCTCATCCTTCCCAAAAAATAACTCAGCAATTACTGGTTAATACCAATCCAAAATTTATATATCTGAAAATACTTTTGGT
>JADFOW010000098.1:2373-3428 GCA_022562615.1 Nitrososphaerota archaeon
GTAGATAAATTGAAAAACGGAAAAATCAATTTTGGCTAAAATAGCGTTATCGCCAGTTTGCATAATGTGTTTTCAGTCCGTATCAAATGTAAATTTGGGATCTCAAAATACTTTAGGTGAACAAGCGTAAACTGAATAAGTTTCCCCATCTATAATTTTATAATTCCAACCTGTCGTATCCGTATCTACCCTTTGGAATGAAGTCTTCAATTTTGAATTTAATTTATTGTAAATTTGTTCGCCTATAACAATTTGATTTGGTTTTGTAACGCTTTGCATTTTTGCAGCAAGGTTAAGTGATAAACCAATTATGTCAATATGGGCTTTACTTTTGTCAGCACTATAAAGAATGACACTTGCTATCCCATAACCTGCAGTTATTTTCACTTTGAGTTCTGGATATCCTTTCTTTTTTAGAACTGGATTTATAGCATTTTCAATTACTGCAATCATAGATATGCCACACTCTGTAGTTTTTTCTGCAACAAGACCTGGTTTATCACCGGTAAGGAAGTATCCTATTGCGGCATCACCTACGAATTTTAAAACATAGCCACCATAGTGTTCAATGATATACGCCATCTCTTGACAAAATGACCTAATTATGAACGAAAAGTTGTCTGGCGATAATTTTGAACTCATTTGAGTAGAACCAATCAAATCTACGTATAGTACACACAATGACAGTTTTTCTGAAATATGGTGTCTCAAAAATTCGGTGGACCTTGGAACGGGTAATTGGTCATACTCAAAATCATTTTCAAAGTAACTTCTGATTCTCTCATGAGATTTTCTTACCAGCATCCCAGCATCTGAAGATTCTTTTTCACTCATTGGTTGTGTGAAATATTTCATCACTCTAAGGTAATAATCATTTGAATTACTGTGTGAAAAATTCTAGAATCTTTTATCTGTTTAATTTAGAGGGCTCAATCTGTTTTTCATACTCGTCAACTATTTCTAGAGCACTCTTTATTATGCTCTCAATATTCTCAAATTCAATATCCATTTTTTCAGATAACTCGTCTATGTCACTATTCGTATAATCTAGTCGT
>JADFOW010000007.1 GCA_022562615.1 Nitrososphaerota archaeon
ATATCTCACATTTGTGATATATACTAGATACGTATGCATAAAATCTATACTGGGCATATTTTTCTGAGTTATCTTTATCACACTTTACAAATATTTTATACAATAATTCTATAGCTTTTTGATTCATACTTTGTAATTTCTTATCCATTCTTCCTTTTTCTGAAAGATCCGAATTACATTCTTTTGCAACAAGTTCTAAAACAAAATTTGGCAAGGCGTAGTTTTTTAGAGTTTCTATGTGAGGTCCAACTTGAGATGTACCAAATTCTGGGAAATTGTTGTTAGGCACTTTTTGCTCCTGATGTTAAATTTAAGGTAGCACATAGAAAATCAAAAGAACAAAATTCTTTTGTTTTGCTTCGAAGGTCTATTTTACAGTACTTACAATTCAAGGTTCCATTCCAAAATAAGTAAATAATATACAAAGTCCTATTATTGTAAAAATCATTATATCATAAGATGAAGAATTTTTTAACCTGTGTTTTAGCTTTAACAATTATGCTACCACCGTTTTTTTAATTCTAATCTCACACAAGCCTATTCGACAATTATGACAAAGATGCTCACCTGAAGAATTCTCGCAACCACAATTACAGGTGCACGTATAATCATTCATTAATTGAACCCAGAGGGACTCGAGTCTGTATGGCTCTAGATTGAACTGAATTCCAAAAAATCATTCTGTTTTGTTAAAGTCTCCTAGTCATATAAACGAATGTAATGTTCTAATCTAGAAATATTCTATCAAATATGAATAATTACTTCTTGGTTTAGTGGGAAAATTTAGCAATTCCGTCGGTATATATCTAAATGAAGTGTAACTAGAGGATGTTTAGAAAAATAATTACAAAATTAAAACTTGGTTCTTGCAAGACCAAAGTACTTGATGACGTAAACGCATTTGAAGAATCTGAAAAAAAGAAACTCAAGAAGGAAGATGCATAAAATGAAATACAATTGTAAAAACTGTAATTTTCATTGGGAAGGAAATTCAGATACTTTTGAAAAAGTGCTTATTCATGAAAAGACTCACATAAAGAAGGACTGACTAATGGTCATTTGCAATAAATGCTATAATGAACATCATGATCAATGTATGGGAAAGGCAGGAATGTTTGATTGTGGATGTATTTGTTTTAGAAAACCAGTAGAATTTAATTCTCATCCTTCCCAAAAAATAATTTTAAATTAAGTCAAAGAAGAGACCTTCCCCTCCTTCGACTAGCAACTTACGGGCAGTTAGTTGTGGTTAAAGTGCCTTAATTAGATACTTAACACTTCTTTTTTCCTTCCCAAAAAATAATTTCAAATTGAGATCTGAATCTGTAGAGACTCACCCACCAAATTGGGGATAAAAATGGACGCAGATAGACGTGAAAATAAGATTATTGAAGTCTTGAATTCAAAAAGATAGAAATTTTTTCGGCTATAAAATCAAGGTCATTTTCTAAAGCAAAGTGGCCAGTATCAAGAATATATTTTTCAACATCGGTCAAATCACGTTCGTATGGATGAGCGCCTGATTCTGGAAAGATATAGTCATTTGCACCCCATACAATTAGTGCAGGTGGGTCATGTTCTCTGAATTGTTCTTGCCACTGTGAGTATAATGGAAGGTTAGTTCTATAATCATAGGCCATTGCAAGCTGAACTGCTACGTTTCCTTCTCTTTGTAATCCTGCATTATCAGTAATCCAAGTGGATGGATCAACTGAATTTGGATTCCTCATTCCAAAAGTATACTGCCATTTTGTGGTATCTGGTGCTACCAGATAATACAATTTTGCTTCATTTTCTGGGGTGTTATCATTCCACCATGCTTTCCAATCATCCCAAAATGTTTCTAATCCTTCTTCGTATGCATTTCCATTTTGTATAATAAATGCTTGAACTCTTTCAGGATGTTCTGCAAATATTCTAAATCCAACAGGTGCACCATAATCCATTACATACATGCTATATTCTGTAAGACCAAGTTCTTCAGTAAACTTGTTAATAATTTCTGCTTGATTATCAAATGTGTATTCCCATTCATCAGTTGAAGGCATTGAGCTTTTACCATAACCTATCATGTCAGGTGCGACAAGGTAAAACTCGTCTTCTAAAGCTGGAATTAGATTTCTAAACATATGCGATGAAGTAGGAAAACCATGTAGCAAAAGAATAACTGGTGAATCTGGTGAACCGCCTTCTTTGTAAGAAATTGTTAGTCCATCAATTTCCATGGTTTTTTCTACAACATCTAGCTCTGGAAGCACTGGTGAATCTTCAGCTAATGTCTCCCATCCCAAACCAGAAAGTTTTTCTGATGATGTTGGTTTTACGCAGGCCACACCCCCTGTTGAACGCAACATCAAGTCAAATCCTACTCTACAAAGGACATCTTCATTTGGTACGCCATTATCCATCTGTTGTTTAGGAGTTCCAAAGATATTTCCAAATGACAAAGCAGGTGCCATTCCGATAGATAGCACTAGTGGAATTAATACAAAAATTATCAAATATTTTGGAAAATTTGATTTTTCCAATGTCCCCAAAAAGTTCGTGTGTTTATGTTATTTATTGATGATCTTCATAATTCAAATCCTAATTTTTTCATTTTTTAGCCTTCCCAAAAAATAATTTAATTAGGAAATAATTGGATATTCGTTTTTATTCTATTTTTTTAAAAAATATTTGAACGGAGGCTCTTTTTTTGGATCCACCATTCCAATTACACTAGGTTTCCGTTCTACACAAATTTTGAAGTATCATCCTTACCAAAGGACGTGTGTTACATGCGTGTAATTGGTAATTATCATTCCTTACTTTCTTTAGTGTTCTCAGAGTATTTCGGAGGAACTATTACCATGCTAAATTTGGAGGCAGAATAAAATTTCATATCTTGGGATTTTGAGTTTTTTTCTATTTTTGTGATCTTGACTACACCTAAATCCTGTAGTTTGATTATGTGATATTTTACTAGTTGCAAAGAAATTTCAGTTTTCTCTGCAATCTGAAGTGTAGTCAACCCTTCATTAAATAACAATTACAATATTGCTCTGCTAGAATCGCTGGAATGGATTTTACATATTTGGAATGGATACAGAAGACGGAATTAATCTCAAAGGAACAGTTACTCATAGGGAAAATAACTCTCGTTACTATGGTATGGAAAACTCAAGGACATTTTACATAGAAGAGGTCTTGTATACTGCATCTGATTTGTATCTAAAGATGAATTTCATCAATAACTTAGAGGAGATTAATTCAATAAAACTTGAAAACACTGGTAAATTTATCAACTATCTAAAAGACTAGAATTATCTCAGTGATTTTGAATCAGTTTTACAGAAAGGACAGTCTGGGGTTTCACTCCTCCTCCCACAAGTTTTGCATCTGTTTGGCTCTCCAAAATAGCTTACTTTACTTGTACTTCGATATAGCTTTAGCATAACTAGAGCAATAATTGCAATTACTGCAATGGCGATGTAAATTCCAATTGCCATACTATACTAATGCTCTATCTCGTATTGAAACTTTTGTTATTATTCTTGAAAATTTAGAATAAAGACTCAAGTTTAAACACAACTATCAGGGCGAGAGTAGGCAGACTTGAGTCCTATAATTCTTAGAAAGATATTCCATTTAAGGCCTAGGTTCTGTAACAAGACTCAGTTACACTGTCTGTGGCTGAATTTACTGTTTGTTTCATCAAAAGTCATACATGTCATTATATCGAAACCCTTTGTTTCTAAATTATGTCAAGTTGCAAATGTAAATTTTGTAGATACGTCAATGA
The DNA here is from genome assembly GCA_022562615.1 of Nitrososphaerota archaeon. Classification (GTDB taxonomy): domain Archaea; phylum Thermoproteota; class Nitrososphaeria; order Nitrososphaerales; family Nitrosopumilaceae; genus Nitrosomaritimum. Next base: position 3,782 of record JADFOW010000007.1, read on the forward strand.
ATTCCTTTCTGAGCAAAAATTATTGGAGGATGAATACTAGTGTCCGAAGAAGAAGATAGACCTGAATGGGATTGGATAAAACGCAAAAAATAACCATCAAAAAAAGTCCGAATTAAATTATTTTAGGTAATTATTTTCACCTGTTTTTACCACAAAAAACTTTGAGGTCAGTAAGGTAACATGGACATTATTTTGTATCAGTCATCTACGTTTTCATGACCATTAGAACCATAGTGACAATATAGATAATGTTCAATTCATTTTTTATTTTTTAAATATGGATTTTGAAATGTGTAACATGATCATGTGACACTACCTCATCTTTAAATCATATTTTCATGATAAAGCTTTTGGCGATAGATGGTAAAAAGGATAGAATGTGATATTTGTGGTAAAATGATTCTAGGTTTTTTTCACCTAAGAAGACATTACAAAATTATCCATGACAGACAGCTATTAGATGATTCTTCTAAACTAATCTAAAACCTAAAATAAAAAAGATAAAAATGTAAATTTCTTTCTTAAATATTGATTGTTAAAAGATCTTCAAAAATAAAATTTTTAGAATAAAAAAAAATGAAAAGAGGATTTTATCCTACTTTCTCAATTTTAATGCCATTTTCACAGCTAGACCCCATGAAAGGATCGTGAAACCGACTGGGAATACTCCACCAGAAAGTATCTGTGGTACTTGCTCTAATGAGGCGTTTCCCGACGAGTACACTGCTGCAACTATAGGTAAGGCAAGCAAACCTATTATTCCGAATTTTGTTTTGTTTTCGGTGATTTTTGTTTGTACATTTATGGTACTCATTTTTTATCAATTACTTCGACTTTACCGAGATATTTAGAATGGATCTAACTTTTAATGGATGTTTTGTTCAGAAATTGAATCACACAATAACAAAACAGTTCAGAAATTGAACAATCGAGCCTAGGATTTCAAATTAAAAAAATAATTTCATTAGGAAATTTCTAATGAACACTTGTCTGAACAAGTACGTCTATTGAATACATCTTCATATTCTTTACCACAATGTACACAGTTTCTAAATACCACAACTACAAGGCACGTGAATCGTATTTAAGAAGAGAAATTATAAAATTATTTTTTATTAGATTTTTTCTTTAAGATATTTAGGCAGGTCTGTTCCTTCTTTTTTACATATGCTTTGAATAAACCTCTTAAAATCATCCTCATCAAATAGTTGCCATCCCATCTTATGAATATCAAGATCATATGATCTATAATCTTCCATGATATCGCCAAACCAAGCACGATAAAGATCCTCTTCTTGTTGAGCCTGCTCATGGTTGTTAAAAAACTTCAATTCAATCCAGTCAATGCTTCCATTGGTTCTTGCTGAAAAGTCACAGTAAGGTGCATTGGACAGATACTGTTTCATCTCCTCAAGTCGCTTAACAAAATCTTTGGGAGAAGAAAATTTTACTGTAATTAAACGTAAAATTGGCATGTTTACCTGCTTGAGATCAACCATTGTAGTATAACCATGAATGATTTCAAGTTTTTCAAGTCTTGCAATTCTTTTGCCTACTCCACGTTCTGACATTTCAGTTCCTATACATTTGAGCTTCTTGACTATGGTTCTAGTAGAGTCCCGTGCATTTGCAATGAGTAGATTTAGAATTTGTCTGTCTATTACATCAATTCTAATTTCTTTTTTTTGCCCGATTATAGGCTCGGCCATAGTCATTTTTGAGTCAATCAGTATGTTGTGATGCAAAGTTAGCATCCCATGTTCAAATATTGAACTGAAATGGTAAAAAAAATTCAAAATCTGAACAGGAAGTAATCAAAAAGTAAGCCAGGTTCTAAATAATTCTATTACTCGCTATTGTTTGATAAAAATTGAAAGCACAAGAAATGCAAGAAACAGAGATTCTAAAGGAATATTATTCATTTCTTTATGACCTTGCTTCAAAGAAAAACTATCTTCATGCGTCACAACTAACTCAGGAAGAAAGAGAGTACTGTGAGAAGCTTTTGTCTGGGTGCAAAACAAAATCCCAATCAAACGAATCGTATCTGCCCTTGATGAAGAATATATTGCGAAGTCACTACAGTTCAACCAGCGGTTAAAGCCAAAATTTCAAAATTTTAACTCTGAGGAAAAGATTCAGATTCATTTCTTAATCGACCCAGATATCTGTTAATTTAGGATTTTAGAATTTGAATAAGACCATTACTCACACATGATTTGTAGAAAATAGACACATAAGATTCTGTAAGTAAGTAGTTGAACAGAATTTACTTGAAAAAATTTTCTAGTAAGTTGATTTACAACAACCACAAACCAATGTTCTGTTTTTTTTCCAATGGAATAACCAAGATGTGTCCTGAATAATATGGACAATTACCAAATTCAATCATGATTTTTTTATACAATTGAACTATATGATTTTGTGTTTGTTATGAATTTGTCAGACTAGATTGATTTTAAAAGGATCAAAAATTTCTTTGCATTTTATTTTGTGTCACAATGGTTTAAAATTTTATTACAACAATTGTAAAAACTGCTAAAATTTTAAAAAATAATTTTATAATAAACAAGAGAAAGGAAGTTACCTTATAAGATCAAAATTAAACCTACCCAAGGATGGAATAATTATGTATGGTCCTTAACTATCGCAATTTGTATTATTTTATTGTGAAAAAATAACATAGAGTTTTTTTAATTTACGGAACTTTCTCAGATCAGGAAAATCTATCCTTTTTTTACAAAAAATAGAAAATTTACGCCTAGTTTTTTCTAAACGTAAATGAAGACATCCAGTATTGCATTATTTTTCGATTTAAATCTGCGAAATCTGGGATCCTGTTGTTCCATTCCTTGACGTTATCTTTTGTTGTGTCAATTGTTGTCAGGAGTATCTGGTCTCTTACTGTTCGCGCTTTGATAGCTGCTTCAGTTGTATCTACAACAAATTTACTTGCAGCAGTAGATTGATCAAGACTCAATCCAGTCTTACTAACAAACTCTTTTTGAACTGTAATAGTGGCTTTAAACATGTTTTCACATGTTTGAAGATATTCTTGTTGAAGTTCAAGTATAGTTTGATAGTATTTTGGAATTGAATTTTCCATATTCTCAAAGTATCGCTCAACATTTTGTTTGTATGTTACAAAAAAGTCTTGGGTTGGCTCTGATTTAATTTCTGATTTTGTGGTTTGCTCAATTCTGACTTCTTGCTTTGCAGTTTGTTCAGGTCTGGTTTGCTGCTTTACATTTTGGTCTGCTTGGCTCATTATTCTCAAGATGTGCATCTTCTTTATATTTGAATGCAAACCTATTACAACAATAATCGGGTAAAATTATTTTAATTTGATCTTGACATTTTTTTAATAATTTACAAAATAATTTACAAATATCTTAAAATTTCGTTAAAATTGAGCTTTTTGAAAGTTGAAATTCAGATCGTTGAAGATATTACAAAATGTTTTAGATAAATTAAACCAAAAAATTTGGCAAAAGAATTTTTTTAACATTTTAAACAATAAATCTTAGATTGTTTGAAATAAAATTGTGGAGATAAAAAATGAAGATACATTCTGAACAATTGTTTAATTATCTGCAGTCTAGAGGATTTGAGTTAACGGCAGAAGACAAGGCAAACATTGTGGAGATAATTCTCTTTGGCAAAAACGATAGAGGAAAATATTCTCAACAAAGAGAGGAGAGTTTTGGCGGATAAGGATCCCTAACTTTTAGGTATAAAGGCAAAAAACTGACTAAACCCATATCAGGGACCAGTTCCTAGTTTATGCTCAAAATTGGTCTAGTTTGCCACTCTTTAGGCCCATTTTGATTTAGTTGGGCTCAAAATTTGCCTATCTCAGTAAGGTGACTGCCACATCTCTGATTCTTGTTTGTTTCACCTGGCTTTGTGCGAGATTTTTGAAATAAACGTACTGATAAATCATTCATTCTCTTTTTATTTAAAAATCTCACAGTATAAGATATGACAAGTTATAGAAACAGCATTCAGATTGTCAGTGATCTTCTAACTGTAACCAAAAATTCTGGGGAAGAAGGAATAAAGACCACAAGGTTGTTGGCAAAGGCCAATCTTTCGCATTCCAGACTATCCAAATTCCTTGAGAACTTGACTGGTTCAGGATTAATCAACAGAATAGAGTACGATGGGAAAAATACATTTGTGATTACTCCAAAGGGCAGGCAGTATCTAGAGTCGTACGTGCGATTCTCAAATGTAGCAGGAGCATTTGGATTAGAACTCTAAATTTTTTCGACTAAATTTGTAAAAAAGATGAGAAATTAATTTAATTATCTTTGAATTTTGATTATTGTATGACATCGTTACTTGATGATGCAAAAAGAATGTTAAAGTTGGGATACGGAGATATTCCACGACTAAAGCTCATCAAAAAAACTCTTGAGAAAAACAAAATGTTGTATGTGTTAGATAGAAAGTATCTTTCCAAATTGACCCAAGATTATCCTGAAAACCCCCAAGTCAAGACAAGCCGATATTATTCAGAAAAAACCACTAGTTATTCCCCTGATGATGATTTTGAACTAGATGAGCTAGAAGAGTTAGAAGAAAAAATTAGAGTAGACTCAGAGCCCTCTTGATTCAGTACCACACTTTGTACAAAAATGGTCGCCCTCATAGATACCATTGCCACATTTTCCACAGTAGACGCCAGAACTTTTTCCTGGTTTATCATCTATCGTAATTCTTTTATCCCAATTTTTTGGCTCATAGAAACGATCCTTTTCTGCGGATTCTTTTTTCTCATTCTTTTTTGTTTTATCTTCGCTCAACAACTCATCTAATTTTTTTATGAACTTAAGTTTTGGTAGATTTTCTTTGAACTTTTTTTGTCATAATAGTCCATTATGAAGTGAAACACAATTAATTTTGCAAAAACTACGCCTGAAATCAAGGCTAAAATTGGCTGGCCAAGATAAAGCAAATACCCTGTAACTCCAATTGCAGTCATTAACTCAATTGCCGTGCATGTGCACAACCTGAGGAGTTTTTCTTTCATATCTATTATAGGCGGTTCTGGCTTTTTACTATTTTTCCAGAAAAAGAAAATTTTCAATTCTAACTCTATGAATAATCAATAATCTGCTGGATCTTGGTACTTGTCGGAATTCCTTTTTGTTATAAGGTACTTTGTAAACCTTGAAACATTTTGTTTGGATTGATTCCACCACTTTAACCATCTGATGTTACTTGTCGTTTTTTCTTTTGTAATGATCAATGCTTTTTGTGTTGATTTTTTGTGGGATCAAGTTGACAAAGAGGTCATTTATAGAAATAAAACTTTGGTTGTTCAAATACGAAAATCCTATGATTATAGGAATATTCGATGTGTTTATCTAATAATATGACAATAATTAGTTGTGGCTACTAAACCCAAAAGAAAACCAACTAGAACAATAGCCGCTAAGAAGAAAGCTGTTGCCAAACGAAGATCTACAAAGAGAGCTGTTGCCAAACGAAGATCAAAAGCTAGAACCAATATTATTGCATATCCATCCTCATCTGGACTTAGGCGTAAGGCTGCGGCCAAGAGAAAAGCATCTGCAAAGAGAAAGATAGCTAAGAGAAAATCAGCAAGAAGACGTGCATGATAAATTTCAGAGATGAAAAGATTGGAAATTGCTTTAACTAACAATTTGTCATAAAAAACTGATTTCAAATGTAGTTACAGTCCTTTTTGTTACTTTAGGATAATTATTTTTGTTTCATTGTTCAGCTGATTGAATATCTTTGATTATTTCGATATTCTCAACTATTTCTACAAATTCATTATTGTGATCCGGAAAATATCCATCGATTCTTTTCCATAAAATGACATCTTTATTTTTTAGAATCCCAAATCAAAGACTATTGAAAACAATTGTGATTGTGGCCATAACAGTGATCTGTTCTGTAGGTGTAATAGGAGCTGTTTTTGTTGTAGGTGGGATGTATCAGCAGGAGTTGTTTGACGAATATATGGATGATGCTCAGGATTTCCAAAGCTCTAGACCATTGACAAACCCAAATTTGCCTGCTTTTGATATTTTACCATAAAAAATTAAAATAATTTTCAAATCTAGATAAAAAAGGACAAAATGACAATATCATGCAACCATGAAAATAAAAAGCCAGTAGACATTATAGGCATTAAAATTATGCTTTGTGATGAGTGTGCCAAGAAAATAAAAGAAGAAAAATAAAATTAAAACTACATGTTTGTAGGTATCTTTGGAGTATAAATTATTTAAAAAATATAATCTTTGAAAGCTAAAAATTCTCATCCTTCCCAAAAAATAACTCAGAATCTCTTTCTAACTCCAATAATAACAACAGCTGGAACTCCAACATATATTCCAAGATTAAGCAGAATCAAACTAATTCCATAACCCAAGACTGTTTCTTCTGAATTCATCTCTACATAATTTAGCAATGACAAAGATGAGAGCAATGGAGTAATTGTAATTTTTACGGCTTCTTTAAACACAGGATTTTCTCGCTCATAGTCTGCAATGTATGGTGAAAATGAATAGTAAAGTTTGTTAAAGGAATTCATGAAAATTTTTCCAGAGTCTGTTTCTAAAAGAAAATTGTCCCGTATTTCTCGTAGTGTCTGTACCTGTGGTGCAAGTTCTGAGCCATAGGTTGCAGTCGCAATTAAACATCCGCCCTCAAAATTTGTTGGTGTTGCTGCTGGTATATCTCGTATTTCTACGGCCTCGGTATCCACAATCACTACAGCTACAGTGGCTCTAAAATTTTGAGGGATGGGCTTTAAAAAATACAAAGTATAGTGCCCTGCTACATCTGCAGTCATAGTTCTGGTGAAAACCTGTGTCATCCCTTGAGTGTCAGGAAAAGCTGCTCTGCCTAGCCTGACATTGTCTCCATTTGGGTTTTCTACTCTAAAATCGATATCCTCAGGAGTTGATACTGATATTGTAAGTGTGGCTTTGGCTCCTTTTGGAATGGAAAATGTAGATGAGCAATCAGTGGTTGGCTCACAGTGCAGTGTTTCTTGAAATTTAGTGGTTTTAGCGTCGGCATCTGTTGATAACTCCAGACCTATTAGAAAAATCAGTGTAATTAAAAAAAGAATTACAAATCTCACAAAATTAGATGCACTTGCTTTCAATTAAGAATTCTAAATTGACAAACTATGCACAGGAGAACATTATCTTTTGTGAATTGTGGTTTGATAGGTTTTTGTGAAATTTTGCATGTGATTCTTGGTTAAACGTCAACTCACATCTAAAGCACTTCCACATGATAATGTCTGTCATGACTTACCTTGGCAAATTTTGTATTTAACGAATATGAACGATTTATCAGTAAACTCTAGGATAGAAAAAAAAATTCTAAATTTAAAGGGTGATAATTACAGACGGGATTATATTCCCACAACTTTTTCTAGATATGCAAACAGCGAGACTAGGCCAGCAATTCCTACCAACACAAATCCTATCGGACCTAACATGTACGCCATCCAATAAGTCATCAATTTAATGTTAATTCCTGATTGTTATTGACAAGAACTCGACAAAGTGTTTACAAAACCTTCAAATTCATGGGTAAAGGGTTTGGCGATCTGCTGCTTTTTGTTAAATTTTCGAGTTACAACTTTAGGAAAATGATTTACCAGATTGTAATAAAACCATGTTACAGTTAACTACCTTTAATTAAAAAACTAGCTTTTACAAAACTTGATGGGTGTCAGAAAAACAGTATTACCAATAATTATTAGTACTTTGATTTTTGCAACATTAGGATTATCCGCAGAGGCTTTTGCACAAACTCCAAGTGATCCTCCACCAAACTTCTAAGTTGCATTAACAAAAATAAAGTATACAATTATTCCGAAAATTACAAAAGTTAGTGCGATAATAGAGCCTGTTTTCATTTTCTAAACTTCTTTATCATTATAGCTTGCGACATAATATCCATAAAAATTTGCCATGATTTAAGGTAGTGCTAGGTTTACAAAAGACCAGCCCTTAAGCCAAGATGTAAAACAATGGAGCACAAAACAAGCATTGGGGTTTACTGTGACCATGGAATCTATTCAGTCGTGTTATCAGATACTGGAAATATTGAGACACGTCAGGTAGAAAAGCACGAGGGCCGCATGAGGCATTTTAAATTTATCAAATATCTAAAGGGACTCGGCGAAATAGATTTGTGCGTAATAGTGCAAAATGACGAGGCAAAACCCATAGTCAACTATGTCCGGCGTGAGAAGAAGAGATCACACTTGGCAATAGAGTTCTCACCGGTTCCCCAGCAGACAAACTATACAGAAAATCCTGATTTGCCCACCATAGTTCGAAAACTAGACTATAGGAGAAAGCAATACGGTATTGTGTTTTCCGAGGATCGAAGTGAATTGAAAAACCAAATTGAGCAGCTAGGTGGAGGTGAGCAGGCAGTACATATGAGAACTTTGGATGGATTTGTCTTGGCATTTCTGGCCGCAGCTCACGGGATTTTTAGTCTTGAAGAATAGAAATGATTCAAAAAATCGCTATTAGTAGTGGACCGTAACCCGATAACTGTTCAACATAATGAGCAAACGCTTCACTAGAACCAATCGTAAACGAAACAATACTAGATAAAGAAATTACAATAATATATCTTGAAAGTGTGTGTTTCAATATGAATTGATTTTTGAAATAAGAGGTTAAAAATGAATCCATCAACTTGTATCTACATCTTGAGGGGGTTAAACTAATTTCTGAATTTAATGACGACTCTTTGGAAAATATGGAATTAGGGCTCGGACAAACTCCATGAGGTTCTTTGTTTGAAAGTATACAGTTCCTGGACCTGTAATCTCCATTACTAGTGCTTCACCTCCAAATAAAGTGGTCTTGAAACCTCCGTGTTTTGTTACTCTATAATCGGCAGTGGAACTCAATGCAACTAGCTGATAATTATCCAAAATCATTTTTTCTCTTGGTTTTAGTTCAGTCTTTAAAATACCGCCCCAACCATTAACAAAAATGTCACCAGTCCCTACTGTTTTTAACATGAACATATTAGTTCCAAATATTCCCTTTGTGAATCCTTGCCACTTTGTATCTAATGTCAATCCGATAGTTGATCCAATAAAGGCACCAGAGTTCAAAATAAATTCTTGGTCTATTTTAATTACTTCAATATCTCCAAGCATATTTCCAGTTAGACCTAGCCTGCAATTATCTTCCTGTGCAGTGAACTCATTTACAAAAAATGATTCGCCACCTAGGGCCATTGCTTTGAGTGATTTTAAAAAACCACCCTTTCTCATTCTAGTTTCAGTCTCAATATTTCCTCGCATGTAGACCATTGCGGCAGCTTCAGCTATAATTTTTTCTCCTTTGTTCATTGTAAATTGAATTAGTCCCATTGGATTTTTTACAATCTCATATTCCAATAGTAGAACATTGTATCTACTAGGAATTAAGAATTTTTACAAATTTTCAGGTTTAAATTTTAATAACGAGATTTGTTTATTGTTGCAATTTTCTTTTGTGACCTTGGTGTCTTTGCCTTCCCCTTGGATTTAGCAACTTTGCCCTCTCTTTTGGTAACTTTTCCACTTCTTCGAGCAGCTTTTGACGCACTTATTCGCAATTTTTGTTGCTTTTTTTGTTTTTCAATTTCTTCATCAGTTGGTCTTCTTCCCATGTATGTAAAATCATTTTATCATACATAAGTTAGATTATTCTCAGGATTTTCCATAAATGAGATTTTGAAATTATTTTTTTAATGTCAATCCGTAATGATAGGGTTTAAGATCATATTTTTTTGGATTTACGAATCCTAATGATTGTGCTAGCTCTATGCATTGCTGGGGTTTTATTCTCAATTCCATAGGAGGGCCTCGTTTGATTATTGGATCATAATTCCAGTGGATAATGCCAATTGTGCCATTAGGTTTTAAGATTCTCCACGACTCCTCCAAAAGTTTTTTTGGTTCCTCTCCATGAAGTATGTTGAACAACATTACATAATCAACACTTTCAGTATCCAGACCAGAGCCATCTATAATGAAATCTCGTTGTTCTGTTTCTATATTATCCAATTTGTGCTTTATAGCTTTATTCTTTAAGATCTCTATCATTTCCGATTCAATGTCGATACAATAGATTTTTCCACTTATCATTTTTGCACCAGGAATGGAAAATGTGCCAAAGCCACAACCAAATTCTGCGATATCATTTATCTTTTTACTCACACCTAGAGTCTCAAGTATCTTAATGGGATCAAAAAAGTCTTCCCATATTTTCTCATCTGGCATTCCACTTTCTTTAATTTTCATTTTTATTGTTTCAATTCTTTTAATGGAATTTAATTATTTTTTGGGAAGGATGGAGAATCGAAAAATTATCTAATTCCTGATGGTTAAGATGCACAAATTTGAGCTCTAGGTTTTTCAACTATTACAAATTTACAAAATTGGGCATGACTATAAATTGTAATATTTGTGATATAGAATTATTTGAAGCTAAATCTGAACAAGGTACCAAGTTATTCTACTGTAAAAACAAATATTGTGAATATTATGGTAAAGCCACAGATAGATCATTATCAATAACTTAACAAAATTCGAACAAATCATTCTACTTTAGTATTTTTTTGGTAAGGATAAGAATTAATAGAAAAATTATGAGTCTTAACAGAGGATTTGGGTTAGTTTTTTACAAATTTTTATTGTTCTTGTGTTCTATCCTCTGCTTATTCTTTGTAACAACTGCAGTACCAATAGCTTTTGCTACTAAAATAGGTGGTTTTAAAACATCACAAGCAGATTCTTGACTTTTATCATTGGATGAAGAAATTATTTTAAATGCCTCAAAAAATATTTTTCTACTAGTATCTCCAACTTTAACAATTTTTCCAATAATTTCTAAAAAATCTCCACCATGAACAGGTTCAAGAAATTCAACTTGTTCATATGCTCTAAGAAGTCCTTCATCTCCATCATAACGAATTGTTAATTCTGTGGCAACATCACCAAAAAGCTTCATAATGTGAGCCCCATCTACTAGTTCTCCTGCATAATGAACATCATTTGCACTAATACGTACTCGTAATTTTACTTCAGGATATATTTCCATAAATTAATTAAATTTTCTTTGAATATTAGATTTTTTCTAAAATTAACATAAGATGAGTAATCTAACTATAGATTACGAATTATTTTTTGGGACGAACAAAAAGAGTTTAGAATCAAACAGAAATATCTAAATCACTATACCGGACATCAAAACTATCTTGGAACTACCGCGTGGAATGAAGGACTTTGAAGAAAGAGAGCATGCCAACATTGAACACGTTAGATCGCACTTTAAACAACTATCGTCTCTGTATGGCTTTTCATTTATGGATCCCTCACCAATTGAGCTGCTCTCAGTATTGGAAACAAAGTCAGGACCCGCAATTCGCGACGAGATTTATTTTTTTACAGACAAGGGAGACAGAGAAGTTGCCCTGCGATACGACTTTACAGTTGGCCTAACACGTTATGTAGCTGCGCAAAAATCAATTAGACTACCAGCAAAAATTTCTAGTTTTGGTGGAGTATTTCGATATGACGAACCACAAAAAGGCAGATACCGCTACTTTCATCAGTGGGATATCGAAGTATATGGCAAGCCAGGAATAGAGTCAGAGGCTGAAATTATTGAATTCACATCACGACTCTTTAACTCCCTGTTACTCAAAGACATTACAATTGACATCAACCACAGAAGTCTAGTAGAGTCTTACATTAACCAATTATTTGATTCAAAAGAACCCACTTTGGTAGCTGACATTTTACGAGCAATTGACAAAATTCAAAAAAAATCAAAGCAAAAGATACTGGATGAATTCAAAGGCAGATATGATGTAGACAAGCTAGAAAAAATTCTAGAGTTTTCTCAAATAAAGGGAAACATCAAAGAAGTAGAAGAAAAGATTGACACTGCACAACTCGATTCATGGAACTATCTAAAACAATTATTTGATTCATTGGAGAATCGTGGAGTATCAAATGTTCGAATAAATTTCGGTATAGTCCGTGGAATTGACTATTATTCAGGAATTGTCTTTGAGGTCTTTGATAAAAACTCTTCACTGGGTGCACTTGCAGGTGGCGGACGATATGATTCACTAACCAAGGCATTTGGTAGGGATGACATTGGTGCCACTGGAGTTGCAGGTGGAGTTGAGAGAATAATTCTAACTATGCAGGAGCAAAAAATAATTTCTGATGTAAAACAACCCAGAGTCTCAGTTCTTTACACAAATAACGAGATGCAAAAAGTTGCAATGAGCATTTCATCTTTACTGCGACTAGCAAACATTCCAACTAACATTGACCTCTCAGGAAAGGCATTAAAAAAACAGATGGATCAGGCTACTGATTCTCGGTTCTGCATAATTGTTGGTCCAAAAGAATTAGAAGATGGCAAAGTTGTCCTGCGGGATATGAAAAGTGGAGAAGAGTCTCAGGTTGATATTGAAACCATTACTGATGATCCTGATTCTGTTCTTAATTTAGAAAAGCTCTAGTAAGCATCATAATCTCAGGCCCCGTAGTCAGAGAACCCACAACTACTGAATGGTTGTTAGCCAAGATTCCAGACTCTACATAGGGAACTCCCCTGTTAATTGTAGCATGCTCTAGTTTCACACCTAAAACGTTTGCAAACATCTTCATATCCTCTTCATCTGTCTCTGGATGAATTACAGCACCTGAATTGTTTGCAACCATCAAAGCCCCTACCTGCATCATCCCTGAAATTCGCTTTTGAACTACCTCAATGTCTAGAACTTGCTCAATTGTTTCAACTGCGGATTTGGAGAGCCAAGGAGAAACAATTGCTCCCTTGTCATTGGCACAGATAACATTACCCAATGCCGTATACTTTGAATCCAACACTCCAACTTCAAGTCCTGTTTCTTTTTTTAAAAAATTATACTCATCCATATAAGCAGTAGTTGGTAACAATATTCCATGGTTGTTCATCGTCATCAACACACCCATTAGTCGAGTGTTTGCTACCGATGTATACAGAGGTTTAGCTTCCAGATATTTTCCAAGTTTTTCTGCTTTTGATTTCGCAAATCCCATAGGTAACAAAACAAAATCATCATTTGCAGTAATGTATATCCCAATGTTTGGTCCACGATAAACGTCGTACTTGAAAATATCCAACTATAGCAATTTGCATTTAAGAGATATGAACGTAGGGAAATCCCAGTAACAAAATCAAAGTAACAATCTCAGCTCGAATAGATCTAGCAGTAGAAGTTCTGGCCTAACTTTAAATAATATCTCAATACGCTTGGACTCATGCCAATAGCAGAAGATTTTCCACATGTTCTAAAGCCAATTGGAAAGATTAACCATTCTGACGGTGAGCACTATCACGTCATGTGGGGTCCAGGTAAGGTAGAAGAGGCAGCTGTCAATGATGAAGTAAAAGCAGCATATGCAGCACGAAACGAAGAGTTAGTACCATTAGGCGTTAGTGGAACAATGGTTGCAGTAGATTGGGACTCTTGTATTGCCGATGGTGCCTGCATAGAGGCATGTCCAGTTCAGGTCTTTCAATGGTATAGAAGTGAGAAAGATATTCCCGCAAAAGATGTGGTGGGGCAAACCTTTGATGGTTCAGGCAGCACTGAAAAGGATCAAAGAACAGATTACAGTGACAAAGCAGATCCAATCAGGGAACACGACTGCATTTGGTGTATGGCATGTGTATCAGTATGTCCCCCACAAGCAGTCCTAGTTGATCAAGCAAACCAAGAACATCACGACAAAGCAGCTTAAGAGTAGAGAAAATTAGGTTCTTTTTAATTATTTTATAAAATTTATCATCACAACCTTAGAAATTATAGAATTAGGTTAGATTAATTCTCTGTAGCTTTAAATAATATCTGAAATTTAAATATTACATGGCAGATTTAGTTATAGCTGAAGACTATTTTCACGACAAAAAACCAGTTGGAAAAACAAGTCACAGTGATGGCGAAAACAAGCATTTTATCTGGCCTGTAAATACCGGCAAAGACGGTGTAGCCTTTTCAAACGATGAGGTTAAAGCTGCATATGCAGAACATGGAGAAGAAATGGTGGAACTTGGTATTCACGGTACTACAGTTGCAGTTGATTGGGATTCGTGTACTGCAGAAGGAGAATGCTTTGCTGTATGTCCAGTTCAGACATTCCAATGGTATAGAACCGAACAAGATATTCCAGCAGCAGATTGTCTAGATGCAACCTTTGAAGGTACTGGTCTTACAGAAGCAGGGGAAAAATTAGATAAAAGTGACAAGTCACAGCCAATCAGAGAACATGATTGTACTATTTGCATGGCTTGTCAAGAAGCATGTCCACGAGGCGCTATTCTAATTGATCAAGCTAACTTGGAATGGCACGAGAAAGCAGATGGTACCTTTGTCAAGATGGAAGGCAGTGGCGGTCCACACTCACACGATTAAAGAAAGCTTTTCTTTTTTCATATTTTTCAAATTTTACTATCAACAAATTTTAATCACCATACTTTATCGAACCTTGCAGAGGTCGCCTAGTCCGGTAGGGCGCGGGCCTTGAGAGCCTGTGTTCGCGAGAACGCGGGGGTTCAAATCCCTCTCTCTGCGTTACTTTTCTACACTTCCAAGTTCTGCTAGTAAGGCTGTTAACTGAATCTCAGGATTTGCCCCAACTAAAATTCTATAGTCATACTTTGCAATTGACTCCAAGATTTCAGATAGTCTTTCATGTTTTGATTTGAAAACTGCAGAGTTTAGATATTTTAGAAAATCAGATTCACTCATTCCGTAGACTTTGATTAGCTCAATCATTTTCTCTCTCGCTTCTGTAATTTTTCCTGCCAATGCCATCTTGAGTATCCCATCAACATCAGAGATTTTGGAAAGTCCAGCTGAGGACTTCACATTTTTTTCAGTAATGTCGCCAATACTTGCAGTGGCCTGCATTAAATTAATTGCATGTCTTAGGTCTCCTTCTGAATAGTCATAAACTGCCTTCAGGCCCTTTTGGTCTGTCTTTACCTTCTCTTGTTTGGCGATCTCTCCCAGTCTACCAATTACGTCTTTTTCAGAAATTGTAGTAAATTTGAAGGTAGCACATCGGCTTTGAAGGGGTTCAATAATTTTTGAAATATTATTTGCAATTAGGATAAATCTGCAGTATTTTGCAGTGTCCTCTATTATTCGTCTCAGTGCAGTTTGAGCATCATTTGTCATCTCATCTGCCTCATCTAAGATAATTAACTTGAAAGGTGCATCGGCCATTCCCGCAAATCTAGAGAATTTTTTTACTTTCTCTCTTACCATTCCTATTCCTCTTTCATCTGATGCATTTAGCTCCAAGGTGTATTCTTTGACATTTTCTCCAAGGATCTGTCTTGAGATGCAGATGGCAGTAGTGGTCTTGCCAACTCCGGCAGATCCTGAAAACAACAAGTGTGGCATATCTTCAGAATTCGCAATTAGTGCCTCTAGACTTCCAATTATTTCAGTTTGGTTTACTATTTCAGAAAGTTTGGTGGGACGATACTTTTCAACCCACATGCCTGTTGATGACATGTTTCTCAATGGTCTACGCCCCACGTATAAATCGAAATTAATAGGATCAATTGATCTCACTAAATAGTGAAGAGAATTGATTGATCCACTACATGAGGATCATATGGGACAGAAGGGATCTTAATGGAAATAGAGGATGTAGAGAAATTGCATGAAATAGGATATGGTCTAAAGGATGCCAAGATTACCCTTGCCCAAGATATCAAATTCAATGTGGCCAAAGTCAAAGTTGAGGGAAGTACAGGCGAGGTCATGAATATACCTCAATGGGTCGGTAAGATTCTTGAAGACAATAAACTTGGAGAACTAGATTCCACTGATATGGTAACTGAGCTAAAGCAAGCATTATCAAAAGAAAAGATGGTCGGAGAATATCAATTATCAACTCTTGATTCCGACTTTTACATCAAACTAAAACAATACATGAGGACCTTACAAAGAGATGACTTTAATCATGTCGAAAGTATGTTAATTGAATTATTTAGAATGAGAAGAGGTAAGCTTGTTAAACTTGCAGATTCTACAAAACTTACTTCCGATTTACACAACAAGCTTACAGTTGAAGAAAGAGTTTTCTTTAAAACAATTTATGATAACAGTAAAAATTTTGAAAATCAAATATGGAGTGGTTTAAATGAGCGAAATTCAAGCTAGTACATTTACAGAATCTGCTTTGTCAGATAAGGTAAAAGATTTCTTAAATAGATTCAAAGACAAGTTTGGTAATTACAAGTATCTCCAGCAAATCGATGAGATGATGCCCAGAAATTCAAAATACATTATAGTCGATTACAATGATCTTGTAATAGAGCCAGAGCTTGAAAGAATATTCTCTAAAGATCCTGATAGAATCTTTAACGCATTCTCTCGCGCAATAAAAGAAGCACTACAAACTAGATTCACTGATTATGCTGAGAAAATCAAAGATGAAGTTCGTGTTAGACTCGTTAACTATCCATCACAACGTAGTCTCAGACAGATTAATTCTGAAACAATCGGATATATTACAAGTGTTTCCGGAATGGTGGTTAGAGCATCAGAAGTAAAACCACTTGCCAAGGAGCTAGTCTTTGTTTGTCCTGATGAGCACCAAACGAAGGTAGTTCAACTCAAAGGAATGGATGTAAAGCTTCCAATTGTTTGTGAAAATCCAAATTGTAAGAATAGAGACTTTGAGTTAAAGCCCGAAGCAAGCAAATTCATAGATTTTCAAATTCTAAGATTACAGGAACTACCTGAAGATCTTCCACCAGGACAACTTCCTCACTATATTGACGTCACATTAAGACAGGATCTAGTTGATAATGCAAGGCCAGGGGACAGAATCATCCTAACTGGTATAGTAAGAATTGAGCAAGAATCGGTTTCAGGCGTACAAAGAGGCCACAGTGGACTCTATAGATTAAGAATTGAAGGTAACAATATCGAATTCTACAGTGGTCGGGGTGCCAAGACCTCAAGGAAAATACAAAGAGAAGAAACCTCACCTGAAGACGAAAAATTAATTCGTTCTCTAGCACAAACTCCTGATATCTATCAAAGATTGATAGATTCGTTTGCACCACACATTCAAGGACACTCTTTAATCAAAGAAGCAATCCTCTTACTAATTGTTGGTTCCAACCAACGGGTATTAGTTGATGGCACCAAGATTAGAGGTGACATTAACATATTTCTTGTTGGTGATCCTGGTACTGCAAAAAGTGAAATGCTAAAGTTTTGTGCAAGGGTTGCACCAAGAGGACTTTACACTTCTGGTAGAGGTTCAACTGCTGCAGGTCTTACAGCAGCTGTAGTTAAAGACAAAACTGGAATTATGATGCTTGAAGCAGGAGCCGTAGTATTAGGTGACCAAGGACTGGTTTGTATTGATGAGTTTGATAAAATGAAACCAGAAGATAGAAGTGCACTACACGAAGTTATGGAGCAACAGTCTGCAAGCATTGCCAAAGGAGGTATTGTTGCAACCCTAAATGCGAGAACTTCTATTTTAGCAGCGGCTAACCCAATGTATGGCAAGTATGATCCATTCAAAAACATTACAGAAAATGTAAACCTGCCAATTCCATTGCTTACAAGATTTGACCTGATTTTTGTTGTAAGAGATATTCCATCTAAAGAAAAAGATGAAAAGATTGCACGACACATAATTGATTTGCACACTCCACGAGGAATAGACCAACGTTCTGTAATTGATGTCGATTTGCTAACAAAGTATCTTTCATTTGCAAAAAAAGGTACACCTGATTTGACAAAAGAAGCTGAACAGAAGATTCTTGATTATTATTTGAAGATGAGAAATGTGGAATCAGAAGATATGATTACAGTTACTCCAAGACAACTCGAGGGTATTATTAGGCTCTCCAAAGCTCGTGCAAGACTACTTTTGAAAGACAAGGTAGAAGAGGAGGATGCTGAACGTGCTATCTTCTTAATTCAGTCAATGCTTGAGGATGCAGGCGTTGATGTAAATACCGGCAAAGTAGACCTAGGGGTTCTTCTAGGAAAACCAAGAAGTGAGGTCTCAAAAATGCAGCTATTCATGGATGTTCTAAAAGGTCTTGAAGGTGAATACAAGGCTGCAGTAGAAGAAAGGACATTCGTTCAAGAATTAGAAAAGACTGAAAAGTTTACAGAGGAAGAAGCAAGAAAATATATCAGAAGAATGTTACGCGAAGCATCTATTTATGAATCAAAACCCGGTCATTATAACCGAGTATGAAAATAGAGAAACTAGATCTTCCAAAATCTGCAATTGAATTTTTAAAATCAGAAGGATTAACAAAACTATATCCGCCTCAAAATGATGCCATAAAGGCAGGACTGCTGAAAGGAAAAAGTGTTTTGGTGTCTGCTCCTACTGCAAGTGGCAAGACACTAATTGCGACCTTGGCAATTATTAGTTATCTTTCAAAAAATAAGGGAAAGGTAATCTATCTTAGCCCACTTAGAGCATTGGCTGCCGAAAAATTTTTAGAGTTTAAAAAATTAGAAAAAATTTCTATAGGAAATAAAATCAAAGTGGGAATTTCTACTGGAGATTATGAAAATATTGAAAAAAAACTAGAGAAAAACAATGTTTTGATTTTAACGAATGAGAAGATGGATTCAATAATCAGACATGAAGCTGAGTGGATTGATGAAATTGGTCTTGTGATTTCTGATGAAATACATTTGATTGGTGATGATTCACGTGGTCCAACACTTGAGATGATTCTAACTCATCTAAAAGAACTAGAACACAAACCACAAATTTTAGGTCTTAGTGCTACAATAACAAATTCCCACGAGATTGCAAATTGGCTTGGATGCAAGCTTGTAGACAGTAAATGGAGACCCGTACCACTCTTTGAGGGAGTTTACGATGGGGGGTTGGTAACAATGAGTGATGGTACTACCTTTGAGGTAGCTAACACCATTCGTGGAATACCAATTGATCTAGGCGTGCAATGCGTGCAGGAGGGAGGCCAGTCGCTTATTTTTGCAGAAACAAGGATCCGTTCCAAGTCTTTAGCAATAAAAGCGGTAGAAGTAATCGAGCAACTTTTAGAAAAAAAAGAACTTGACGAACTAGAAAAAATTTCAAAAAAGATTCTAACAAACAACGAACAAACTGACCTTGTAAAGACCCTTGCAATTCTGGTAAAGAAAGGGGTTGCTTTTCATCACGCAGGATTAAATCAAACATGCAGACAAATCATAGAAACTGAATTCCGTAAAGGAACAATCAAGTTGTTGTCATCTACTCCAACTTTGGCAGCTGGTGTCAATCTTCCAGCAAGACGTGTTGTAATTTCAAATATTAACAGATACAATGCAAAGGTTGGAGCAAACAGACCAATCAGTGTACTAGAGTATAAACAACTCTGTGGAAGAGCAGGCAGACCTCAATACGACAAGTTTGGCGAATCAATAGTTGTTGGAAATGGAAACGGTGAGGAAATATTAGAGCACTACATAAAAGGAGAACCTGAACCAATAGAATCAAAAATTACTGAAGACAAGTCTTTGAGAACACATATTCTAAGTTTAATTGTCACACATCCAGGAATTAAAAAAGAAGAGATTCTAAATTTCTTTTTACAAACATTAGGAGGACTGCAATCAAGTAAGCCCACAATAAAATTTGGAATCGATATTGCATTGCGTTTTCTTTCAAGTGAATTTTTGATAATAAAAAAAGGTGAAAGATATGCAGCTACTGAATTTGGAAAAAAGACATCTATGCTGTATATTGATCCATTAACCGCAACTCATTTCAGAGATTCAATAGAAAATGTATCGAAGAAAAGAAAACACACTTTTGGATTTTTACATGTAATTACAAATTCTGAGGAATTTTTCCCAAAGTTCTCTCTGAGAAACAAAGACTTTGAGACTGCCTCTATAATGATTGAAAATCACACATCGGAACTGCTTGAGCCAATATCCGAGTATGATTGCTCAAGGAGCCTTCTTGCCTTGCAGTCATGGATTACAGAGTCTTCAGAAACTACTCTCTCAGATAATCTGGGAATAGAGTCAGGGGACATGCATAGGATGGTAGAGAATGCAAACTGGTTAATTTACTGCCTCCGAGAGATTGCAAAACACGTGGAGAGGGCAGATTTGCTCGAAGAACTTGAAAATCTACGAAGACGAATCGTTTATGGAATCAGAGAAGAACTCCTTGAACTAGTCAAAGTAAAGGGCATAGGAAGAAAAAGGGCAAGAACTCTATTCAAACACCATATAAGGACACTAGATGACTTGACAAAGATTCCAGTAAACAAATTAGCAGAAATTGATAAAATTGGTTTAACCCTTGCAGATAACATAAAGTCAGAATTAAAAAAAGTTAGATATTGACTGAATTAATTATTCCAGCAGTTGTTTCTTGTGTAATTGCATTTTTTACGGTTTATCTTACAACTCCCCCGCTGATAAAATTTTTACAAAAAAAAATATGACAGTCATTGACATGCACAAGAAAGGACATGTTATGATTGCAAGGCCTGGCGGCATATCAATTATTTCAGGAATCATTGCTTCTGAAATTATACTTTATGCGTTTTTGCAAATGAATGAAATTTTAGCTGTAATGATAACAACTTTTCTGGCATTTGCAATTGGCTATGTAGATGATAGAAAGGGTATGGGAGGATGGTTCAAACCAGTTGCACTAGCACTAGCAGCATTACCAATAATCTTCTTGGGGGCATATGATTCAGATCTTGCATTTCCATTATTTGGGGAAGTACATATTCCAATACTGTATCTCGCACTAATTATCTTCATGATTGTAATTACTGGAAATACCATCAATTCAATTGACGTCCTAAACGGAGTTGCAAGCGGGTTTATGGTAATTGCCAGTTTTTCATTGAGTATTACATTGTTTATCTTACATAATTACGAGATAGCAATTATTAGTTTGCCGTTAGGTTTCGTTTCATTGGCTTTTTACAAATACCACAAGTTTCCATGTACAATATTCCCAGGAGATTCAGGAGCACTTACACTTGGTGCAATGTATGGTGCTATTGCGATTGTCGGTCAGGTAGAGGTAATTGCCGCAATAGCTTTGCTACCTGCTATTTTAAACTCATTTTTATTCCTTGCAAGCGTAAAAAAAATTGTAGATCACAGAGAATTAAATGAAAAACCAGTAGAGCTTACAGATAATTTCAAACTCAAGGCAACTAACAACAAAAAAGCACGAGTCTCTTTGGTTCGTTTGATTGTAGCGAACACGCCACTTACAGAAAAAGAAGTTGGTAATGTCATTTTTAAACTAGCTTTGTTTACTGCTGGTCTTGCAATAATTACAGCATTTATGATGGAGTTTAAAGTATGATGCACGGTCAGCTTTTTGTATTTATGTTTTTGATGTGGGTTTTGATAATAATTGGAGGTGCAATTGCAGTTATTATTCTTGGTCCAATTTCAATATCAGGTTTTGGGGAATTTGATCCTTTGGTAAATTCCATTGTTAAAGGTACAATTGCAATTGGCTTGTCAATCGCATGGATTTTAATTTTAACAAAAATGAAAAATTTGATATTTAGAAAAACATTCAACTATTAAATTTATGATTTATTCTAAAACAACACAACTAAAGGTGCCAAGGTAATCCGTTTTTGATAATTTTTTCAGGTAACTTTTCCTTGTATTTTTTTAGAAAATTTATCTCTAATTTTTTGTCTCGTAGTTCATCTGGTAACATGATTGGAATTTCTTCAATAATTGGATAAAATCTGGAACATTTTGTGCATACTATGACTCCTTCTGATACAACATTGTCTTTTTCTTTAATTACATTTAGTTCCAACGGATGATACTTGTCTATGGGACATGCTAAAATATTCATCATAGTTTTATTCATTTTAGATCCAGATAGATTGGAACACCTTTTTTACTAGATAAAAGTGCTGCCTCTGCAATTTTTGCTATATTGATTACCTCCTTGGGCTTTACAACAATCTCATTTTTTCCTTCAATTGCACCAATAAAATTTTGAATTTGCAATAATATTGGGTCTTTTTTTTCAAGAGACACTTGACTATTTTCTTTTGATACTTTAATTTCTTGAGAAATAAGATCTGATAAAACTACTGCCCCAGAACAAACCATTCGAAGTTTTCTAATCTCTTCTGATGAAAAACCATTTGATAAAATAATTGCAGTTTTGTTATCCTTATAACCCAACATTATGCTTGCAAATTCTTCTTTTTCATTGTTTAAGGCACATAATCGTGCAAAAACTAAAATGGGCATCTCATTAAATATCCAATTTGCAGCATCAATATCATTTATTGAGCTCTCAAAAACTATTCCCTTTTTGTCATGAGATGATGATTTACTTTCACGATAAAATTCCAACATAACAAGATCACCATATTTTTTCTCTCTGACAGAATTTTTTACAAATTCTATTGTCGGGTTAAATCGTTCCGCAAATCCACAAGTAAAAATGACTCCATTTTTTTGAGCTAATTCTTTTAATTTTTCACCCTCCACTGAATCATACATTATTGGTTTCTCAACAAACACATGTTTTTTTTCAAGGAGCAGCTTTGTTACTATTTCAACATGGGCTAATACATTTGTACCAACAAAAACACCATCAAAATCTTCAGATGCAACTAAACTATCTACAGAATCATAATGATTTACAGAATATTTTTTCTCACATTCATTGCTTTTCTGAGAATCGGAATCACAGACAGCAGATAAAACTCCTAGATCTGATAAAATTCTTGTATGGTTTTTACCCCACTCTCCCATGCCAATTTGAGCAATCTTCATCTAGTACACCGGAGTTAGCCAAGAAGAATAGTCATTGTTTTTGTTCATTACAATGTTTGTATATTCATCCATCATCTTTTTAGTAATATCTCCAGGCTTACCATTTCCAATTTTTTTACCATTCATTGAGATTATGGGTGTAATCTCAGCAGCAGTACCAGTCAGAAAAATCTCATCTGAGCTAATTAATTCGCTTTTGGTAACAAATTTTTCTAATACCTCAAAATCAAGATCCCTTCCAATTTTGATTATTGAATCCCGAGTAATTCCCTCAAGAGCGGAAGAAGATAATGTGGGTGTTATTAACCGGCCTTCTCTTACAATGAAGATATTCTCGCCTGGGGCCTCACTTACATTTCCCTTATGATCAAGCAAAATTGCCTCCTCATATCCCTTTCTTTTGGCTTCTTGCGTTGCAATAATTGAATTAAGATAATTTCCTCCCATCTTTGCCTGGGTCGGGGTTGACATGTCTGAGAATTTTCTCCACGATACCACTCCCGCAGTAATTCCATTTTTGTTAAATAAATCACCAAAAGGAAATGAAATAATTGCAACATTGGTTGGGGCTTTTTCCGTCACATGAAGATTAATTCCATAATCTCCAATAAAATAGAACGGTCGTATGTAACATGAATTTTTAATTTTGTTTTTTTTGCAGATACCTATTATAGCATCACTGATCTCCTTATCGGAAAAATTAAGTGAAATGTTATAAAATTGTCCTGATCTTCTAAAACGTTTTACATGTTCCTCTAATCTGAATACAAAGAGATTTTTCCCATTCCAATATGCTCTGATTCCCTCAAAGATTGATGTTCCATAGTGAATTGCATGTGTTGTAATTGGAACTTTTGCTTTATCCAGCGTGACAAATTTCCCATCAAACCAAACATATTTTGAAAGTAGAAGATTCACAAAAAAATCTCAATGTCTTTAGTACTTAATCTATTCGGACCACCCTTCAATGGGAAATTTCATTCCTAAGACTCGCTTAGTCTTATCCTCTAGTTTTGAATATTTTTCAATTACATCCCAGTTCTCTTCAATAATTTTTCCTACACTTTCAGGAACGTCTGTCTTCCAATCAGATTTTCCACCCAAGACAGTATCGTACATCTTTTCTTTTACAGATGCAGCAGAAAGTGATCTTCTTTCTCCTATTTTGGGTTTGAGCCTGTATAATTTGAGCATGTATCCTTCAGCTTTGTCTCCTGTGTATGAGTAATAATTTCCCTTTACTCCTTTGAGGATCCTTTTTCGCAATTTCCAAGATTTTAGAGACAACAGCGGTGGCAGATATTTTTTGAAAGGTGCTTCAAAGGTATAATCATCTGTTATTAAAACAGAATTATCAAAAACTGACTCTATCATTTTTTTTCTGACTTCAAAATTAAATGGAAAACTTTTACTGGTGACCTCTCTTTCTCCTAAATGAAAAATTACAGGCATTACTTTTAGAGTATCTGCTTCCTCTTTTAGTTGATTTATAATTTCAATATGGGCATTGGTTAGGGGATTCAGATGTGCAAGATATAGAATTGTTGTCAACCATCAATGGCTAAAAATAAGTTCTATTTCAATGATTGACTTTTTTCTCATTTTGGCTGTACAAATTTGGTCCAAATATAAAGGCAAAATTTTTGGTAAATTATCTAAAAACTTACTTTGAAAAAAGAAGATGACTATCCATAGGATTCGTCTTTGACTTCAAAGCTTCCATCTTCACGTTTGTTGTGAGCGGTGACAAATCCTCTTGGTGTCAAAAAGTCCATACAACCATCAATCGTCCCTTGCCATCCACAAATATAAAACATTGAATTTTCTTTTGTAATCTTCTCCCCAATTAGTTCTTCTAGGGGTGATTTGCCAGTATCTCTTGGTCTGAGAAAAGTTTCAACTCTACCTACTTGACCAGACCAGGATCTGTTAAACCATTCTTGCGGTCTGCTAATAGATGCTCTGTATTTGAAGTCCCACTCATCTCTCCCTCTCTTGACACTTTCATGATCTAAATCAGTTAGCAAATCCTTGTAACTCAACTCGTCGACATAACTTGAACCATGAAGAACGATAATTTCTCTTTTATCACCTATTGCGTTAAGATGTTGTGCAAAACTAACAAATGGCGCTATACCTGTTCCACCCCCAATACAGATAATACGTCTCATGTCTTTTTCGCCGTTTGGAAGGGTATCGTTAATCAAAAGTGCTAATCCTGTAGGCTTTAACCACTTTATCTTATCACCTTCTTTTGCATTGAATAGTTGTGTAGTTAATCTACCTGGTAATGGTTTTCTAACCCATCTAACTACGAGCTCGACATACTCTCGATTTTCAGGATGTGATGCAATTGAATATGCTCTTCTAACAATTTTACCCCCATCAGCAGGATTTGACAATCCTAATGTAATGAATTGACCTGCTTTGTATTCAGGAACTGGACCTTCATCAGGAACCATTCTAAATATTACGAGATCTTCTTTTAATAATTGAACATAAGTAATGGTTGCCTCATTATCTACTACCATACCGTAAATTCAAGGAAATATGCGGATAAATATCTTGTGCTAATTCTTTGTAAAAAATTTCTTTCAATCGCTAAACGTTAATAACCAATTTGGAAAACGTAATTCGGTCAGAACACTGACAGATGGGCCGGTCGTCTAGTCCGGTAGGATAGGTGCATGGCATGCATCGGATCGAGGGTTCAAATCCCTTCCGGTCCACTTTTTTTCAATTTAACAATTAGTTTTTCTAATTCAGAATCTTTGTCTTTTAAAATTTCTAAAATTTCTTTTTCTGAAATTTCTTCTTTAAGGTCTATCATTGCTTGTAGCGCACTTTTTCTTACCTCAATGTTAGAATCTAAAATACTTCTATGTACTACATCTTTTGCTTCTTTTGCTTTTAGATGACCTAAGGCTCCCAATGCAAAAGCCCTTACCATGAAATGTTCATCTTCTACAAGATTAATAATTGAAGGAATTGTGCTAGTATCATCTCTATTTGCTAAAACTAAAGCTGTAAATGCTCTAATGTTCTCACTTTCACTATTCAAACTTTCAATTAACAAATTTGAAATTTTATTTTTATTTAATATTAAAGAGCAAAAAGCTTCTCCTCTCACTTTAATATCTAGATCATCCAAACAACTAATCATTTTTTTTATTATTTCAAAATCATTACTTGATGCTAAAGTTTCTAAAATTTTGATTTTTTCTTTGCTTGTACCTGATTCTAGAATTTGTCTGTCACTTTCCATTTTATCATTAAAATACCATGATCATACTAATAATAATTACATTTTTTTGGGAATTTTTTTTCTTCAAACCAAAAAAATCTCTCCTAGATTTAAATTATCCTTAAATACCAAAAATCATATGTCAACCGAAACAAGAGACACTATTTACATTGGTAAGAAACCATTGATGGCATATGTTACATCTGCCCTAATTCAATTGGCAAACTTACCTGCTGTCAACATCAAAGCTAGAGGACTCAGCATTGGACGTGCTGTAGATGTGGCCCAAATCATCGCACGCAAAACAGAAAATGCAGGATATACTATCGGAGATATTAAAATCGACTCTGAAGCACTAGAGTCACAAGACGGTAGAACCAGAAATGTTTCAACAATAGATATTGAAATAAAGAGATCAGGATCTTAATTTCAATTGAGATGGAATTTTTATTTTTATTCCATTTTTTTAAATCCGTATTTTTTTTCCAGTTTTCTAAACTTGGGTAATTCAACCAAGTCATTGAACTGATCAAAACCCACAACTTTTTGCTTAAATTTGGAAGTAGTTCCCGATTTTTTTAGCTCTTTTAGTATATCCATTGTTGCAAAAGTATTTGCGAATAATACCGATAAAGGATACAAAATAATTTTAAATCCCATTTTGTACAACGCATCGGCAGAACTTAGTGGGGTTGCACCACCTTCAATCATGTTTGCTACAAGTGGTGCATTAATTGACTTTCCAATTTTTTTCATTTCATCAATTGACTTAGGTGCTTCAATAAACACCACATCTGCCCCTGTCTTTTTATTTTGAAGCCCTCTTTCTATTGCATTATCTAGTCCTTCAGTTGCACGTGCGTCGGTTCTGGCAACAATTATGAAGTCTTTACTTTGTCTTGCATCAATTGCTGCACCAAGTTTTTCAGTATACTCTTCTTGTGAGATAACTTCTTTTCCCTGCATGTGACCACATCTTTTCGGCCATCTTTGGTCTTCTAGAAAAATTCCAGAAGCTCCGGAAGCTTCTAACTCTTGTACTAATTTCCAAACACTTAGAGCATTACCATATCCCGTGTCTGCATCAACGATTACTGGAATAGATACTGCTCGACAGATTCTTCTTGCATTATCTACAGTTTCTGTTGCTCCAATAAACCCAAAATCAGGCATTCCAAACAGAGTAGCTGAAGTACCATAACCTGTCTGAAACATTGCCTCAAATCCAACCTTTTCTGCAATTTTTGCCCCAATTGCATCATAAACTCCTGGGATTACAATCGGCTTGCTTGATCTCAGCATTTTCTTGAGGTTGGCCATAAGATGAACTTTATTCGGGATTATTTATGATTTAGACTTTTTATGTTGAAAAAATTTTAGACATTAACTGTAGATTTTACGGGGGGAAACATGTTAACGAGTTTATCAACTATCAATAAAAAGGTCATTCCCCATGCGTGATTTTAACCAAGAACTAGGTATGGCATGGGTTATTATTTTTTAGAGATTTCATATTCTCATCCTTCCCAAAAAATCTGCCTAAAAAACCCGAAGTGTAGTTATTCTATTTTGATATGTCTTCTTTTCTTTTTGGTATCTTGCCCATTAATCTTTTTTAATTCATTTTCTAGAAATGTTTTGTACTTTACAGTTTCTTCTTCAGTCATGTGTGCGACATTAGAACTAAGAATTGAACCCATACTGAAGATTTTTTCAAGTAAATCCATTGCGACAAATCTTCCAACATTTCCTAACCTGAAAAGAACCTCTAATTGTTTTTTGACAATATCATTTATCTTATCAACATCTGCTGCAGTCTCTGAGCCTTTTTTTGTTATTTTATATTTCCCATCCTTGGCATGGTCAATTAGTCCTTCATCTAGTAGTCTTCCTAAAAGAGGATAGATCAACCCCGGAGATGGTTTCCATATTCCATCGGTTTGCTCAAAGGCATAGTCTATGATCTCTTTACCAGTTCGATTTTTCTCCCTTAACAACTCCAGAATAAAATATCTTGAAAATCCTCTTGGAATGGAACTTCCAACTCTCTGAAACCACTCTGATATCATCATTAGTAATATCACTAGTGATATATATTAACGAATAGGCTTCACTCATTATTACATATTTAACCTGCCTCCAAAATAACAGTCTAAATGACAGATTCTATCGAATTTGATTTGATTATTTGTGGTTCGGGGTTGGCCGGCTTGAGGGCTGCCATTGAGGCTGCCAAAAAAAATTCCAAGATCAAAATTGGAATTGTATCAAAAGTACAGGTCATGCGTTCTCACTCAGTATCTGCTGAAGGTGGTACTGCTGGAGTTCTTTTTGAGGATGAGGGTGATTCAATCGAGTCTCATATTTATGATACAGTAAAGGGAAGCGACTTTCTTGCAGACCAAGATGTTGCTAAACGACTATGTGACAAAATTTCAAAAGAGATTCGCCAACTTGAACATTGGGGAATGCCATGGTCAAGAAGAAATGATGGAAGAATTGATCAAAGAAACTTTGGAGGTTACAGTTTTCCAAGGGCGTCTTATGCTTCTGATAAAGTTGGTTTCTTTATGATGCAAACTCTATATGATACTTGTCAAAAATTTGACAATATTGAATATCTTAACGAATGGTTTGTAACATCTATTATCCATGATGGATATAAATTCATGGGGATTACTGCAATAGAAATCTCTTCAGGTAATTTTTATCAAATTAAAGGAAAAGCCATGATTATTGCAACTGGTGGAGCTGGAAGGCTGTATAGTTTTGCCACATATGCCTTATCCTCAACTCCTGATGGACTAGATATGGCCTATCGGGCTGGTATGGCACTAAAAGATATGGAGTTTGTACAATTTCATCCTACTGGAATTTTACCATCTGGTATTTTGATCACAGAAGGTGCAAGAGGTGAAGGGGGGTATCTACTAAATAACAAAGGTGAACGTTTCATGGAAAAATATGCAGCTGGAATGATGGAATTAGCTCCACGTGATATTGTTTCAAGAGCAATTATGACAGAAATTGATGAAGGTAATGGATTCAAACATGAAACTGGTGTTGATTGTATGAAACTTGATTTGAGACATTTAGGCGATGAAAAAATTAAAGAAAAACTAGGAGGAATACGAGAAATCTCTATCAAATTTTCTGGCATTGATCCGGCAAAGGAAGTTCTTGATATTAGACCCGTATGTCATTACATGATGGGTGGAATTCATACTAATATTGATGGAGCAACAGAATTGCAGGGTGTTTGGGCTGCAGGTGAGGCAGCATGTAACGGTGTTCATGGCTCAAATAGACTAGGTGCAAATTCTACCTCTGAATGTATTGTATGGGGAAAAATTACAGGAAGTCTTGCAGTTGATTATATTGAAAAAAATACCAACTCTAATCTTTGGCCTCATCATCTAGTTACGCTTGAGGAAACGAGAATTTATGATGGAATTTTTAGGGGGAAGGGTGATGCAAATCCATATGAAATTAGACAGGAGCTAACTGACACGATGAATGACAAAGCATATGTTTACAGAGACGAAAAAAATCTAGTTGAAGGATTAAAGAAGGTACGCCAGCTAAAAGAACAAACATGGAAACATGTAGATGATAGTGCAAAAGAGTACAATACTAATTTTACTAATGTTATGGAACTTGACTCTATGATTAGAACTACAGAAATCATTCTAATAGGAGCTATCAATAGAAAAGA
This sequence comes from Nitrososphaerota archaeon, assembly GCA_022562615.1. Lineage (GTDB taxonomy): Archaea > Thermoproteota > Nitrososphaeria > Nitrososphaerales > Nitrosopumilaceae > Nitrosomaritimum. The sequence goes on from JADFOW010000007.1 coordinate 33,628, forward strand.
ATCAAGAGGAGCTCATGCCAGAACTGATTATACAAAACGTGATGATACAAACTTTTTACATCACACACTTGCGTACTATGATCCAAAAGAACCAATTATGAAAACACATCCAGTAACAATTACAAATTATCAACCTGTAGAGAGAAAATACTAGATGGAACACCGAGACGAAAACAAAGAGGGCATTGGAGGAATGATAAATCCTCGAAGATATGGTATAGAGCGAGTTGCATACTTGTTAATGAGATTAAGTGGACTAGGATTACTTGCATATTTCATTGGCCATATTTATGAAACTAGCTTAATTTTAAAAGGAGAAGTTGGATGGAGTGAATTTTTAGAATTAACTCAAACTACTGAAGGTCATGTTCTTTTGGCTATTGTAATTGCGATGTGTGTTTTTCACACTGTAAATGGAATTCGAGTAATGCTTGGAGAGGGAGGAGTCGGAGTTGGAAAACCTGCAAGACCTGACTATCCATATATTCCAGCATCCCAAAATGTCAAACACAAGATAGGTATCTATTCGGCAATAGTCTTAGCAGCAATTGCAATGCTATATGGTCTTGGAGTAATGTTTGGTGAGTAAAATGAGAGAAAGTGTTATCATGAAAATTCATTATGGAACTGCCCTAGCTGCAGTGGCACTTGTTGCAGTTCATATTTTGATGCGTCTAACACTGAACTTTGCTGAATCCTTAGAATATGAAAATGTAATTGCAAACTATCAATTTATACCATATGCAGGAATGCTAGAAATAATTTTGATTCTTTTGTCAATACACGGATTCAACGGATTGAGAGTTATTTTGTTGGAATTAAAGCAAGGAAAAGTATATGAAAAAGCGGTATCATATGGTTGTGTAGCAGCTATGGTAGGATTAATTGCCTATGGTTCACGAACGATATTAATGGTAAACATGGGGATGGTATAGATGGCACAAGTGTCAAGTATAGCAGAAGAACAGGCATCAACACCTCTTTCTCCATCAAAGTCAGTTACACTTCGTATTGCAAGATTTAATCCTGAACATGATAGTGAAAGAAAATTTATGGAATTTACCATCCCATACAAAAAATGGACAACTGTTTTGGACATAATTCTTGAAGTAAAGAAATATTTTGATCATTCCGTGGCAGTTCGATATTCATGCAGACAAGCAACATGTGGTTCATGTGGAATGAAAATTAATGGTAAACCAATGCTTGCTTGCTTTACAAAAATTACTGAATTAGACTCTGACGTGATAACAGTAGAACCAATGAATAATTTTCCAATCATCCGTGATTTGGCAGTAAGATTTGAACGACTCTTTGAATCACATCACAAAATAAAACCATACCTGATACGTGATGATTCTGAAATTACCTCAAATGAGAAAGAATTTTTGCAATCTCCAAAGGAGGTAGAGCAATACATTCAATTTGCAAATTGCATTAAATGTGGGTTATGTAATTCGGCATGTCCAACTATGGCAACTGACTCTTCTTTTGTTGGTCCTCAAGCCTTGGCCCAAGCATACAGATATGTTGCCGATAGCCGTGATAAGGGAAAAAACTCAAGACTAAAAATTATTGACGAGTCTCACGGTATCTGGAGGTGTCATTTTGCAGGTTCTTGCAGCCAAGTATGCCCAAAAGGAGTAGATCCAGCTATGGGAATCCAATTACTTCGGGGATATCTTTTAGGATTTAGAAGTTAACCTGATTTTTTTGGATTAGGACTATTATTCACTTGTTGGTTAATCTGTTCTGCCATAAAATGATTTGAGACATTTACTTTAACGTCATCAATACCATCTATTGTCAATAGATTGTCATGAACATCTTGGCAGATTTTAAATCCAAACACCGCAGGACAGAATGGACTGGTTAAATGCAAATCAACTTTCACATTACTGTCGTTGATATCTACTTCATCAATTAATTCCAACTCTGTAATGGTAGTGTTTATTTCAGGATCTACAATCTTTGATAGTTCATCGAAGATTTTTACCCGAAGTTGTTTGATATCTTGACTCATGTGGGCAAAAGCGTTGATGCTATATATAACCATTCTAGAACCTTAGATGATGTATCGGTCGCGTCTTGGCAACGATTTGAGTGATATTACCTTAGATTACGTCTCCTCAATAGATGATGACTCTGAAATTATTCTTTTTGATATCCTTGGAAGCCAAGCACACGTTTTGATGTTACAAGAAATTAAAATAATTACCACAAATGACGCAAAAAAAATCCTAACTGCACTAGAATCTCTAAAAAATGAAAAATTTGATTCAACTTCAAATGCCGAGGATATCCATGAATTAATTGAATCACTTGTCATCAAAAAAGCTGGTATGGCAAGTGGAGGAAAGATGCATACTGCAAGATCTCGAAACGACCAAGTAACATTAGATATCCGAATGAAAATAAGAAACGACATTAACATTCTTTGTATTTGTTTACTTGATACAACTGAAGCACTAGTATCATTGGCAAAAAATCATCAAAAAACCATCATGCCACTATATACCCACTTACAACAAGCTCAAGTCGGATTATTTTCTCATTATCTTTTGGCCCATGCTGATGCTCTATTTCGAGACTTTGAGCGTCTTTCCGATGCATATGTTCGTGTAAATGAAAGCCCCCTAGGTGCTGGACCTGTGGGTGGAACAAGTATTCCAATTGACAGACACAGTACAGCAAAGATGCTAGGATTTAGTGGAATTGTTGAAAACTCCATTGACGCGACAAGTACTCGTGATTTTGTTGCCGAATATGTTGCAACGATTGCAATTTTGATGACTAATCTTAGTAGAATTGCTGAAGACTTTGTTCTTTGGTCAACTTCTGAATTTTCTTTCATTGAACTATCTGATGAATTTACCTCACCATCAAGTGTAATGCCTCAAAAAAAGAATCCTGATATTTTAGAATTAACAAGAGGAAAGACAGCAGAAATAATTGGAAACCTCACTGCAATTCTTTCTACTATCAAAGGACTACCCACTGGCTACGGAAGAGATTTACAACAAATAAAATCCTCTATTTGGTCCACATCAAAAACTTCTATCAGTACATTATTGATTTTAAAATCAATTCTTTTGACCCTACATGTGAATGAAAAACAAATGAAAAAAGCTACAGAGTCAAGTTATTTAATTGCCATCGATATTGCAGAAAAACTAGTTTTAAGAAAAATTCCCTTTAGGACAACACATAAAATTGCAGGATCTTTAGTCCAGCAAGCCCATAATTCCAAAAAACCTTTGAATAAATTAACGAATAATGAGATAAAAAAATCTGTACAAGGAACAAAAGTTGATCAAAACATTGTTTCAGAAATTATAAAGTCAACTACAATTGTGTCATCTTTAACGGATAGAATTTCTTTTGGATCATCTGGTTATGCTGAACAAAAACGAATGATAGAAGACCGTATTAAAAAAATTAATGATTATAGAACAAACACAACAAAACGAGAAAATGAAATATCCAATGCATTTGAAAGTATGGCTGAAAAAATCTCTGTTTTAATAAAATAACTGTCAAAATATTTCTTTTTGATTTATCTCCTATTTTTGAAGTGAAATTTGTGCCCAATGACAATATTCAATTAATATTTTTTTATGAAATATAATTTTTAATTGATAGTTTTTCCTTTGCTAATTTGGTAGGCTTAAAAATTTATTGATAATAATTTACATGAAAACAGCGGGTCTAGAGGGATTCGGACCCTCGACAACCGGATTAAGAGTCCGGTGCGCTACCTGGCTGCGCCATAGACCCACAAAAATAGCTGAAGCCTAATGTTGTTATTAATCTTAAGATTGTAAA
>JADFOW010000099.1 GCA_022562615.1 Nitrososphaerota archaeon
TAATTTGTGCCTGAATAAGTACATCCAAAGCCGTGGTAGGCTCGTCAGCTATCACAAATTTTGGCTTTAAGAGTAGTGCCATTGCAATAACTACTCTTTGTTTCATTCCCCCACTTAGTTCATGAGGATATTTTTTCAAAATAATCTCATCAAGACTGACAGAACGAATGGCATCACTAATTGTTTCCTTAAAATCTCCTGCAAAATTATGTTGCTTCAAGATCTCCTCGAACTGATCTTTTATTGTAAAAACAGGGTCAAGAGAATTCATTGCACCCTGAAAAATCATCGATATTTTTTTCCATCTAAATTTCTTATCAAACTCTTATTCAGGTAGATCTAAAATAGATTCACCGTCCAAATTAATTTGCCCTTGAATCGTTCCCCCAGAAAGCATTCGGATGAGGGAGAGTCCTAGTGTGCTCTTTCCACATGCACTTTCTCCTGCAATGCCAATTGACTCACCTTCATTCAATTCAAAGTTGACATCCTCTACTGCATATACTGGTCCATCCTCAGAAGAGTATCGTGCTACGAGGTTCTTTACAGACAATGTCATGTCTTTCATGGATCGCCCTTGGATTTCTGCTTTTCATTAAAGGATATAAGCGACTTTACTAAAATGTAAAAAGTCGGCTCAAATGAAGTTTCCAATATGTATTTTTGACGCAAAAAATTCTGTCCTTTGTCCGCAATGTGAAAAAAAGGTAGAGAACGGTGAACTGACAAAAGCAGATGCAGATGCATCGATCAAATTAGCACAATTGGCAAAATCAAACCAAGAAATCGATAAATTCACACTACACTCTTGCAAAGAGTTTGACGGAAATTTTGTCTTATCATTTTCTAAAGACGACATCATGATAATAAGACGAAGCAGAGTTCTTTACAGACTTATTCAGGAGCAATTCCCAGGAAAAATTTGGCTAGTAGAGGCCAAAGAAAATGACCACAAGTTCATAGAGGATTTGTTTTTTCCAACCAAAATTTTATCAATAAACTCTGTCTGGGCCCCAGGTGGTGTTCAAAAAACAAAAGCAGTGGTATCAGGAAAATGGACACCAAGATTCCCGATAAATACAGAGACACTAGTTCAAATTGTTAAAAATTCGCGAAACCTTGACATTGAGATAGAATTTGAGAACAAAAGAGCGTGATGTGATTGGGATTTGTAAAGACTCATGATATTTCAGAGCTAAGTGCAGAGTTGATTGGAAAAGAAGTAGTCCTTGGAGGCTGGATTGAGGACCTCCGTAAACTAGGAAAAATGACATTCATCACTCTTCGAGACGTTTCTGGCATTTCACAAATTATAGTCAAAGGAGAACTACATGAAAACTTGGAGGAGTTGAATCGTCAAAGCGTACTTTGCGTAAAAGGGATAGTACAAGAAACGCAAGCACATGATTTTGATTTTGAGATTAAAGCCGAAGAGATTGAGGTATTGGCTAAGGCCATTCATCCCTTACCAATAGATCCTATCGGAAGACTGGAGAGCAACATCGACACACGACTAAACCATCGTGCACTAGATATGCGAAACCAAAAGACTGCATCAATCTTCAAGTTGAGACATTCTGTTTTAGAGATATTACGAAAAACATTATCACAAAAAAAATTCATCGAAATTACAACTCCAAAAATTATTGGTAGCGCAAGCGAGGGGGGAGCAAATTTGTTTTCCTTGGACTATTTTGGACAAACTGCATATCTTGCCCAGAGTCCACAGTTATACAAAGAACAAATGACACTGGGCCTCGAGCGAGTCTATGAGATTGCTAATTTTTATCGTGCAGAAAAATCACACACTGGTCGTCACTTGAGTGAGTTTACCAGCATTGACATTGAAGCGGCATTTATGGATTACAATGATGTGATGGATGTGCTAGAGGCTTTGGTGATTGAGGTATACAAGTATACTGCAGAGAACTGCAAAAAAGAGCAAGAAGTAATTGGCCATACAATCGAGGTTCCATCCTCGCCATTTGAGAGAATTACATACAGCCAGGTAGTTGATGAGCTAAAACAAGTTGGAGAAAAGGTAGAATTTGGTGATGACTTGCTTGATTCTCATCTTAGAATTATTGGCAAGCGACATCCAGGATTTTACTTTTTAATTGATTGGCCAATGAAACTAAAGCCGTTTTACATACGAGAAAAAGATGAAGACCCAACACTTTCACGCTCTTTTGATCTTCAATACGGGTATCTGGAGCTATCCTCTGGTGGAACAAGACTTCACGATACGGATACCCTAAAGGCAAAGCTAAAAGAGCAAGGGTTGGATCCCGCTCAATTTGCAGACCATCTTCAGACTTTTGACTGGGGAATGCCACCACATTCCGGATGGGGGATGGGGTTAGACAGACTAATGACTACATTAATTGGGATTGATAATGTACGAGAAGTAGTTTTGTATCCACGAGATCCAGACAGACTAAAACCATAAAGGCCAAAAAAATTTTTGGAAAATCATATTTTTATTAGGAAAAAAATATCGATACACATGATTGAGAAGGAAGATGCAAAGAATGTAGCCGAAGTGGTAGGCCATAACCTAATTGGGGTAGCCCATGATGCTAATAATTTTCAGAAACTCCCAGATAATTTTTGGGGGTACTTTGCAAGGGGACATGACAAAAAAGGGGCATTTGGGATTATTGTGACTTATTCTGAAGATGAAAAGGATGTGGATAATTTAATCAAAATGTATGAAGAGTGGGTTGCAAAAAACAAGACCAAAGAATCAGAGTAATCTATTTGGTGTCACGTAAGAGTCTTCTGTATTCTTGGCATTCCTTGCAGACTGGTTTGCCTTTGTATTTTGGGTTGCCGTCAGTGATTTTTAGCGTACCTGTGTTTATCTTGCAGATACAACAAACAACCATTCTACTGATGCCATAAATCTGCAATTTATAAAAATTCGGAATTTGCCCCAAAAATGATAAATTTGAATATGTTGATCTAATACAATGTACAAATGTGATTTTTGTGGATCTGCATTTGGAGACAGGATTTGTTATTTTTGTGAGAAGAGTTGCTGCACGTCATGTATGACGGATGACAAAACCCGCTGCAAACAATGCTATATTCACAAAAGAAGGCTAGGATGGAAGCAACTAGTAAAAAAGAACAAAGTTGTGCTTATTTTTGTTGGATTGCTGTGGCTGTATGCTGTTTTTCCTGGACCATTATATCCGGGACTAGACCCAACATTTTATACAATATCAATTGTGGCCGCAGTCCTAATCATGATACCAATTGGCTTTGCGTTATTTTTCTGGTCACTAAATCCACCAAGTTCAGATTTAAAGAAAAGAAGAGACTAGAGTCATTCTGCCCAAAAATTAAGTCTGAGTTCTGACATTGTCTTTATTGTATATTGTGA
>JADFOW010000100.1 GCA_022562615.1 Nitrososphaerota archaeon
AATCTTCTTGCCAGTGAATTTAGTCTGGAACCTTGCAGCACTGTTGCTCCATCAGTAATTGATGCCAAATCAATCTCTGCAGGCAAAAATTCTTTGTCTGATTCATTATGTGGAAACAATTTTGTATCATAACTTACTTTCTTTTTTCCATTCTCAGTTCCAACCTTTGAAATAACAAATGACAAAAATTGAACACGAGGTGACATGACAGGCTTTACTCTTTTCTTACCACAAAATATTGAAAAGTAAATTCGATTAAGTGTAATTAGATAGTTTGGTGATTCATCAAGCGGTGCATCACCACCATCTACAAATGCAATCTTTCTTGGCATCTCAATTGGTGTAATCTGCTTAAACTCTGAAGGAATTATCTCAAACTGTTTTCCATTACCATTATTCAAAACAATATCAGAATGCTCCTTATGTGATAGTTGAGCACCCAACTCTTCAATCAAACTCTTTACTGGATCTTCAGTCATACGTATTCTCTCCCCTCTTAGTGGTATGATACTTTGCTAGAGTAATAATCTGACTGTTAGCTATCAGAGTTTCCATTTGATTCATGGCTTGGTTTTGTTTCAAATTGTATTAAGGAACATGAGTATAGTATGCATACAATGGATACTTTGAGGCTTAAAATTCGCTAAAAACCATCTATTTTATCCACTTATCCAATGCCACCTCACTTGATCTTTTACCTTTAGGGCACATATTGCATAAATCAGAGCCATCACTGAATCTGGAGGATGATTATACTCCTTTCTTGGACGCTGACGAGGGTCTGAAATAATTTTCTCTAAATCTTGAATGTCCTTTCTAGTGATGTTGTAAAGATCCTCTAAAAGAAAATTTACTTCGTAATCATGTTTTGATGGAATCATCAACTTTGCCCTGCTCTTAGTTTTTTCACTTAAAAACTGTGGATGATACACAAAATTTTCCATACTTTCTATCAAAAATTCAATACTTGATGTTTTGTCTATTTGAATTCGACCAACTTGATCTCCATGCTCATCTGTCGTTTCATCAAAAATTTGAATTGGTTTTGTGTAATCTGAAATACTGCGACATCCAAAAAACTTGTTAGTTGTAACTCCTTCAAAAAACTTTCCTGTGTCAACTGAATACCCGCCATCTTGTATTACCTTAACTTGAATTGCACCATATCCCAAATCACCTACTCCAATATCGCAAGAACATTTTTTAAATAATTCTGCTATATACTGAGACTGTTTCAACTGATTTTCAGGTGGTCTTCTTTCAATAAATGCAACTTGTACTCTGTTTGATTTATGCCATAAAATTAAAATTGCTATTGCAGTAAAACTTGAAGAACCCGAACCAAAGTCAACACCCATTACAATGGTTATTTTATCACCAAATGTTTCTTTTAGACTTTTAATTTCGTTGTCTTCTAATAATGTTAGATATCTATAAGGTTCAGTACAATCCATTATCATCTTTTTCGTCACAGGTCTATGTGGGCTGTTGTAAAACGTTCCCATAACATGTGATCTAAATAATGAATCCCTCAATGTTTTTTTTTGATATTCAATTGAAAATCTTGGATGAATCTTGTACTTGTCTATTGCATCTTGTTCTGTCAATGGAATTGTAGGAAAAATTGTCTGTGGAATGTGATATCCATGAAATAATTCTGCATTGGGATTTTGGGGAATCCATTTCCCTCTCAATGCTTCTTTGAGATATTCTCCAACTATCAACCCCTCATGATCAAACTGTAAACTCTCTCGCCAATTTGGATTGTCATACACCCATTCCATTTGATTTGTCTCATTCCATAATTTTTCATAATGACTGCCTGCTTCTCCCCCTATCCCAAAGATCATTACCTTGCCTTTTGTTGCCATCATTGTTTGGTGTACCTTGCCAAAATGTTCTATTTCCTGGTATTGTGCTTCATCTAAAATGCATAATGTAGGTGATTTTCCCTCTAAATGCCGATATTGGTAGTTATCAGTTACCAAGTAGATTGTACTGTTATTTTTCAATGAAATTTCTCCAATGTTTCCCGGATGACGTAAAAATTTCGAAAGAATTGGATTTACCAAAAATGTGCCAATCTTTAACTTCTGCTTTGAAAATGCAGACAAATTTACTTGATCATGGGTCACATAACAAACTTGTATTCCTGATTGTGCAGTTGCAGTAAATGCAATAAAATCCGTACATGCAGTTGATTTGTAGATTTGTCTTCCGCCAATAATCATTTGATAGTCATGAGTGTTATTGTAAATTGAAACCCAAAATGGACAAGTAAGAAATTCTCTCTTCTTGTTTTCCACTCTGGGTCTTGCAAATTCTATCCAATCCATGATTTTGGTTGGAAGTGATTCTAGTTTGTTATTTTTCTGGAAATAGTCTTTAGCTAATTTTCTGTGTGGCTCTGCCCATTTTGTTAGATTGTATGTCATACTACTATCTCGTTTTGATTGATTATGGTATCTGCAGTAGGTGTGCCAATGAGATTAATTTTTGCAGATATTATTTTTACTCGCTGATCCATAGTCTTTAGTTTTAATTTTGATAGTTTTTCAAATTCTGAAATGTTCCCTCTTTGTAATGTCTTCTCTATTAGGAATTTGATTTTTCTCTCATCATTGGTTAGTGTGATGATGTCTTCATCAAGTGATTGAATGACTCTCTCTTTTGTATTTTTAATGCGTACTAGAAAATCTTTTTCCTCTGTGTCGTACATTTTCTCATCCCATTTCTTGTAATACTTGAGAACTGTTTTGTAGTTGGTTTTAGAATTTCTTGCAGCAACATTGGCTGAGATATCTTTTTCATAGTATTGAGAAATGATCAGTCTGATCTCTCTCTGATCATGTTGGGTAGGCCTTCCTCGTTTCATTGTATCCAGCTTAAATTGGTTTTTTGGTTAATTAGTCTTGAAACTTTTTTTGAAAAGTTAAATACATTTATTCAAGTTCTTTTTTTGAATTTGAAATGATCTACTTGTTGAATTTTTTTTCAAATCCATTTTTTACCATTTAATTTGTGCCTATAGTAATTTAATTAAATGGATTTTTGAGAATTTAATTTGAAGAAGAAATTACTTTTTACAAAATTCTATCCTATTTTGCCTTTAAGAACAATTTTTTCATTTGTATTTGATGGCGTAGATTTATCGATGTATCTTATCTCATACCGATCTCCAATATAGATTATTTTACCATCAATCTGACGAGGAATGAAACCTCATAAAGTGTTCTACTAATTTGAGTTCAAACTAGGTAGATTCGTGTAGCTTAGAATTAATTAAGTGATTGTTTCTAGTACTGCTGATTGAAAAAAATTGGTTTATTGTGTTGTGGCGCAATAGGTACTCAAATAGCCTTTGAAATTGATTCAGGTA
>JADFOW010000101.1 GCA_022562615.1 Nitrososphaerota archaeon
ATTATTTTTTGGGAAGGATGAGAAAAAAATCATTGGAGAGACAACCCGCCCCCAGAATAAAAAATAATTATTTGAATTATTACCTAATTAGAAATTGAAATCATGTTTTTTGCCCAATATTGGTCTAATTCTAGAGAATAAGAATAATGATTAGTATATACTAATTTTCAATGTCTTTAAAACAAGCCAATGTACTATTTATTCAATGAGAAATACCTCTTGCAGAAAATGTGGATATGATATGGAAGTAAATCAAAATTATTACGTTTGCAAAAAGCCAATCGAGTTTTTTTGTAATCAATGCAATAACATTACAGAAAAACAAATTCACTTTGATTGCATGATCAAAAATACCCTCATCACAGCATAGAGGTAATTTTGACTATTTTACAAAAAATTGAAGAAACAGAATTAATCTGCAATCACTGTAATACATCAAGGCTGGTAACTGATGATGCAAATGGTGAGATTGCTTGTTCCAGTTGTGGATGTGTCATTTCAGAATATGCCCAAGACAGAGGAGCAGAACACAGAAACCTTTCAGATAATTCAGACAATAGAAGGACAGGTCCGGGATTGTCACTAAAAATACATGACAAGGGACTCTCAACCATAATAGGAGTGCAAAACAAGGATTCGGTTGGAAAGCCACTTGCAGCAAATACCATCCAAACATTTGGTCGACTAAGAAAGTGGGATAACAGATCACAGATAAAAAATTCAGCAGATAGGGGCCTAAGAAATGCCCTTCAGGACTTGGGCAATGTTCAATCAAAACTAGGACTGTCTGATACTGTAATTGAGAGGGCCTCTCTTTTTTACAGAAAAGCATCAGAGATGAATCTTGTTCGTGGAAGAACTGTAAAAGGAATTACTGGAGCTTGTCTGTATGCATCATGCAGAGATTTGGAGCATACTAGAACCTTGACAGAGATTGCACAACATCTTGGGATCGGGAGAAAAGATCTTGCAAGGTCATACAGGTTACTGTTCAGGGAATTAGGTTTGGTAGTCTCAATAGCTGATCCGATAAAATCTATCATCAAGATTGCAAGCAAGGTAGGAATAAAGGAAAAAACAGTTCGTAAAGCAGTACATATTTTAGATGTAGCCCGGGATGCAGGAATTGTTGCTGGTAAAAACCCAGAGATTATTGCAGCTGCTACAATTTATGCTGCATGTATTATAATGGGCGAAAACAAATCCCAAAATGAAATAGCCATTGCAGCAGGCACCACTACAGTTTCGATAAGAAATAGGATTTTAGAATTTAGGAAGAAACTAAACTTGTTTTCAGAATAATAAAACTGCTAAAGTGAGTGGGTTTCTGGTAATGATTACATATTTTATTACGATTTCGAGGTAACCAACAAGGTTGAAAGAGTAACTGATGAATTTGGAAAACACATGTTTACAAAATACATGTTGATTATTTGATTAAAGTTTTAATGGAAATTTTTAAACAAATTTTCGGAAATTGGATCATATTCTTTTTATTTTATTATTTGGAAAATATGTAGGATAGCAATCAACCAAGAAACACTGATGTACGTTAACAGCCTCAATGGACGACTAATCAATGGATTAGAAGTTTGGGTGGTAGGATTGCTATCCTTTTTTGAAGCAAAAAGATATTATTAAAAAAATTAAGAGACGTATTTTTTCACAGAATTAACCTTGTCCTCAAGGGAACTTTTTTTGTCATGTCTTACGTCTATCTTTAGTATAGTCTGGGATCTCTTCACACCACTTTTAGAAAGGGCATCAATAACTGCTTGTGTTGCCTCAAAAATTTTGTTTAAGTTTTCTGCTTCAAAAACAGTACCCATAGGTGTCACTTGATATTTTAGGCCTTGAATTTTTGAAAGTGAATTAATTCCTTTCGCTATATACTGACTAAGACTTGTTGAATTAGTCCCGATAGGAATTATGCTAATCTCTGCATGATAATTCGAACTCATGTATTTGTTATCACATAATAACTAGTAAAGATTTATTCACTTCCTGAAATTCACAGACCTAACGAGTTTATCGACTGTCAGTAAAAATAGTATCCTCCTGATTTGGGCGTGATTTTAGTCATATAAGAGAGATATTTTTTATAGTTTCGAGTCGTAATTATGTTTATGAGTGTCTGCTTGTATTGTAATTGTGATTGTTATCCTTGCTGCTGTGGAGTGGCATTTTGTGAGAAATGCAAATGCATCAATACTTACGAAAGTATTTTCCAGAAGACGTTGTTTCCTCACTTGTCTAAATGACAATTATGACTAGACCGATATATGAATTTAGAAACAATCTTGATTCCTCTTTGCCACAGTAAATGCACATTTTACGGAGGATTAATCTGTAAAAATGATATATTGATAAAGTTGCAGTGATTAATTGTAATCAAACATTTGTTTAATGTATCATACGTAATCCATAAATTTTTGTAATTGTAATTATAATTATGTCGTCAGTTGTAATTTGGAGTGGATGGAAAGAGGTCATAATTGTATTTGGTTCCATTATTAGTATACTGGGTTTGATAATTGCTTCAAGTATTAAGAACATTTGATAATAACAAATGGTGTCATGAAGTTTCGAGCAACGATCATTGACATGAATTAAAGAAAGATAAAATTTTGACAAATTATAGTTTAAATTATCATTTATTTTTGTAACCTCATCTAATGAGACCTATCATAATTTTACTTGTTGCTGCCTTTGTGATATCTGCTTTTGGTTTATCCGGACATGCACTTGGGGAGATTTTAGATGAATTTTCTCCTAACAATTCTGACGAAACAAATACTGTTGATGAGAAATTAGAGATAAATCTAGGCGTTGAATTAATAAATGGGAAAAACAGTATTGGCGATCAAAATTTTTCTGCAAAATAAATAGAATTAAGCTATAACAAAACATCTCTTTACAATTGTTAATATTACTAACATAATTCTGTAAATATTTTTAATTTCTAAGTGCTGAGCTTTTTCTTTCACTATGATATGATATAATCATGAGTCAACACATTGGACAAAAAACCATGGACAAAATAGCAATGCTGGTAATGGTTGGTGTAGTTATTGCATTCATGATAGGATTTGCAGTAGCCCTCTCCTCATAGAACTTGAGTAAACTTGTGAAGTGTATGGTTTTTGTAGAAATGGGCATAGGAGTAGGAATAATATTGACCTTGCTAATTGTGTATAAAGCAATTAAGAGTAGTGTCAATTATCCAATTCCAATAAGATATAGTTGTGTTGGATGTGGTCACAAAGTAAATCAGTTAAAATGCCCAAATTGTTATGAGTAAAAAGGTTATCAAATGTAAAATCTTTTGATGAAAAATTACAA
>JADFOW010000037.1 GCA_022562615.1 Nitrososphaerota archaeon
ATAATGACGTAATAGAATCATTTCAAATTTCAAAAGATGCAGGTTACAAAATTGTTGCACATATGATGCCAGGTTTGCCTACAATGACTCCAGAAGGAGACATTGCAGATTTTAAAAAACTATTTTCAGATTCACAGTTACGTCCAGATATGTTAAAGATTTATCCATCATTAGTAATTGAAAACACGCCATTATATGAGGAATACAAACAAGGAAAATACATTCCGTATTCTGATGAAGACATGATCAATGTGTTAACAGAAGTAAAAAAGAACGTCCCAAAATGGGTCAGAATCATGCGTGTACAAAGGGAGATTTCTCCAAATGAAATCATTGCAGGCCCAAAATCAGGCAATCTAAGACAAATTGTACAGCAGAATTTACGCAGACAAGGGCTTTCATGTAGGTGTATCAGATGCAGAGAAGCAGGTCTTTCTAACAAAAAATTAGATGGAGGAGATGTGAAATTAAATAGAATAGATTACGACGCCTCAGATGGAAAAGAGGTGTTTTTGTCTTATGAAGACAAAAATGAATCCATCTATGGATTTTTGAGATTAAGAAAACCAAGCATTAATGCTCACAGAGAAGAGGTAGAACAAGACACGTGTATTGTAAGAGAGATTCATGTCTATGGAAAATCATTGAAGGTTGGAGAAAAAGGAGAAAATGAGATCCAGCATTCTGGACTGGGCAAAAGCCTAATGAAAGAAGCTGAAAAAATATCTAGAGAAGAGTTTGATGCAAAAAAACTTCTTGTTATTAGTGCAGTAGGTACAAGAGAATATTATCAAAAGTTAGGGTATTTGTTATATGGACCATACATGAGTAAACCATTGAATTAGTGAAAAGAAATGTCAGAAGCAGAAACAATAGGAAAAGGAATTTGGATAGATAAGTTAACTCATGAATTATTAGAACGAGAAAAATCACTTGGAAGAAATTTAGATTTAATTAAAGTTGAAAGCGGACTTGGAGCTTCAGGGATTCCCCACATTGGTAGTTTAGGAGATGCGGTTAGAGCATACGGAGTAAAACTTGCCTTGGAAAACTTTGGTTACAAGTCAGAGTTAATTGCATATTCAGATGATTTAGACGGGTTAAGAAAAATTCCAGAGGGGTTTCCAGAATCATTAGAAGAACATATAGGAAAACCTGTATCTCTTATCCCAGACCCTTTTGGTTGTCATGAATCTTATGGTATGCATATGAGCAGTATACTTTTGGATGGGCTAGACCAATTAGGAATAAGATACGAGTTTAGAAGGGCAGTTGAAACCTACAAACAAGGTTTGCTAAAGGATCAAATCCACGTAATTTTACAAAACAGTTCAAAGATTGGAGACAAAATATCAGAACTCGTTGGGCAGGAAAAATTTCAAAAATATCTCCCATATTTCCCAGTTTGTTCTAATTGTAGTAGGCTATACACTGCTGAATCAACAAAATATCTCCCAGATGAAAAGAAGGTCTTGTACAAATGCCACGACACAGAAATAGGCTCCAAGATGGTCAAGGGGTGCGGTCATGATGGAGAGGCAGACATTACAAAAGATTTAGGCAAATTAGCTTGGAAGGTAGAATTTGCTGCCAGATGGGCAGCATTTGATATACGATTTGAGGCCTATGGAAAAGACATCATGGATTCTGTAAAAGTAAATGATTGGGTGTCAGATGAAATTCTGAATTATCCTCATCCACATCATGTAAAATATGAAATGTTCCTAGACAAGGGCGGTAAGAAGATTTCAAAATCATTAGGCAATGTAATTACTGCCCAAAAGTGGTTGGAGTATGGAAGTCCAAAATCAATTTTACTTTTACTGTACAAAAGAATTACTGGAGCAAGAGAGCTTGGATTTGATGACATACCATCTCTTATGAATGAATACAATGAATTAGAAGATATTTACTTTGGAAGAATCAAAGTAGACAACCAAGCCAAGCTTACAAAATCCAAAGGATTGTTTGAATATGTAAATTTGTTAAATCCCCCAAAAGAGTCAAGCACACATGTCAATTACAGGCTTTTGATTGAATTATCCAATATTTTCAAAGAAGACAGAACCCAAAGAGTAATGAAAAAACTCTTAGATTATGGAGTAATAAAAAACCCACAACCAGAAATTGAAAAGCTAATTGAGTTGGCTGGAAATTATGCTGATGAATTTGACAAACAAGAAAAAACAGAGATTGATCTTGATGAGCTTGCAAAAAAAGCCCTCAAGGAGTTGAGCACTGCACTTGATGCCGAAGAAGAACCAGAAGATATTCAAAACACAATTTATCAAATAGCCAAATCAAATGATGTGCAACCAAAAGATTTCTTTAAAATTTTATACAAAATAATTTTGGGTACCTCACGTGGACCAAAAATTGGACCGTTCATTTCAGATATTGGAAGAAAACAGGTAGCAAAAACAATTTCAGAATATTTATAGCTAAAACATGGCTCATAATCAACACAACAAATCAAGAAGGAGTGGAGGATTTGCGTTAATCATACTAGGGGCACTTTTGTTGATGTTGGCTCCAAACATCCACCCAACAAACCCAGAACTAGCCGTACCAGCATTATTTGGAGGCATAGTCATCGGCAGCATTGGGTTTTACCTTAGATTTATTCGTAATAGAGAAAAGAAAACCTAAAGAAACGTTCATTTTTTGGAAAAAATCGTGAGACAGTAATGGGACTATTTGGAAAGAAAGAAGAGGCATCTATTGAAAAGAGCGATGAGACAATTCTCAAAGAAGAACTGGAAACTGAAGTAGAAAAATTACAAAATGAATTCAGAAAAAAACAAGGAGAAATTATAGGGCATGAAAAAAAATTACATGCTGTAAAAGAAGAGTATGATTCTGCTGTTACCAGTCTGATGGAATTAAAAAGAGAAACAAATCAGAAAAAATTGGAGCTTGACGTAGTTAAACGAGAGTATAGAGACATTAAGCAAAAAATTGAAGGTATAGATGAAAAATATCAGAAAAACAAAACGTTAATTGAGGAATTAGAAAAAACTGAAGCCACTCTAAAAAACGCCAAACAAGAATTGGAAAAATCAATCAAAGAAGACAATGAAACTAAAGAAAAGATTTCAGAGGCAAAGTCAAATTTACACGAACTAAAGACACAGGAAGTTCAGACCCAGAAAGAGTTGGAGGAAATTACTTCCAGATTAAATAATGCAAAACAAGAATTAGGAGGCTCTGGCAATACAGGTGTTTTTACAAATAAGGAAAAGGATTTCATTCAAGAACAAATTGGGAAAAAACAAGATACTAAAGGCATAATTGAAGCTGCAAGTGTAGTTACCGCATCCTTAAAATCAAAAATAAACATGGCTGAAAAAGAACTTGAAGCAGTTCAACGATTATTGGCAAAAGAACGCAATGAACATGCGCTCACAAAAGAAAAACTGGAAAAATTACAAGAGACACGCGCTAAAAATCAATCATAAATCAAGGAAATATTTCTTCCATTTTTTCTTTATTTCCTCCTCAGAAAATCCTTGATCATACAAAGGAGAAGTTACCTCACGAATTTCACTTACCGCAACTAGAACAATTCCGCCAATGGGACTTTTTATTCCGTTTTCTCTATAGTGATGTAAAATAGCGTCATATGTCTGACCATTTTTAATTATAGTTCCTTTTCCTTTGAATCTAAACCCTTTTCGTAATAATGGATCTACTACATTGATCTCAAGGTTTGGATTGTTCTCTAAATTTTTCATAGTGTTTGGAGAACGTATATCTGCAAATGCCAAGGTATTCTCATCCCAAGCAATTATGGTTCCCTTGGGAGAAAGATTAGGAGTTCCATCCTCTGAAATCGTTGCAACATAGCCTAATTTTTGAATGCTCACAAATTTTTTTATCGACTCGGAAATTTTCTGCATTATCATCAACTAAAAAATAGAATAATTAATTTTTAAGTTCATCTGAAAAAGTCTTCAGCATACATTGAGAAAAAGAAGAAACCAATACCCCCGCCAATTATTGCAATCCAAGCTCCAACTGCCTGTATTTTTGACATTACGAAAACACCCACCATACGTATTATTGAATCTACTCAATTTTACAACTAGGATCTTGAAGGATCATGTTGTTTTCCAATATGTTTTGCTAGATCAATAACCTCGTGTCCAAAATCCTTTCCACAAAATGGACATTGAAATTCGAATTGGTCTGACACAATAATTGTTAAAACAAATATTATTTAAAAAATTTTCAGATATAATATTTAGTGATTTCATGGCATCATCGCTGAATCAAAGTGGTGTTTATACACTAAATTACAAGTTTTTGAAAATTTTAATTTTTTATTTATCTTTTTTCTCATCGGACTCTGGATTGTCCCAAAGATGCATAGTGCCCCTTATCATAAAAGAACCCACAATAATTGCAACAATTCCTCCAACAATAAACATGAAAAATCCCCCAATACTTTTGATTCCAGCCAATAATTCCTTTATGACATCTTTGTAATTATAATTGTCCGAAAAGCATGATTAATGACTAGAAAATCACCATAATTATGAATTGCAGTAACAAGAAAATCGGGTGTTATCATGACAACTTGATTCATTTTGAAGGAAACGGAAGATGCCTAATGAAAGACTGCAAATGTGAAAAGTTTCAATAGCAAAGGCAATCTCAAAGGGACGATAATTTATCTTCTAATTCCTAAAGTTCTTTTTGGGTAGTTTCATGTTTATTTTTAACAAATTCTTTTTTGGCTTCAATTATGGTAGGTAATGCTTCTTTGTAACCTTGCTCTTCTTCTTTGATAACATCGCACGATTCAATTGACCTTAGATGTCCTGTTACTGTGGCCTTTGCATCTTTTTGATTAAACTTTACAATTCCTCCAAAGGCTTCAATTAGCATTAGAGCAGAGTCTGCTTTACATTTGCGGGTAACTCTTCCAGTTTCTGTATTGAATAGTTGAGTTACGCCACCTGACATTTTAGTTACAATTACAGTCATAAAATTATGAAAAGTTATGCGGAATTAATTATTTTAGAAAAAAGATCAAGCCGCAGGTTCAGCTGATGCTGTTGCCTGAGCTGCTAGAAGTTTATCAATTTCATTAATCGCCAGTTTATCTCTACCAATAAGATCAAACTTTTGCAACAGGGTTTCAAATTTTGTCTCCTCTTGAACTTGTTCATTTACAAACCATTCAAGAAATGCGTATGTCGAGTGATCCTTGTCTCTTTGAGATATTTCAACCATCTTGTGAATTGCTTTGGTAACTGCTTGTTCGTTTTTCAATGCAGCTTTGATTAGGGTCTCAAGAGATTTGTGAGAGGTAGCCGGAGCCTTTGTTGCAGAAATTGTGGCAATTGCACCCATGTCATTTAGATAATGGACTATTTTGAGCATGTGAGTTCTTTCCTCATCGGATTGGGAATAAAAGTAATTGGCTGCACCTTCATACCCTGTAACCTCACACCAAGATGCCATTGCAAGATAGTTGTTTGTTGCATCGGCTTCAAGTCTAACTTGATCATTGAGTGCTTTTTTCATTTTTGCAGAAATTTTCATTCTAATCATTTTTCTAATTCCTCTGTATTAAAAATGGTTTCTCTAATGTTTGGAATTCAAACCTAACCAAAAGAGTTTAGAATTTAACCTTTGTAAGGCTCTAAGGAACCTTTAGATGAATCCCTACGCAGCTAAAATGGGTTCTATCTCGAATTTCAGAATCCTGGACTCCTGAAAATTGGTATATGAAAATTGTATCTTGTAGATATGTCCCGTAACTGGTAATTCCACAGGTATTAAATTCCCAGATTTGGATTGTTGAACCTGTTCCATCTAACACTTCAATGTCGACATCAAATTCATTTAGAAGATCTCCCCTATCCATCCAATCAGCAATAAATTCGTAGAATTGTTTTTTGTCAGCACTTGGTAAAGATTCTAAAAAGAATTGTGGATTGGCATCCCGAAATTGATACATTCTACCACGGGGATCATCTGCAATTAGGGCTTTCGCATTATCTACTGTATTCAATTCAAATTTTTCAAAATATGCAAATGAGATTCACTTTGCATTATTTTTAATCCATTCGGGTATTGCAGAGTCTGTAGCTGAGATTGTAATTGAGAAACCTAAGATTCCAATTATAGTTAATGTAAAAATCATTGAAAACTTTTTTTGGAATTTTTTCATCTCAACCATTTATTCTCCTAAATCCTTTCTTGTAACTTATCAATTAAGTTTTTAAGATCTTTTTGCAATTTCTCTTGGTTTTTTTCCAAATCATCCATTCTTTGTAAGACTAGTTTTTGATAATCAGTAAATTCTTTTTCTTCTGTTTCAAATCTACGCTTGTAAAATTGTGTTCCTAATACAGATAAGAAAATTGCCAATACACCAATTCCAAAAAACATGAAGAATATAGCCACAATTTTACCAGTATCAGTTACAGGTACGATGTCACCATACCCTACAGTAGTTACGGTAGCTACCGTCCACCAAACAGCATCAAGCATTGAATTAATTTGTGAGTCTGGTTGTTGTGATTCTATAGAAAAAATAACAAAAGAACCAATTACAATAATTCCTGCAGCAGTAAAAAGGAGATAGAATAACTTATTCATAAAAATTCGTCATAAAGTACATGTTATAATTTATGATGTCTAAAGTCCTTTTAATCTCCTAACGCTCTCATCTTTTCAATCTTTTTCTTAACTGAATCTAGATTAAAGGATGCAGGATCCTGCAATGGAGGATAATCAACAAAGGTCAATATCAACTCTTCAACTTTTTGCTGGGATTCTACAAAACGCCAAAATTCATACACAAAATAGCTATAGTAATTGATAGAACCACCATCTTTACCATCTGATAAGCCTGCTCTCTCAAATGGATCTAGTCGTAGGTTTGTTATTACAGGCATTTGAAGATCAACTAATGGACCAAACCACCCATTTGGTTGATCAACGAACCTGTACTTGTAATCGCCAACTCTAACTGCCCCAAATTCTTGTTGAGCAAAATAATAAATCACATCACGATTTGATTGACCTTTGCCAGTTAGCATATCAAGTTGATTGTATCCGTCAAGATGAACCCTGTATGTTTTACCATCGATGATTTTTCCTTCTTTGAGCTCCTCTGCAATGTTTGGATTTCCAGCAGCTGCGGTAAGGGTTTGTACCCAATCAAGTCCAGACATTAAGCCATTTTCTACATTACCTGCGGGAATGTGTCCTGGCCATTGAACTAGCATTGGAACACGCATTCCACCTTCGAGAATCTGTCCCTTTGCTCCTCTAAAAGGGGTCATTCCCCCATCAGGCCATGTGAAAACCTCTGCTCCGTTATCAGTAGTAAAAATCACAATGGTGTTTTCTTTAATTCCATTCGTTTCAAGAAAATTCATTACATCTCCAACTAAATCATCGACTTCTACCATTCCTGCTTCGTAAATGCTCCACCCATTCTCAGGGGTTCGGAGACCATCATAATGGTCACTCAAATGGGTCACAACATGCATTCTTGATGGATTAATCCATGCAAAGAAGGGCTCATCGTCATCAATTGATTTTTGCATAAAGTCAATGGAACGATCTAAAATTTCGCTGTCCAAAGTTTTCATTCGCTCTGGTGGGACTGGACCTGCATCTTCAATTACTTGTTTACCTACTGTGCCCCATCTAGGATCAACTGTGTTATCATCTACATCACTTGCCCAACTATGAATCATGTTGCGTGGTCCAATAATCAAATTTAGTTCTGATGGATATGTTGGCTGATATGGATCTTCTAATGCATCAAGATGATACAAGTAACCATAAAATTCATCAAACCCATGAACTGTTGGTAGAAATTTGTTCAGATCACCAAAATGATTTTTACCAAACTGTCCAGTAGAATATCCCATTGATTTCAAAATTGTGGCCAGTGTAGGAGCTTCAGCAGGCATTCCAATCTCTGCACCTGCTTGTCCAACAGTGGTAAGGCCTGTACGAATTGGTAACTGCCCAGTGATTAAACTTGCACGTCCTGCAGTACAGCTAGGATCTGCATAGTAATCAGTAAAACGCATTCCATCTTGAGCTATTTTGTCTATGTTTGGGGTTAAACCGGCCATGATACCATCATGGTATGCACCAATATTGTACCAACCAATATCATCTGGCATTATTACAATAATGTTAGGCTGCTCAGTTGTTTGTCCCTGAGTTATTTGTAAGGTTACCTGTTTTTCAATTATTTGTTCCGTGGGTTTTTCAGCGGTCGCATCTCCAACAATTTCACTTAATCCGAGTTTCTCCCACCTTTCGGCAGAATCCATACTCAAACAAACATAATCATTTGCTGTTGTACGGTGAACTAGTACCAATCCTTCTCGACAGTTTGTTTCTGAATCAACATCTGCACCAACAAAGGGTAATGCTGGGGCAATCCCCATTGATAAAATTAAGGGGATCATAGAAAATAATATGATAAAGTTTTTTAACGTATTAAATTTGCCCAATCCTAATTTCATAAATTGGTATCCTATTTAAAAAGAATTTACTTCTCTATCTTTTTGCAATTTTCAAGGTAGTTATCAATTTGATGAATGTATCCAAAATAAACTGCTGATTTAACTGCGTTCTCATCAATTTCAGGATCTAATAGTGCATTTAGATACGCTGTTGTACCTGATCTGGCAAGATGATTCAGTCCAAGTCCTTCTGCATTGATTGCTTGTTCTAAGGTAATGTCAGGTTCAAAGTTATCTTTCCCAAATGTTTCATCAAAGTCATCATTATAATCAACACCTATGTTTCCCCATAATTCTAAATTGTTTTTCCAGAAATCTGTAGAGCATTCATACTCAATTTTTTCTTGAGAACTTGAAAATACGGTTTTGAAATCATTTTTCATGCTAATTACTAACCAATCATTTTGTTTAGATTCTTCCAAGGCTTCGGAATTAGGATAATTGTATTCTCTTTCTTCATCATCATGGTTTAGCATACATGCAAAATGATTCTCGTGGAAATGAGTAAGCATTAACATTTCAATATCCCCGCCAGAATTTCCACATGCAAAGATAGGTATTTTCCCAATGAATTTTTGAATATTCACTGGTTTTTCAGCCCCATCATTAAATGAGGCTAAAACTGGTTGACGAATAAGCACAGGACCATTTTCAGTTAATTCATAAACAAATTTTGGATGGGTTCCGATAACATTTTCTTTTTCTATATTGTAAGCTTCTTCAGAGATTGATCTCATTAGACCTTGAAATCCTGCAGAAACGATGTATACATTGAAATCATTTTCTTGAAGATAATGAACTAGTTCAACCATTGGTTGGTAAGTTAATTCTTTTAGTGCAACATTGTATCTAGCATGTTTTGTGTTATCAAGATAATCTTTTGATTTTTGTAGATATTCTTCTTGTGTAATATCAGGATATGCTGGAAGTAAAATTTCAACAAGGCCTGGAATTTCATCTAGACTTTGATTGGATAAAGAATCTTTTTTTTCTAAAATTTCAGAATATGGACTTTGAGATGCTAAACTAGGATTATTTTCTAATTGTTCATAGAGATATTCCAGATGAAATGCAAATGGTATGTAGAGTGGTTGCTCAATCCACAAGGTACCATCATTATCAAAAGTTGCAATTCTATCTTCAGCAGGAACAAATGCTGGTGAAGAAGGATTTGTTACCTTATCTACAAATTCAATAATTTTTTGTTTAGAATTTCCACTGTTCCATGAAGGGAGGGGATTGGACTGAGAGTTTGTTGCAAATTGATCTTCATCAAAAAGAGTTCCCCATCCACGTTCCACAAGTTTTTCAGCAGTTGATGGAGTTACACATGCAATTTTGCCTTTAGTACTTTCAATCCAGACTTTATCAATACAAATTTGATTAAATTCAGTAGCATCACTTAATGGAATTATTGAAATGAATCCTATTGAGAGAATTAATGCAAAAATTAGTGAATGTTTCACACAGCAACAATCAGTAAACTAAATTTAAACAATAATCATCATTTTAGGCTCAAATCCTTAGAGACTTGAACCATTTTTAGGAAAGAAAAATTCCTGGTTGAACCCAATAAGGTTCAGACCATTTTGGGAAAAATTTTAGATTCTATAATAATTGTTGTAAAGCGTTTTATCAACTAATTTTTTGTAAAATCTATCATGTGTTAACGAGTTCATCGACTGTCAGTAAAAAGAGAACGCCCCTCTTTTACGCAAAAAGTTGTGCTGTTTCTAGAGAGTTTGAGATGAACATTCCTATATCATTAAAAAAATAAACAATTTCCTTCAATCAAGAGAAGGCGAATATGTAAAAATCGTTAATTCCTTCTCGTGTTGGCATTATATAACCCAAAAAATTTGTGAAATTATGAATATGCCAGCAGGTGTCAGAATTATTGCCTCATTCCATGGATTTGCATCTATTATTCTACTCATTCACGTTTTCATCAGTATTCCATTCATCATTGTAACATTCTTTGATGATGTAGGTCTCGGATTCCTTGCAACATTTGGAACTATATTTGACTGGTTTATGATTGGAATTCATGCAACTATTTCAGCAGCTCTATTCTCAAGACAAAGATATGGAATTCGCATGGTCAACATTAGTTCAGGAATTGGAATAGCCTTTGGAATAATTAATTTACTATCTGGAAATACGTTTGCAATATTTTCAATAATCATTAATGCAGCAGTATTATCATACATTAGAAAGCCACACGTCAAAGCATGGCTCAGTAAAGAAAAAATATAGAAATTAATTCAAGGTTTGTTTTTCAACACCTGAAGGAGTCCAATCTCTGTTTAGTGCCTTAATTGAGAATTACTCTATTCTGAGTTTCGTTGCTCTAAAATTTCTTTTAACGCTTCTTCGAGATCTATTGCATGTTCTTGTAGCCATTCTGGCAATACAGATACTTCATCACTTGTCTCTGCGTGAGCACTCTCTGCAGGAACTATAGGCCAAGGGGCATCATCAACAAGTGCTTGTCTAACTACAATGGATTCAGGAGTAATGTTGAAAACTGTAAAGTCCTGTGCCAAAGTTACAGGTCCCAAGTAGGGCAATCGTAAATCATCAAAGATTGGAGATATTGTTTCATCTGTTACCCATGTGTGATACATTACTGCCATTTTTGGCTGTGCTAGTTCAAAAACCACACCAGCTGCCTTTGCAGAAGTGTGTAGATCATTTACTAACACCGTCGCAAGTTCCAAAGCCATCCCAGTTTTTTCAGACAATATTTCTGCAGGCAAAAATGTTTCATGAATTAGCAAATCCACATTTTGACCTTGCTCTACCATAAAGTCGTTAATTCTAGTATCGCCAGAATAAACAATAGACATGTCATTCCAATCTATTCTATAACTTATTGCACCTGCCATTGCATGAATTGCTGGGAATGAAGTTACAGTAATCCCATCTTCTTCATAAACAACTTGGGTTTCTGCCCAATCAAATTCATGTGTAATGATTTCTGCACCAGAGGTTGGAGCGATTCCTTCTCTTGATTTCAAATCCCAAAGATTTGCAGATAGTATCCCGTCAACAAAAGACTGTGTTCCTAAAGCATGTCCCTCACCAGTTGGTCCCCAAACTTGCATCGGCAAAATTCTGCCAAAGGGTATACCTTGAGCCCAAAACATATCCAAATCACCTTGATGATCAGTATGCAGATGAGTGATGAAGAATTTTGTTAAATGTGCTGGAGATATTTTCATGCTGTTAAAATTTGCAACTGTTCCACTTCCAACATCAAACATTAGAATTTCCCCATTACCAAACTCCATCAACACTCCAGCTGCTGCTTGATTTCTTGTTGGAAAAGGCATTCCAGTTCCCAAAAATGTTAATCTAATTTCATCTTCTGCAAGCTCTTCTGTTCCAGGAACATAGTTTTTTGGGTATTCCTTTTCAGGAATTCCAATTATCGGGGTTTGAGTAATTGGTAGTGTCCCACCTGAAACAACTGGAGTGATTGATTTTTCATCAGAAGTGTCTTCAACAATAACTAATAGAGTTCCCCATCCACGCTCAACTAGTTTTTCTGCAGTAGATGGAGTTACACATGCAATTCTACCTTTGGTACTTTCAATCCAAACTTTGTCAATGCAGATTTGTAATAAAGGAGGAATATCTACTCCAGCACTAAATGGAATTGCAGGGATAACTCCAATTGATAGAATTAATGGAATAATTACAAGAATAGTTTTCTGCCTCATTTCTAGATTCTACAGTTTTCAGGATCTATTTATCTTATTATTTTATGAAATTAAAAATTAATGATTCGATGGGAACCTTAATTGCAGTGTCACTTTTTTTCGAATCACTTGGAATAATTTAGTTTCAAACCTCCACATGTAAAGAAGGACCTATCTTTAATTTCTGATTGCCATCTTTCATGGTATTTGTAAAACAGGAATCTCTCATCTAGGTATAATTGATAATCCTTCCTTTTACAATCTCTATAGTC